>JAFLEB010000060.1:0-9015 GCA_017302075.1 Lysobacterales bacterium
GCTCGACGCGCAGGCGGCGGCTTCGCCGCAGTACCTGCGCGGCGCCCCGCATGGGGCGTCGCGCGTGCTGGTGCCGGTGACGGGCAGCGCGGGCTAGCGCTGCCCGTCGGTGGAGGGGCCTCAGAAGCCCTTCTCGACGGTGACGTTCACGCCGTGGTCGCGGCCATCGTTGCCGAGCAGGCCGCGGTACTCGAAGCGCGTGCTCCAACCACGCTCGGTGCGCAGCAGGAGCCCGGCGCCGAGCATGAAGCGGTTGCGGTCGAAGCCGACGAAATCGGCGCGGTAGATCGGGCCCAAGCCGTCCGCGTAGCGGATCACGGCGAACGCATCCGACTGGAAGTCGTGCTGGTACTCCAGGCGCAGCTGCGGCTGCAGGCGGCCCCAAGAGGTCGCGAATGCGCCATCCAGGCGCAGGCCGATGGCGCCGGTCTGGCCATCCACGTCCATCGCGTCGTAGCGCAGCGCGTAGACCGCGTCGCCGGACTCCACGTACCCATCGAGGGTGGCGCGGCTGGCGTCGAGGCGTCCGTAGGGTGACCACGACCAGGTGTCCGACGCCTCGCGGGTCGTGCCGACGGTGAGCGAGGCGAACCACTGGCTGCCGTCGCGCTGCCCATGCAGGGTGCCGCCGTTGCCGGCGTTGCGGCGCATGCGGTACGCCAGCGACTGGTAGCCGAGCAGGGTGTCGACGTAGAGGTGCTCGCCGGGGTGGTAGCTGGCGTAGGCCGCAAAGGTGCGTGCCTTGGCGTCGAGCCGGGCCCCCTCCTCGCCGATGCGGCTCTCGTCGCGGCCGTAGCCCAGCCCGAGGCCGGCGGCGAAGGCCGGCGAGAAGCGATGGTCCACGCCGGCGCTGAGGCCATCGGTCTCGAAGTCGACCTCGGCGGCCGCGCCCTTGCCGTCGAGGGCGCCGGAACGGAGGCTGCCGCCGATCCACGCCCCGAAGGTCTGGTGGGTGGCGGAGCCGGTGGGCGCCGCGTCCATCGGTTCATCCGCGGCGGAGGGGCCGTGGGCCAGGCGCGCCGGGCAGTGCAGTCCGGAACGATCCTGCGGATCGGGCAGGCAGGCATTGCCGCCGGCGATGCTCAACTGGTTCGAGAAGCCGGGCTCGGCGCCGCCATCGTGGAGGGCTTCCATGCGGTTGCGGAAGTTGCTCGACTGCGCGTCCGCCAGCCTGCGGGTGGTCGCGACCTGGGCTTGCAGCAAGCCGCGGACGTCGGCGTCCTGCGATGGATCCGGACGCGCGTCGATGACCAGGCTGAGCGCGCGGGTCGCGCTGAAGCCCAAGGCATCGGTGGCGCGCACGGTGAGCGCGAACGTGCCGGTGGTGGTGGGCGTGCCATGCAGGCGGCCGCCCTGGTCCAGCGTGATCCCGGCAGGGAGGCTGCCGGAGGCCACGGCGAAGCGGTACGGGGCGGATCCACCGCTGGCGGTCAGGGTGCGGTCGTAGGGTGCGCCGAGCATGCCGGCGGGCAGGGCGACGGGCGCGATGGCGATGGTGGGCGCGAGCAGGGCGAGGGTGTAGGCCTGTTCGACCTGCGCCGCAGTCCCGCTGGTGCTGTCGGTGGCGCGGATGCTGAAGCCGAAACTGCCGGCGACGGTGGGCGTGCCTGCCAGGGCGCCGGTGGCGGGGTTCAACGACAGCCCGGCGGGCAGGGTGCCGGAGGCCACCGCATACGTGTAGGGCGCGACGCCGTTCGAGGCCGCGAACACCTGGCTGTAGGCGACGCCGCCGGTGCCGCCGGGCAGCGCGCCCGCCGTGGGCGTGAGCGCCAGGGCCGGGACCGCGATGGTCAGCGTGTAGGCGTTGGTGACCGTGGCTGCGGTGCCGCCGGTGCTGTCGGTGACGGTGACGCTGATGTTGAACGTGCCGGACCGGGTCGGGGTCCCGCTGAAGGTCCGTGTCGCCGGGTCGAAGACCAGGCCGCTGGGCAGCGTGCCGGTCTGGGTGACGGTGTAGGGCGCGATGCCGCCCGCGATCGTCAGCGCCTGCGAGTAGGCCGTGCCGGCGATCCCGGCCGGCAGCGTCGCCGGGGTGAGTGCCAGCGTCGGGACCGCGACCACCAGGGTGTAGGCCCGGCTGGCGGACTGCCCGAAGCGGTCGGTGGCGGTCACCGTGAAGTCGAACGCGCCTGCGCTGGTGGCGGTTCCGGACACGGTGCCGTTGCTGCCGAGGGCCAGGCCGGTCGGCAAGGCACCGGTGTCCACCGCGAATGCATAGGGCGCGCTGCCACCGGTCGCGGAGATGGCCTGGCTGTAGGCCAGGCCCGCCGTGGTGCCGGGCAACGTGGCGGGGTCGATCGCGATCGCCGGCGCCGGCACCTCGATCGTGTACTGCCGTGCGATCGAGAAGGGGGCGCCGATGCCGGTCAGCACGCTGTCGGTGGCGGTGATGGTGACCGGGTAGCTGCCCGGCGCGGTCGGCGTGCCGCTGATCGTGTTGCCGCTGAAGGCCAGGCCTGCCGGGAGCGTGCCAGTGAGGGCATAGCTGAAGCTGCCCGAGCCGCCGCTGGCGACGAACGCTTGCGAGAACGGGGCGGCATAGGGCGCAGGCAGCGTTCCGGCAGCGGGGGTCATGGACAGCGCGGGCGCCGCGATCGTCATCGCGTAGCTGCGGCTGCCCACGAGGCCATGGCGATCGGTGGCGGAGATCGTGGCGACGTAATCGCCGACCTGGTTCGAGGTGCCGGACAGGGTGCCGTCCGCGGCGAGGGTGATGCCGGGCGGCAAGCTGCCTGCGGTGACCGCGAAGGTGTAGGGCGCCGCGCCACCGCTCGCGGTGACCGTGGCGGCGTAGGCGACGGCCGCGATCGGGGCGGGCAGGGTCGGCGGATCCAGGGCCACGCTGGGCGTGGGTACCGTGAGCATGTAGGCATGCGCGATCGAGAACGGTGCGCCGGGGCCGGTGCTGCCGGTGTCGGTGGCGGTGACGGTGATCGGGTAGTTGCCCGGCGCGGTCGGGCTGCCGGAGAGCGTGCCGCCGGCGAAGGCCATGCCATCCGGCAATGCACCGGAGAGGGCAATAGCATACGGTCCGACGCCACCGCTGGCGACGAAAGCCTGCGTGTAAGGGGCAGCGTACGGTGCGACCAGGGTGCCGGCCGCCGGACTCAACGCGAGCGCAGGCGCCGCGATGTCCAGGGTGTAGGCCACGGAGGCGGTGGCGGGGGTGCCGCCGGTGCTGTCGGTGACGGTGACGGTGAGCGGGAAGGTCCCGGCCTGGGTCGGGATGCCGCTGAAGGTGCGGGACGCCGCGTTGAAGGTGAGGCCGTTCGGCAGCGTGCCGGTCTGGGTGACGGTGTACGGCGCGATGCCACCCGCGATCGTCAGCGCCTGCGAGTAGGCCGTGCCGGCGGTCCCCGCGGGCAGCGTCGCAGGGCTGATGCCGAGCACCGGCACGGCCACGACGAGGGTATAGGCCTGCGCGCCCGACTGCCCGTTGCCGTCGGTGGCGGTGACCGTGAACGCGAACGTGCCGCTGGTGGTGGGGGTGCCGGACAGCACGCCGCCGGTTGACAAGGTGATCCCGGGCGGCAGGCCGCCCGCGGTGATCGCGTGCGTGTAGGGGGCCACGCCGCCGGTCGCGGTGAGGGACTGCAGGTAGGTCGCGCCGGCAGTGGTGGCGGGCAAGGCCGCCGGGGTGATGGCGATGGCCGGGGCGCCGACCTGCAAGGTGTAGGTGTTGCTGGCCTGGAACGGAGCGCCGGGGCCGGTGGCGCCGGTGTCGGTGGCCGTGATGGTGATGCTGTAGTTGCCGGGCTGCAGCGGCGTGCCGGCCAGGGTATTGCCGCTGAAGCTCATGCCGGTAGGCAGTGTGCCGGCCAGCGCATAGGTGTAGGGGCCGATGCCGCCGCTGGCGGTGAAAGCCTGCGAGAACGGCGCCGCATACGTCGCGGCGAGCGTTCCGGCACCCGGGCCCAATGCGAGCACGGGTGCGTCGACGGTGAGGGTGAACGCTTGGTGCGCGGTATATGGCGGGGTGCTGCCATCGGTCCCGGCCACGTCCAGCGCGAACGTGCCGGCTTGCGTGGGCGTGCCCGACACGGTGACCGAGTTCGCGGTCGAGGCGGTGATGGCCAGGCCGGCGGGCAGGTTCGCGACCTGGTAGGCGCCCCAGGGGGCGGTTCCGCCACTGAATGTGAAGGTCACGCTGTAGGGCGCGGCCACGGCGGCGCCGAGGCTGCCGCCGGCGCTGATGGTGGTCACCGGATCCTGGACGGTGATGGCCACGGTCGCGGGGGCGGAGGTGCCGCCGGAGTTGGAGGCGGTGTAGGAGAAGCTGTCGTTGCCGCGATAGCCGGCGTCCGGCTGGTAAGTGATGGTGGCCGGACCGGTCACGATGGCCGTACCGTGCGTCGGCGGCAGGGTGATCGCCAGCGAGGTCGGTGTACCGCCGCTCAGGGTCAAGGGCGCACTGGTGGCCGCGGCGTTGTAGGCGACGGTGAGCGACGAGTTGGCGGCGATCGGCGGCGCATCGACGACCGTGATGGAGTAGGCGCGGTCGCCGGTGTACGGGCCGGCACCGGTGCTGCTGTCGGTTGCGGTCACCGTGAAGTTGAAGGTGCCGATGGCGGTGGGCGTACCGTCGATGGCGCCGGTCGCGGCGTTGAGCGCCAGGCCCCCCGGCAGGCTGCCGACCGTCACCGCATACGCATACGGCGCGGTACCGCCCGAGGCCGCCGGGATGGAGGCCGAGTACGCCGAACCGAGGGTGCCACCGGTCAGCGACGTCGCGGGCAGCACGATCGTCGGCGGATTGACGATCATCGTGTAGGCGCGGTTGCCGCTGAACGGACCCGGGAAGGGGCTGTTGTCGGTGGCGGTGATGGTGAAGTTGAAGGTGCCGCCCGCCGTCGGCGTACCGCTGAGCGCGCCGCTCGGCGCCAGCGTCAGGCCCGCCGGCAACGTGCCCGCGGTCACCGCGAAGGTGTACGGCGCGGTGCCGCCGCTGGCGGTGACCGCTTGACTGTAGGCCGAGCCCACCGTGGCGCCGGGGATGAAGACCGGATCGACCGCCACCGGCACGTCGTCATTGTCGATGGTGCCGATGCCCTGGTTGTCGCTGATCGTCGCGTTGGTCGCGCCGCTCAGGTTGACGAAGAAGGTCTCGTTCGCCTCCGGCACGGTCTCGCCGATCACCGGCACCGCGATGGTGCGGGTGGTCTGCCCTGGGGCGAAGGTCAGCGTGCCGCTGGTGCTGGTGTAGTCGGCCGGCTGCGTCGCGGTGCCATCGGCGGTGGCGTAGTTCACGGTGACGGACTGGCCGCTGGCCGCGCCCAGGGTCACGGTGAAGGTCGCGTTCGTCGTGCCGCTATTGCCTTCGGTGACGGTGACGTCGTTGATCGCGAGGCTGGGCACCGGGTCGTCGTTGACGATCGTGCCCACGCCCTGGCCATCGGCCACGACCGCGTTGGTGACGTTGGTGACATTGGCGAAGAAGGTCTCGCTCGGTTCGTTGAGCGTGTCGCCGTTGGCCTGCACGGTGAACGTGTACGTGCTGCTGCCGGCCGGGATGGTCTGGCCGGTCAGGCTCTGCGCGACGTAATCGACGCCCGCCGTGGCGGTGCCGTTGGCGGTGCCGATATCGAAGCTGACGCCGCCCGGGCCCGCCGGTGCGCTGAGGCTGACGGTGAACGTGAAGTTGGTGGTGCCGGAATTGCCCTCGTTCGCGGTGACGTCGTTGATCGCCAGGTTCGGCAGGTCGTCGTTGGCGATCGTGCCGGTGGCGCTGTTCGGGGCGCCGACGGCGTAGCCGGCGCCGGCGTTGAGGGTCAGGGTGACCGTCTCGTCGGCCTCGAGGGTGGTATCGGCGGTGGGGTTGACGGTGATCGTGCCGGTGGTGTTGCCGGTGTTGATGATCAACGGCGATGCGATGGTCGCGTAGTCGGTTCCGTTGGCGGCGGTGCCGCCGATGGTGTAGCCGACCACGATGGGGTTGAACGCGGCCTGGTCCAGGGTGACGGTGTAGACGAGGTTGGGCGCGCCGTCCTCGGCAACCGTGGCTGGCGACACCGCGATGGTCAGGCTCGGCACGTCGTCGTTGAGGATGGTGCCGGTGGCATTGCCCGGCGCGCCCACCGTGTAGCCGGTGCCGGCGGCGACGATGAGGGTGACCGTCTCGTCGGGCTCGAGCGTGCCGTCGACCGTGGGGTTGATGGTGATGGTCGCGGTGGTGGCGCCGGCCGGGATGACGACGGTGGCGACGCCGCCGGCATAGTCGGAACCGGAACTCGCGGTCCCGCTTGTCGTGATGTTGACCGTCGTCGGCGAGGTCAGGTTGAGGCTGCGCGTGACGGTGAAGGTGAGGTTGGTCGCGCCGTCTTCACTGACCGAAGCCGGCGACACCGCGATGCTGACGCTGGGCGGGGGGCTGACGGTCAGGGTGTAGGTCTCGAGCTCGAAATAGGCGCCGGGTCCGGTACTCGCATCGGTGACGCGGATCGTGACCGGGTAGTTGCCCGGGGCAGCGGTCGTGGTGCCGCTGACCACGCCTGCAGAGGAGAGGGTGATCCCGGCCGGCAAGGTGCCGGTCTCCAGCAGGTAGGAGTAAGGGGCAACACCACCGGTGGTGGCCAGCGTCTGCGAGAACCCCGTACTCTGGATCGCGGTACCACTCGGGGTGGCCAGGCTGAGCGTCGGGTTCTGGACCGTGCCGGTGTAGCCCTTGTCGACGAACTGCGCCGTCGGCGTGGTCGAGTCCGTCGATCGCACGCTGAAGCTGTAGGCGCCGCGCTGCGTCGGCGTGCCGCTCAGGACGCCGGCGCTGCTGAGCGAAATGCCGGGCGGCAGCATGCCGCTCTGCAAGGCGTACGTGTACGGCGCGAGGCCACCGGATGAACCCAGCGATTGGGAAAACGCGGTGCCTGCCTTCAGCGTCGGCAGGCTGGCGGGCGCGACCGTGATCGGAGAAGCCGAGGGGTTGATGGTGATGGTGAACCGGATGTCGCCCGCGCCTGTGAGGGAGCCGTCACTGAGTTCGAAGACGTCGGTCGATCCGACGCCGGTGCCGTTGTTGCTGTAGTCCAGGTACCACTGGCCGCCGGTATGCCGGGTGGTGGCGGTCCCATGGTCTTCGGTATCGCTCGGTCCGTAGCTGCCACCATCGATCGCACCATCTCCGCCCAGTCCGCTGACCGCTTCGCAGTCGCTGATGTTGATGGTCACCGAGCCCCCCGCAGTCACCGAGGCTGTCTGGGCCGGGCATTCCGTGGAGGTGTGTTGTGCGTTGGCGAAACCGGGCCACATCGCGGCGAGCCCGAGGAGGACGACGATCAAACCGCCACGAGCCGAACGGCCCCGGCCTTTCGCGAACAGCGACGTGAGCATGCGCATCTCCCCATTCCCCGAGTTCCGCGATAACGCCCGGGGCCGCGCAGGCGGCCCGATCGCAGGCGAGCGGACGACAACCGGCAGGATGCGTGTATCCGCGTGCAGCAGTGCGGACGCGGCGCGCGCCGGGTGGGACCAAGGGTTCAATCGAAGGGCCGAACACCCCAGACGGGCGGGATCGCCCCGGCAATCTTCCACACTCTGGAGGTTCAGCCTCTAGCTGCGTTCCCGCGCGATCGCCCGCCAGCCGATGTCGCGGCGGTGGAACTCGTGCGTCCAGTGGATCGCGGCGACGCCCGCGTAGGCCCGCTGTTGCGCATCGGCCACGCTGTCGCCGAGCGCGCAGGCGCACAGCACGCGCCCGCCGGTGGCGATGACCTGGCCATGCGCATCCAGCGCGGTGCCGGCGTGGAAGACCTTGGCATCGGCCGGTACCGCGTCGAGGCCGGAGATCACGTCGCCGGTCACCGGCGTGTCCGGATACGGCGCCGAGGCCATCACCACGCCGAGCGAAGGCCGCGGATCCCAGTGCGCGTCGATCCGGTCGAGCTTGCCGTCGATCGCGGCGTCCACCAAGTCGACCAGGTCGGACTGCAGGCGCAGCATGACCGGCTGGGTTTCCGGGTCGCCGAAGCGCACGTTGAACTCGATCACCTTCGGCGCGCCGCCGGCGTCGATCATCAGTCCCGCGTAGAGGAAGCCGGTGAACGGGATGCCATCGGCGAGCATGCCCTGCACGGTCGGGTTCACCACCTCGCGCATGACGCGCGCGTGTACCTCGGGCGTCACCACAGGCGCAGGCGAGTACGCGCCCATGCCGCCGGTGTTGGGGCCGGTGTCGCCATCGCCCACGCGCTTGTGGTCCTGGCTGGTGGCCATCGGCAGCGCGGTGCGGCCGTCGACCATCGAGATGAAGCTGGCTTCCTCGCCGTCCAGGAATTCCTCGATCACCACGCGCGCGCCGGCGTCGCCGAACGCGTTGCCCGAGAGCATGTCGCGCACGGCGTCCTCGGCCTCCTGCAGGGTCATCGCCACGATCACGCCCTTGCCCGCGGCCAGGCCATCGGCCTTGACCACGATCGGCGCGCCCTTGTCGCGGACGTAGGCCAGCGCGGCGTCGACGTCGGTGTGCACGGCGTAGAACGCGGTGGGGATGCCGTGTCGTTGCAGGAAGTCCTTGGCGTAGGCCTTGCTGCCTTCCAGCTGCGCGGCCGCGGCGGTGGGCCCGAAGATGCGACGGCCCTGCGCGCGGAACGCATCCACCACGCCGGCCACCAGCGGCTGCTCCGGGCCGACCACGGTCAGCGCCACGCCTTCGTCCTGCGCCAGCCGTAGCAGGCCGTGGATGTCGGTGGCCTTGACCGCGACGTTGCGGCACTTCGGCTCGGTCGCGGTGCCGGCGTTGCCCGGTGCGACCAGCACCTCGGAGACGCGCGGCGATTGCGCCAGCTTCCACGCCAGCGCGTGCTCGCGACCGCCGGAACCGATGACGAGGAGTTTCATGATGCATCCACCTGCCGAATGATTGCCTGTCATTCCCTCTCCCCTTGTGGGAGAGGGTGCCCGAAGGGCGGGAGAGGGAATGTTCCGTTCAAGCGACCCCTCTCCCTGCGCGCTGCGCGCGCTTCCCTCTCCCGCGAGGGGAGAGGGAGGAATTGCTCAATGCCTGAAATGCCGCACGCCGGTGAA
>JAFLEB010000060.1:9115-14575 GCA_017302075.1 Lysobacterales bacterium
TCCGGCGCGATCAGCACTTCGACGAACTGGCGATCGAGGATCGCCTTGCAGGTCGCGCCGTCGAGCGGCGTGTTGAACGCCAGGATCCCGCCGAATGCGCTGGTCGGATCGGTGGCGTAGGCGCGCTCGTAGGCATCAAGGCAGCCGCTGCCCACCGCCACGCCGCAGGGATTGGCGTGCTTGACGATCACGCAGGCCGGCGCGTCGAACTGGCGCACGCATTCCCACGCGGCGTCGCTGTCGGCGATGTTGTTGTAGCTGAGCTCCTTGCCCTGCAGCTGTTCCAGCGTCGCCAGCGAGCCGGGCGCGGGCCAGAGGTCGCGGTAGAACGCGGCCTGCTGGTGCGGGTTTTCGCCGTAGCGCAGGTCCATCACCTTGACGAAGTTGCCGTTCGCCTGTGCCGGGAACATCGCGCGCACCGGCACTGCGGTGGACGCATCGGTGATCGCCGAGAGGTAGTGGCTGATCGCGGCGTCGTACTGCGCGACGCGATTGAACGCCGCGACCGACAGGGCGAAGCGGGTCTGCGCGGACAGCGCGCCGTCGTGCGCATCGAGCTCGGCCAGCAGGCCCGCGTACTGCGACGGATCGGTGGCCACCGCGACGCGGGCGAAGTTCTTGGCCGCGCTGCGCAGCATCGCCGGGCCGCCGATGTCGATGTTCTCCACCGCGTCGGCCAGCGTGCAGTCGGCGCGCGCCGTGACGGCCTCGAACGGATACAGGTTCAGCACCAGCAGGTCGATGGCGCCGATGCCATGCGCGGCCATCACCGAGTCGTCGATGCCGGCGCGGCCCAGCAAGCCGCCGTGCACCAGCGGATGCAGGGTCTTGACTCGGCCATCCATCATTTCCGGGAAGCCGGTGACCTCGCTGACGTCCTTCACCGCCAGGCCGGCATCGCGCAATGCCTTCGCGGTGCCGCCGGTCGAGAGCAGTTCGACGCCGCGCGCGTGCAGGGCGGTGGCGAGGTCGAGCAGGCCGGTCTTGTCGGACACGGACAGCAGGGCGCGGCGCACGGTCACCGGACGGCCGGCGAATGCGCCGCTGGCGGGGGCGGCAGCGGTCATGGGAAGGGATGCAGCGGTGGGGAAGCCGCCATTATAGGCCGCAGCCGGCGGCCTCCCGGGCTCAGCCCATCCCGTAGTCGCGCAGCTTCTTGCGCAGGGTGGCGCGGTGGATGCCCAGCATCGCCGCGGCGCGGCTCTGGTTGCCGTCGCAGTGCCGCAGGACTTCGGCGAACAGCGGGATCTCCAGTTCGCGCAGTGCGATCTCGTAGAGGTCGTCGGTCTCGCAGCCGTCCAGGTCGTGCAGGTAGCGGCGCACGGAATTGGCGACGTGGTCGCGCAAGGGCGCGCGCTGGGCGTCGTGGCGGTCGGCGGAGATGTTCAAGCAGGACCCCTGTGGCGCGGAACCGCATCGAGCCGGGTCATCGGTGCGGGCCGGCAGTCTAGCGCGATGCCGCGGCGCGTGTCAGGCCGCTGGCGCATTCACCTTGTCGCGCTTGCGACGTGGCGCACGTCATTCGAAGCGGAAGTCGAACGCGACCACGCCGGCGCCGGGTTCGGCGATGTCGAACGCCAGTTGCGCGGCCTGGCCGGGGACCAGGGTCGCCGTGCCCGGCGCGCGACCGAGGTAGTCGGTGGGCGCGAAGCGGCGCGCACCGAGCACGCGCCCGCTGGCGTCGGCCAGGCTAAGGCGCAGCGCGGGCCAGGGCTGCGGCCAGCGCGCGTCGTTGCGAATGCTGGCTTGCACGCGCAGCACGCCGGGGCGCCCGGGCACCGCGATCACGTCGCGCGCGAGCATCGCGAACGCGCCGGGCTCGCGCCATGCCGGCACGCTGCAACCGGCGACGTCGCAGATGGCCTGCACCAGCGGGCGCCAGCGCGCATCCGCAGCGAGTTGCGCGCGTTGGGCGAGGAACAGCTGCACCGCCAGCAGCAGGCCGAGGACGACCAACGCGATCCACTCGTCGACGCGACGGCGCGCGGGCGCGGGCTTGCGCAGGAAGCTCGGGTCGCTGCTCACGCGCGGCGCCTGCCGTCGATCCGCACCCAGTCCTCCTCGCGGGCGACGCGGAGCTCGTCGAACCACGCGGCATAGCGCGCCAGCAGCGCGTCCTCCTGGCCGGCGAGGATGCCCGACATCGCCAGCCGGCCACCGGGCGCGGTGCGCTGGGCGAGGGTCTCGGCCAGCGCGTCCAGCGCCGACGCGAGGATGTTCGCGACCACCACCGGGTAGCGCGCCGGGGGTTCGTCGGCTGGCAGCCAGGCGGCGATGGCGACGCCGTTGCGATCGGCGTTGTCGGCGGTGGCCAGCAAGGCCTGCGGGTCGTTGTCGACGCCGGTCGCGGTGCCCGCGCCCAGCTTGAGCGCGGCCAGCGCGAGGATGCCGCTGCCGCACCCGAAGTCGAGCACCGCGCGGCCCTGCAATTCGCCCGCGCCCGCCAGCGCATCCAGCCATTGCAGGCACAGCGCGGTGGTCGGGTGGGTCCCCGAGCCGAACGCCAGGCCCGGGTCGAGCCGCACGATCGCGGCGTCGCCGCCGGCCTCGGCCGGGACCTCGTGGTTCCACGGCACGATCCAGGTGCGCGCACCGAAGCGCATCGGCCGGAACTGGTCGAGCCAGGCGCGTTCCCAGTCCTGGTCCTCGACCACCTCGAAGCGCGCGCGCGACCAGTCGAGTTCGGGATCGAAGGCATCCAGCGCGGCGAGCAGCGCCAGACCGTCGGCCTCGGCATCGAACAGCGCGGTCAGGGTCATCTCGTCCCACAACGGGATCTCGCCGACGCCCGGCTCGAAGATCGCCTGCTCGTCGGCGGCATCGAGGTGCGCGTCCTGCAGGGTCATCGCGAGCGCGCCTACGTCCTCCAGCGCGCGTTCATAGCGCGGCTGCAGGCGTTCGGTGCAGGGCAGGGCGAGTTGCAGGTAGGGCATGCGGGGCGCCGGGGGATCGACCGGCGCCCATGGTCGCCGCGCGGCCGGGCGGCGACAAGCCCGGCGTCGGTCAACCGCCGAGGATGCCCTTGAGCAATCCCTTCATGCCGGGCTTCTTCTGCTGCGGCTGGCCGTCCTCGCCATCCTCTTCCATCTGCTGCATGCCGCCGAAATCCAGCCCGAGGATCGCCGAGGCGCTGGACCGGGCGCGCAAGCGTACGCTCCATTCCGGGTTCCACGGTTGCTTCGGATCGGCTGGCTTGGGCGGATAGGTGATCCAGCTTTCGGGGCCATACGCGGTCATGTTGAGCATGCCGGGCATCGTCGCCTGCCGGCCGTCTACCTTCGACGTGCCCGCGAAGATGCCCTTCGGGATGGTGCAGCTGGTGGCGGTGGCGGGCAGCAGCACCTTCTGCTTCAGCCACTTCTCGAGCTGGCCGCCGGTGAGGTTGGCGTGCAGGTCCTCGCGCGCGCCGGGCAGCTCGGCGCTGCTCCACATCGTGATCGCGTACGAATTCTCGCCGAGCACCTGCATGTGCATGCCGGTGATGTGGTAACCGCGCGCACGTTCGACCGCAGGCCAGGACAGGCCGATCGCGTCGGTCATCTCGCCTTGCGTGCGCAATGCGAGCTTGGGCATGAAATCGGCCGCCTGCGCCACCTGGAACTGCATCGACGCCGGGATGCCGTCGCCCGTGATCCGGTGCTCGCCGGCGAGGCGCGCGCCGCCCGGGACCTGCTTGCCGTGCTTCGGGTTCGGCCAATACACCCAGCCCGGCTTGAGGTCGATGTCGCGGTCGACCGCGCGGATCTCGTTGGAGATGCTGCCGGTGGCCTGGAAGTCGATGCCCTGCATCGCGCCCATCGGGTTGTCGGGGTCGACCGTCTTGCCATTCCCCTTCAGCTTGAACGTCGCCACCTTGGGCTGGCCCGGGCGCACGCTGGCGCCGCAGCCCCAGTACTCGGTGATCTTCACCTGGATGTCGGGCACCTTGCCCGGCGCCATCGTGCCCTTGCCTTCCTCGCGCGGGTCGATCGGCGTCAGCGTGAGCGACTTGCCCAGCTTCAGGCCGGCGGGCACGACGTCCTGCGCCTCGACGCCGGGCTTCAGGCTGTTGTGCAGGGCGATGTCCAGGTATTGCCCTGTCATGCCGCCGGCGCGCGTGGTCGGATACGTCGGCTTGCCGGCATCGCCGCCCATGCGCCGGGCCATGAAGCCGCCCAGCCCGCCCATCATCCCGCCCATGTCCGGCATCCCGGCCATGTTGTGGGTGAGGACGTCGATGTAGAGGTTCGTCGGCGGATTCTTGCCCTGCTGGCTGGACGCGGGCAGGGCGACGATGGTGGCGGCGAGGGCGAAGGCGAGGAGGTGGCGGCGCTGCATGGCGGTTCCGGGAAGTGGCTCTCCCCCGGTAAGCGCAAAACGGGGCCGCGGGCGGCCACGTCGCACGCGATCAGCGCAGCGACAGCGCCTTTTCCTTGCGCTCGGCGAGCTTCTTCTCGAGGTAGTGGATGTTCTGCCCGCCGGCCGCGAAGCCGCCATCGGCCAGGATCCGCTGCTGCAGCGGCACGTTGGTCTTGATCCCGTCCACCACCATCTCGCTGAGCGCCACCCGCATCCGCGCGATCGCCTGCTCGCGGTCGGCGCCGTGCACGATCAGCTTGCCGATCATCGAGTCGTAGTTCGGCGGGACGCGGTAGCCCTCGTAGATGTGCGAATCCACCCGCACGCCCGGGCCGCCCGGCGAATGGAAATGGGTCACCAGGCCGGGCGAGGGCAGGAAGGTGTCCGGGTCTTCCGCGTTGATGCGGCACTCGATCGCATGGCCCTTCAGCACCACGTCCGACTGCCTGATCGACAGCTTGTGGCCGGCGGCGATCAGCAGTTGCTCGCGCACCAGGTCGATGCCGGTCACCAGCTCGGTCACCGGGTGCTCGACCTGGATGCGGGTGTTCATCTCGATGAAGTAGAAGCGGCCCGCCTCGTACAGGAACTCGAAGGTGCCGGCGCCGCGGTAGCCGATGCGCAGGCAGGCCTCGACGCAGACCTTGCCGATCTCGGCGCGCTGCTCGGGGGTGATGCCGGGCGCGGGCGCTTCCTCCACCACCTTCTGGTGGCGGCGCTGCATCGAGCAGTCGCGCTCGCCCAGGTGGATCGCGTTGCCCTGGCCGTCGGCCAGCACCTGGATCTCCACGTGCCGCGGGTTCTCCAGGAACTTCTCCATGTACACCATGTCGTTGCCGAACGCCGCCTTGGCCTCCGACTTGGTGGTGGCGATCGCGTTCGCCAGCGCGGCCTCGGTATGCACCACGCGCATGCCGCGCCCGCCGCCGCCGCCGGCCGCCTTGACGATCACCGGGTAACCGATCTCCGCGGCGATGCGGATGTTGGTGGCGGCATCGTCGCCGAGCGGGCCGCCGCTGCCGGGCACGCAGGGCACGCCCGCGGCCTTCATCGCGCGGATCGCCTCGACCTTGTCGCCCATCAGGCGGATGGTGTCGGCCTTCGGGCCGATGAACACGAAGC
>JAFLEB010000061.1:0-11565 GCA_017302075.1 Lysobacterales bacterium
TGTTCTCGACGCCCGTCGAATACTCGCCCTGCGCCTCGATGCCCGCCGCCCACGTCGCGCCCACCACGTACAGCTCGCCGCTGTTGGACACCTCCACGTTCGCGCCCGACGCAAAGATGCCGTCGGCGATGCCGCTGCCGGAGAACGCCACGACGTCGCCGGCATTGTTGATGGTGACGCTGCCGTCCAGGGCGTAGCCGTAGATGCCGATCGCATCGCCACCCAGCGAGCCCGCGTACAGGTAGCCCGTCGATTGGTTGGTGATGCTGACGTCACCGCCCGTGCTGTAGCCGCTGATGGCGACCACGTCGTACTTGAGGTCGGTTTCGGAGATGGGGTCGGCGTTGTCGATGACGATGTCGCCCGCCCCGTACTCGCTGATCAGGGTGGGATGCAGCTCGACCGGGACATGCTCCATGTCGCCCGGGGCCAGCATGGCGACCGTGGTCAGGTCCGCCACCGGCGCGAACGCTTCGTAGCCCGCCTGGTGGACCATCGCCGCATGCCGCGGGGTGGCTGCCGCGTGGTTCGCCGCCATCGCGCCGCTGCCCACGCTGAGCGCGAACGCCATCGCGGATGCGGCGAGCGCACGCCGAACGGCCTGGGTCATCGGGGCGACCTTCACCTTGCGGCCTTGCCGCGCCTTGGCCGAACCGATCGACTGCTTGATGCCGCTCATGCAACCCCCTCATCCGTTTGGAATGTCGTGACCCGCGACGCCCGTCGCGGCGATGCCTCATCCCCGGCGGCAGGGACTAGCCGCCGGGTTCCCCAATGACGAAACGACCTGCGACGGCAATCAAGGACACCGTCCGGAACATGAACGTCACTTCTTGTTATCGCCCCCTTGTTCATCGACTGTCAAGTGACCTTCGGCCGCTGCACCGCCCCCGCGCGGGGCGACGCCGGGTGTCCGGCCTTGCACACGAAACGCCCATGCTTGCGCGTTGCTGCGCTGCGACATCGCCCGCGCGGCCCCTGGCCTGGCGAGGTGTCCACCCCCGCAATGGCCCTCGCCTCGCCCCGTGCGTTCTGGGATAATCGCCCGGTTCAGCGGCCCTGGCCGCCCAATCCTGCAAGGTGGATCGTGCGCAACTACGACCTGGATTTCCTCAAGCGTTTCTCGATGGTGATCGCCTTCCTGGCGCTGGTCACCCTGGGCCTGATCCTGTTCGCGCACCACCTGAACGGCAGCGTCGTGCCGGAAGCCGACAGCGCCGCAGTGCGCAACACGGCCGCCCGGATCGCGCCGGTCGGCGAGGTCTACGCGGGTGCCACCGGCGCCGCGCAGCAGGCCGAGGCGATGAAGGCCGCGGCCGCCGCAGCCGCCTCGCAGGTGGCCTACGGCGGGACCCTCGACGGCAGCGTGATCTTCGGCAACCTCTGCACCGGCTGCCACACCTCCGGCGCGGGCGGTGCCCCGAAGCTGGATGCCGCCGGCATCGGCGCGCGGTTCGCCGAGCAGGGCCTCGACATGCTGGTCTCGCGCGCCATCAGCGGCTACACCGGCAGCGCCGGCGTGATGCCGGCCAAGGGCGGCAACCCGGCACTGACCGACGAGCAGGTCAAGGCCACCGTCGAGTGGATGGTCGAACAGAGCAAGTAATCCCCCGGATCCGCACGTCGCCGGACGCCGCCCTCGGGCGGCGTCTGCGTTTCCGGCCCCGGCAGACGCCCGCCTCACCCCCGCTGCGGCATCATGGCGCCCATGACCACCCCGACCGCGCACCCCGCCGGCGCCGACCAGGCCCTCTCCATCCCGGGCCCGGCGGGCATGCTCGAAGCCGCTTTCGACCTGGCCGATGGGCCGGCGCGCGCGGCGCTGGCGGTGGTTTGCCATCCGCTGCCGACCGAGGGCGGGACGATGCACAACAAGGTCGTGACCATGGCCGCCCGCGCACTGCGCGAATCCGGGGTCGCCACCCTGCGTTTCAACTTCCGCGGCGTGGGCCAGTCCGAAGGCAGGTTCGACGACGGCGACGGCGAACTGGAGGACCTGCGCGCGGTGGTGCGTTGGGCGCGCGCAAGGCATCCCGGCCAAGCCCTGTGGCTGGCCGGCTTCAGCTTCGGCGCATGGGTCTCGCTGCGCGCCGCCGGCGAACTCGGCGCCACCGCGCTGGTCTCGATCGCCCCGCCGGTCGGCCGCAGCTGGGACTTCGCCGGCCTGGTGCCGCCGCCGATCCCCTGGGTGGTGGTGCAGGGCGAGGCCGACGAGATCGTCGACCCGCGCGCGGTGTTCGACTGGCTGGCGACGCTGCCCCGCCCGCCGCAGCTGGTGCGCATGCCCGATACCAGCCACTTCTTCCATCGCAAGTTGATGGACCTGCGCGGCGCGCTGAAGCAGGCCGTGCGCGACTGGCCGCCGCCCGCGCATGGCTGACGCGGCACTGCCCTCGCAGCGCTACGCCGATGGGGTGGCGCGCGGCGACTGGCTGCACGATCCCGCCCAGCAGGACGCATTGGCCGCGCTCGACCGGGTCCACGCGGCCCTGCTTGCACCGCTACCCGCGCGCAGCCTGATGCAACGCCTGTTCGCGCGGGACGAGCGTGCGCCGGCAACCCGCGGCCTCTACCTGTGGGGCGGCGTCGGCCGCGGCAAGACCTTCCTGATCGACCTGTTCTTCGCCGGCCTGCCGATCGCCGAAAAGCGCCGCACGCATTTCCACCGCTTCATGCGCGAGGTACACGAGCGCCTGCGCATGCACGCCGGCGAACGCGACCCGCTGGCCGCGATCGCCCGCGAGTGGCGACAGTCGTTGCGGGTGTTGGTGCTGGACGAATTCTTCGTCAGCGACATCGGCGACGCGATGCTGCTGGCGCGCCTGCTCGACCGCCTGTTCGCCGAGGGCGTGGTGCTGGTGACCAGTTCCAACGCCGCGCCGTCGACGCTGTACAAGGATGGCCTGCAGCGCGCGCGCTTCCTGCCTGCCATCGCCCTGCTGGAACGGTATTGCGAGGTGGTCGAGCTGCACAGCGAGACCGACTACCGGCTGCGGGCGCTGACCCGCTCGCCGGTGTACCGCGCGCCGCTGGATGCCGGCTCCGATGCCTGGCTGCGCACGCGCTGGGACGAACTGGGCTGCGATGCTGCGCACCTCGATGCGGGGATCGTCATCGACGGCCGCCGCATCCCGGTGCGTGCACGCTGCAAGGGGCTGTGCTGGTTCGACTTCGCCGCGTTGTGCGAAGGCCCGCGCGGCAATGCCGACTACATCGAGATCGCCCGCGAGTTCCACACCGTGCTGGTCGGCGGCATCCCGCGCATGGGCGCAGACCGCGACGACGCCGCGCGGCGCTTCGTGCACCTGGTCGACGAGCTGTACGACAACCAGGTCAACCTGGTCTGCACCGCGGATGCCGGGCCGATGGACCTTTACACGGGCGAACGCCTGGTCGCGGCCTTCGAACGCACCGCCTCCCGCCTCGTCGAGATGCAGTCGACCGACTATCTTGCCGGCCCGCACCGGGCTGAACGGAGCGGAACAGGTGCCCCGGGCGGGGACCCCGGCTCGGGCGGCATGGCCTAGAATGCCGGCCGCGCGGGCGAAGCGGCCCGCAGCACCTGCGGCCGAACGCGAGGACTCCGATGCGCCCCATGCAACGCCTGACTGTCGCCCTGCTGATCGCCTGCGGCCTCGCCGCCTGCAACCGCAAGGGCCCCGAACTCCCCACCGAGGTCAAGGATCCCGTGGAAGAGAACACGGGGCGCGAGGGCGTGGACACCGTGACGGTCGATCCGAATGGCGCGTTCGTGGGTGCCGCCGTGGACGGGAACGGCGAGATCGCCACGCCGCAGCGTGAATTCAAGGCCGGCGACACCGTGTACATCTCGGTGCCAAGCAAGGGCCGCAAGATGGGCAGCCAGGTGGAGGTGTTCTGGTTCCACGACGACGGCAAGTCGCGCAAGGACGAAGCCAAGCGCATCGAGGGCCCGTTCACGGTGTTCGAATTCAAGCCCGAGGACGCCGGCAAGTACAACACCGAAGTCGACGTGAACGGACGCCCGATCGCGCTGGTGGAGTTCGCCGTCCAGTGACGACGGCCGGACGCGCGCCTTGATCGGGGATTCGCCGCTCGGCCGCGAGGTCGCCTACCCGGATCGCTTCGACCCGGGCCTGCTGTACCCGATTCCACGCCGCCTGGCGCGGGAAGCGCTGGGCCTCGCGGCGGCGCCGCTGCCGTTCGCCGGCCACGACCGCTGGCATGCCTACGAACTGTCGTGGCTGGATGCCGCCGGCGTCCCGCGGGTCGCCACCGCGACCCTGCGCATCCCGGCGGATTCGCCGCACCTGGTCGAATCCAAGTCGCTCAAGCTGTACCTGAACTCCTGCAACGCCGCCCGCTTCGCCGATGCCGAGCAGTTGCGCCTGCGGGTGGAAGCCGACCTGGGCACCGCCGCGGGCGCGCCGGTGTCGATGGTGTTCGGCTTGCCGCCGTTCGCGGAACCGACCGGCATCGCGATCGATGAAGAGCCCGTCGAGATCGCGTGCTACGGGCCGCCCGACGCCGGCCTGCTGGCCGCCGACCCCGGGGTGATCGTCGAGGAAACCCTGTCCAGCGCGCTGCTCAAGTCGAACTGCCCGGTGACCGGGCAACCCGACTGGGCCGACGTGGTGGTCGCCTATCGCGGCCCGCGCATCGACCGCGGCGGCTTGCTGCGCTACCTGGTCAGCTTCCGCGACCACGCCGAATTCCACGAGCAATGCGTGGAGCGGATCTTCGTCGACCTCGCCGCGCGCTGCCGCCCGCACACGCTTTCGGTCGAAGCGCGCTACACCCGCCGCGGCGGCCTCGACATCAATCCCTGGCGTGCCACGCCCGGCATGGCCCCGCCCGCGCCGACCCGCAGTCCCCGGCAATAGCCCCGCCCCGCGATGCGGCCTTAACACCGGGCGTGGCAGGGTGCCGGCGTGCGGACCCCCCGTCCGCGTCGTCGAGGTCCCCATGAACAACGGCAAGCCCGATTTTTCCAACGTCTCCGGGAGCGTCGCGTCCACCGAAGCCGGGGCACCCGCCAAGCCCGACTTCTCCAACGTCACCGGCAGCGTGGCCTCCACCGAGGCACCGCTCGACACCGGCGGCGGTGGCGGCGGCGAGCAGACCTACACCGTCGCCAAGGGCGACAACCTGTCCAAGATCGCCCGCCACTTCTACGGCCGCCAGGACTGGAAGCGGATCTTCGATGCCAACCGCGACCAGCTGGACGATCCCGACAAGATCTTCCCCGGCCAGGTGCTCAGGATCCCCGCGCGGGAAGACTGACCCCTCCCCCGTCCCCGCACATCCCAAGGAAACCGCCATGAACACGAACCGCCTCCACCTGGCCATGCTGGCCGTGCTGATCGGCAGCGCCGCGATGGTCGGCTGCAAGAAGAAGGAAGAGCCCGCGCCGATGCCGACGGTCGCGAGCGAACCCGCGCCGCCGGCGCCGATGCCTGCCGCGGCCGCCACCGCCAGCGTCACCGGCGTGGACCTCGGCAACGCCGTGGGCGCCGACATGCGCGTCGCCGCGCCGATGGGCACGTTCGCGCCGAAGGACACCATCCATGCCGCGGTGATGACCGCGACCAGCGATCCCGCCGCCTCGGTCGCCGGCAAGCTGGGCGCGAAGTGGACCTACCTCAATGCCGATGGTTCGTCGATGCCGGTGCATGAGGAAAGCAAGGACCTGACCTTCGCCGGCGACGGCGTCACCGACTTCCAGATCAGCAAGCCCGACGGCTGGCCGACCGGCAAGTACAAGGTCGAGATCATGCTCGATGGCAACGTGGTGCAGACGCGCGAATTCGAAGTGCGCTGACCCGCCCAGCGTTGCGTTGTCCGCGAAAGGCCCGGCCCTGCCGGGCCTTTCGCATTGCCGGGGTCAGGGCGTGGCGGCGCTCCGGCGGTAGATGCCGAGGAAGCTGGTCTGCCAGGTCGCGCCGGCATCGTCCGAGGTCTGCCAGTGCTGGCGCACGCTGCCATCGTCCTGCGGCGTCCAGCTGATCTTCTGCCATTGCTCGCCGCCCGCGGCCGAGGCCAGCGGCAGGCGCCCGGCCATGACCATCGCCTTGCCCTGCAGGCCGCCGGCCAGGCGCAGGACCACGCCGTCGCTGCCGATCCAGAACTGGGTCCACTGCCCCGCAACGGCATCGAATGCATTGAGGCTGTGGCCATCCTGGCCGCTGCTGTTGACCCAATGCTCGGCGAGCGCGCAGCCACTGCTGACCTTGGTGATCGTGTTGCGGCCGACCAGGGTGTCCAGCTTGGGGCCACCGGTGACGTCCCAGCTGCCCAGCCAAAAATCGAACTGGCGATGCTCGGGCGCCGTGCAGGCCTGCGGCGGCGGTGGCGCGGGCGGGGGCGGCTGTTGCGCCGGGGCATCGGCGCAGGCGACCGACAACAAGGGAACCAGCAACGGCAGGCGCATCGACATGGCGGACTCCCCTCGGCTTGCGCAGAGGCTGGCGCAGCCGCGTACCTCGCGCAAGCCCCGGATTGCGCCCATGGCGCGCGCTTTGCCCCGCGCGCCGCGAGGGCCGACAATGGCGGCTTCCCGCACGCGGCCAGATCCCATGTCCCAGATCCTCTACACCCTCACCGACGAAGCCCCGTTCCTGGCCACCGCCTCGTTCCTGCCGATCGTGCAGGCCTACGCGCGCACCGCCGGCGTCGACGTGGGGACGCGCGACATCTCGCTGGCGGCGCGCATCCTGGCGCAATTCCCGGACCTGCTGGGCGACCGCGCGGTGGCCGACGACCTGCGCGAACTCGGCGCGCTGGCGAAGACGCCCGAGGCCAACATCATCAAGCTGCCCAACATCAGCGCCTCGATCCCGCAGCTGAAGGCGGCGATCAAGGAACTGCAGGACCAGGGCTACCCGCTGCCCGACTATCCCGATGCGCCGCAGGGCGAGCGCGAAAAGGACGCCAAGGCGCGCTACGACCGGGTCAAGGGCAGCGCGGTGAACCCGGTGCTGCGCGAGGGCAACTCCGACCGCCGCGCGCCGAAGGCGGTGAAGGCGTACGCGCGCAAGCACCCGCACCGCATGGGCAAGTGGGACGCGGCCTCGAAGTCGCATGTCGCGCACATGGAGGACGGCGACTTCTACGCCAGCGAGCAGTCGTACACGATGGTCAACCCGGGCAACCTGCGCATCGAGTTCACCAGCGCCACCGGCAGCAGCTTCCCGCTGCGCGGGCCGGTGCCGGTGCAGGCGGGCGAGGTGATCGATGCCGCGGTGATGAGCGCCTCGGCGCTGGCCGCCTTCATCGACGCGCAGATCGAGGACGCGCGCGCGCGCGGCGTGCTGTTCTCGCTGCACCTCAAGGCGACGATGATGAAGGTCAGCGACCCGATCATGTTCGGGATCGCGGTGTCGCGTTTCTACGCGCCGGTGCTGGAGAAACACCCGCGCACGCTGGCCGAGATCGGCTTCGACCCCAACAACGGCATCGGCGACCTGTACGCCCGCCTGGGCGGCCTGAAGGAGGCCGAGCGCGCCGGCATCGAAGCCGACATCGCGTCGCTGTATGCGCGGCGCCCGGCGCTGGCGATGGTGAACTCCGACAAGGGCATCACCAACCTGCACGTGCCCAGCGACGTGATCGTCGACGCCTCGATGCCGGCGATGATCCGCGACGGCGGCCGCATGTGGAACGCGCGCGGCGAGTTGCAGGACGCCAAGGCGGTGATCCCGGACCGTTGCTACGCGGGCATCTACCAGGCGGTGATCGAGGACTGCCGCGACCACGGCCCGTTCGACCCGGCCACCATGGGCAGCGTGCCCAACGTCGGCCTGATGGCGCAGGCGGCCGAGGAATACGGCAGCCACGACAAGACCTTCAAGATCAGCGGCGACGGCACCGTGCGTGTGATCGACGACCAGGGCACCGTGCTGCTGCAGCACCCTGTGAAGGCCGGCGACATCTGGCGCATGTGCCAGACCAAGGACGCCCCGATCCGCGACTGGGTGAAGCTGGCGGTCACCCGCGCGCGCCTGTCGAACACCCCGGTGGTGTTCTGGCTGGATCCGCGCCGCGACCACGACCGCGGGCTGATCGCCAAGGTCGCGGCCTACCTCAACGAACACGACACCACCGGGCTGGACATCTCGATCCTCAGCCCGATCCGCGCGATGCGGCATTCGCTCAAGCGCATCCGCGCCGGGCTGGACACCATCGCCGCGACCGGCAACGTGCTGCGCGACTACCTCACCGACCTGTTCCCGATCATGGAGCTGGGCACCAGCGCGAAGATGCTGTCGATCGTGCCGCTGATGAACGGCGGCGGCCTGTTCGAGACCGGCGCCGGCGGCAGCGCGCCCAAGCACGTCCAGCAATTCCTGGAGGAGGACTACCTGCGCTGGGATTCGCTGGGCGAATTCCTGGCCCTGGCCGCGTCGTTCGAGCACCTCGCTCAAACCA
This sequence comes from Lysobacterales bacterium, assembly GCA_017302075.1. Lineage (GTDB taxonomy): Bacteria > Pseudomonadota > Gammaproteobacteria > Xanthomonadales > Xanthomonadaceae > Thermomonas > Thermomonas mangrovi. The sequence goes on from JAFLEB010000061.1 coordinate 8,407, forward strand.
GCGGCAACGCGCGCGCGCAGGTGCTGGCGGACGCGCTCGACGTCGCCAACGCGAAGTTCCTGGACCAGGACAAGTCGCCGGGGCGCAAGCTGGGCACCATCGACAACCGCGGCAGCCATTTCTACTTGGCGCTGTACTGGGCGCAGGCGCTGGCCGAACAGACCGCGGACGTGGCGCTCGCCGCGACCTTCGCGCCACTGGCGCAGGCACTGGCCGACAACGAGGCCACCATCGTCGCCGAGCTGCTCGCGGTGCAGGGCAAGCCGGTCGACATCGGTGGCTACTACCACCCCGACGCCGCCAGGCTGGCCGCGGCGATGCGGCCCAGCCCGACCCTCAACGCGGTGCTCGCCCGCTTCGCCTGAGCCGACGCCCGGCGTGCGCCCGCGAAGCCCGGCCCAGCGCCGGGCTTTGTGCTTCACGGCCGTCGCCCGCCATGCCGCGCTACGCTTGCCGCCTTCGTCCACGGGAATCCTGCCATGCGCCGCCTCCACGCCACCCTGCTCGCCAGCGGCCTCGTCCTCGCGCTCGCGGCCTGTGCATCGACCACGGCCAGTTCCACGGGCACGGCAACGCCTGCCGCCGCACACGCCGATCCCGCGCTCGATGCCGCGATCGCCGATCCCGCGCGCGACCCGAACAACGTGGCGCGCGACATGCACCGGCATCCGCGCGAGACGCTGGGCTTTTTCCAGGTCAAGCGCGACGCCACGATCATCGAGATCAGCCCGAGCGGCGGCTGGTACAGCGAGATCCTCGCCCCGTACCTGCGCGACGCCGGCCGTTACGTCGCCGCCACCGCCTCCGCGCCGGCCGACAGCGGCGGCGGCAAGCGCAATGCCGCGCTGCAGGCGAAGTTCGCGGCCACGCCGGCGCGCTACGACCGCGTGCAGTGGCTGGAGTACGACGGCAGGGCGCCGGTGCTGGGCGCCCCGGGTTCGGCCGACGTGGTGCTGACCTTCCGCAACGTGCACAACTGGGTTGCCGCCGGCAGCACCGACGCGTATTTCAAGGCGTTCTTCGAGGTGCTCAAGCCGGGCGGCGTGCTGGGCGTCGTCGACCATCGCGCCAAGCCGGGCACCGCGCTGGCGGCGATGAAGACGAGCGGCTACCTGACCGAGGCGCTGGTGATCGAGCACGCCACCCGCGCCGGCTTCGTGCTGGAAGCGCGCAGCGAGGTGAACGCCAACCCGCGCGACGACGCCGACCATCCGAACGGGGTGTGGACGCTGCCGCCGACCAATCGCCACGACGCCAAGGACGCGGCGACGTACCAGGCCATCGGCGAAAGCGACCGCATGACCCTGCGCTTCCGCAAACCAGTCCGCTAGTCGATTCGCCAACAATGCGCGCCGAGCCGCGCGCGTGGGCACAGTCGGCACACCACGGGCTTCCACGCGCCTTCCCTCCATGCTGATCGCGTTCAACAAGCCGTACGGCGTGCTCTGCCAGTTCACCGACCGCAGCCTGCCGCCGCGGCCGACGCTGGCGGGCTTCGGCCTGCCGGCCGGGATCTACCCGGCCGGTCGCCTCGACTTCGACAGCGAAGGCCTGCTGCTGCTCACCGACGACGGCGGCCTGGCGCATCGCCTGACCGATCCGCGCCACAAGCAGCCGAAGACGTACTGGGTGCAGGTCGAGGGCGAGCCGGGCGAGGCGCAACTGCAGGCCCTGCGCGCGGGCGTGGTGCTGAACGACGGCCCGACCCTGCCGGCCGCGGTCGAGCGCTTGCCGACACCCGCGTTGTGGCCGCGCGACCCACCGATCCGGATGCGCAAGACGATCCCGGATGCCTGGCTGGCGCTCGCCCTGCGCGAGGGCCGCAACCGCCAGGTGCGGCGCATGACCGCGGCGGTCGGACTGCCCACGCTGCGCCTGGTGCGGGTCGCGATCGGCGCGGTGCAGCTGGATGGACTCGCGCCGGGTCAATGGCGCCACGTGCCGGAAACCTGAATCCTTCAGCCGGTCGTCGGACAGCGACTGTGTTCGGCGACCCCTGTTTGGTAATGTGAAAACTCAGCTGAATGGCGCCGGGAGGCACCGCCCGCATGCCGCATTCGGAATCCCGCACCGGCCGCATCCTCGTCGTCGACGACCAACCCGCGAACCTGCGGGTGGTCGGCGCGTTGCTGGAGCGCAACGGCTATGCGGTGGCCAGTGCCGGCAACGGGCCGGATGCGCTGGCGGCCGCGCGGTCCGCCCCGCCCGACCTCGTGCTGCTCGACATGATGATGCCGGGCATGGACGGGTTCGAATTGCTGGCCGCGCTGAAGGACGAGCCCGGCATGCGACAGGTGCCGGCGATCTTCCTCACCGCCGCCCAGGACCGCGAGCTCCTGCTGCGCGCGTTCGAGGCCGGCGCTGTCGACTACGTCACCAAGCCGTTCATTCCCGAGGAACTGCTGGCGCGGGTCGGGGCGCACATCGGGCTGAAGCTGACCCGCGACCGCCTGGAACGCGTGGCCCGCGAACGCCAGGAACTGGTCAACCTGGTCGCGCACGACCTCAAGAACCCGCTGACCACGGTGCTGTTCGCCAGCGAGATGCTGCAATTGCCCGACTGCCGGCCGGACCGCATGCCTCGCTACGTGGAAGTGATCCACGAAAGCGCCAGCGATGCGGTCGCCTACATCCGCCGCTATCTGGAGCAACAGGCGCAGCAGGGCGCGCGCGCGGCGTCGCCGCCAGAGGCCGCGGCCGACCTCGGCGAGACCCTCGCATGGCTGGCGTCGCGCTATGAATTGCAGCTGGAAGCCGCGGGCATGCGACTGGCCTGCATGCCGCCCACCGACCCGGGGCGCGTCGCGATCGAAGCGCAGGTGCTGCGGCAGGTCGCCGAGAACCTGGTGAGCAACGCATTGAAGTACGCCCGCGATGGCGGGGTGCTGGAACTGCATGCCCGCCGCGGCGCGCCGGGGTACTGGCAACTGCTCGCCGAAGACCGCGGCGCCGGCATCCCGGAATCGCGCCAGCGCCAGCTGTTCAAGCCATTCCAGCGCCTCACCCAAGACGATCCCGCCGGCGGGCTGTCCAGCGGGCTCGGGCTGTCGCTGGCCAAGCAGATCATCGTCTCCGCCGGTGGCCAGCTCTGGTACGAGGACCGCGAGGGCGGCGGCGCCCGCTTCGTGATCGAACTGCCGGACGCCGGCGCCGCCTGAT
>JAFLEB010000061.1:11665-14451 GCA_017302075.1 Lysobacterales bacterium
AGCGGGCTCGGGCTGTCGCTGGCCAAGCAGATCATCGTCTCCGCCGGTGGCCAGCTCTGGTACGAGGACCGCGAGGGCGGCGGCGCCCGCTTCGTGATCGAACTGCCGGACGCCGGCGCCGCCTGATCCCGTCTCAGGTGTCCGCAGCGGCCGTCTTCCGCCGCGGCTTGCGCGCTTGTGGCTTGCGTGCCTCCACGCGCTTCGCGTTGCCTTCGATTGGGGCCTGTTCGGCCGCCTTGGCGCGCTTGCGCGCGGCGTACCAGAGCAGGCCTGCGCCGGCGATCGCCGCGCCCGCGAGCACCGGGTTGCGGCGCGCCACCTTCAACGCCACCCGGCCACCCGTGCGCAACGCGCCGAGCGCGGCGCCGGTTTCGACCCATTGCATGGCCTTGCCTGGCACGGCCTTGCGCAGGCCGTCGCCGAGTTCGCCGATCAATGCCATCGCGCGATCCTGCGCGTTGCCGAGCTTGTTCATCTGTCGTGGTCCCGTGGGTGGAAGCGATGTGGCTGCAGTCTCCGCAGTGCGGTGTTCACCATGCGTGAGCGTGCGCATGCCGGTTCAGGCGGCGTTGCCCGGCTGGCTCACGCCCGCGGCTTCGCCCGATGCGTCGCCGTCGCGCTCCACGGATCCTCCGGCCAGGGATGCCGGGGATAGCGCCCCTTCATTTCCTTCTTCACGTCCGGATAGGTGCGCTCCCAGAAGCCGCGCAAATCCTGCGTGACCTGCAGCGGCCGACCCGCGGGCGACAGCAGGTGCAGAGTCAGCGGGATCCGGCCCTCGGCGATGCGCGGGGTGTCCGCCAGCCCGAACAGTTCCTGCAGTTTCACCGCCAGCACCGGCGGGGCCGGCGCACCCGTGTCGTCCATCTGGTAGATGATGGCGCGCTGCATGCCGGACGGCACTTCGATGCGGGTCGGGGCCAGGTGGTCGATGCGCTGGCGCAGGGACCAGTCGAGGCCGGACTTCAGCGCGTCGGCCAACGCCTCGTCGCTCAGTGCGTCGAGCCGGGTCTTGCCGGCGAACGCCGGTTGCAGCCACGCCGCCAGCGTCGCCAGCAGCGCCGCATCGGAGAGATCGGGCAGGCCGAGCCCGGGCATCCAGACGCGCAGGCACTGCACGCGGATGCGCCATTGCGCGAGGCCCTCGGACCAGGGCAGCACCGACAGGCCAGCGACACGCACCGCCTCGGTGAGCGCCCGCGCGGCCAACGCGGGATCGACGCGGCCGGCGGATTTCGACGCCAGCACGATGCCATCGAAGCGCGCCACGCGCTCGCTGACCAGCGCGCGGCGTCCCGCATCCCAGCGCACTTCGTCGGCCTCGGAAAAATGCGCGGCGAACGTGCGTCGCAACGCGACCTCGTCCAGCGGCGCGCCGCGCAGCAGCAACGCATCCTTCGCCTCGAAGCGCAGCTCGCTGGCGACCAGCCACGGCTCGCCATGCAGCGCGCTGTCGTCGAACAGGCGCGCCATCCGCCCGTTGGCCAGCAGGTAGCGGCGCGGATCCTGCGGATGCTGCTTGCCGATGCGATCCGGGAACGCGTGCGCGAGCAGGTCGCCGAGCGCATGCGCGGGCGCCGACGCGGGCGGGTTGGCATCGCAACGCAGGCGGCGTCGCCATTGCGTCGAGGCCGCGTCGATCGCGGCCAGCGCCGCGCGGCTGGCATCGCCCGGCACGCGCCCGGCCCGGAACGTGACCAAGGCCTGCCAGCGCTCGGCCAGCGCGTCCGAGCGCGTGCGCAGCGGATCGCGCGCCTCGACCAGGGCGGCCAGGTCGCAGGCCAGTGCCGTGCTGGCGGGATCTTCCGCGGACAGCAACATCGCAGCCAGCCGCGGATGGGTGCCGAGCGCGAGCATGCGCCGGCCGGTCGCGGTGATCGCGCCACGCGCATCCAGCGCATCGAGCCGCTGCAACAGGTCGCGACCCGCGGCGAGTGCGCCCGCCGGCGGCGGATCGACGAAGCGCAGCGCATCGCTGCCCCAGGCCGCCAGTTCCAGTGCCAGCGGGGCCAGCTCGACCTGCGCGATCTCCGGCCGGCGCTGCGGCTCCAGGCGTTGCGATGGCGGCCACAATCGGTACGCCCATCCTTCGGCGACGCGCCCGGCGCGGCCCGCGCGCTGGTCTGCGCTCGCCTGCGAGATCGCGACCACGTCCAGCCGCGAGAAGCCGCTGTTCGGATCGAAGCGCGGCTCGCGCGCCAGCCCGCTGTCGATCACCACCCGCACGCCCGGCAGGGTCACCGACGACTCGGCCACGTTGGTCGCCAGCACGACCCGGCGGCGTCCGTCGGCGGCGGGCTGCAGCACGCGCGACTGCTGGTCGATCGACAGCTCGCCGTGCAGCACCAGCACCTCGGCGGCGACGGCGGCCTGCGCCAGCAAGGCCTCGACCCGCGCGATCTCGCGCTGGCCCGGCAGGAACACCAGCAGGTCCCCTGGATGCGTGGCCAGCGCATGTTCGATCGCGCGACGCACCTGCGGTTCCAGTGCCTCGTCGCGTCGCGCGGCGAAGTGCGCAACCTCGACCGGGAAGCTGCGCCCGGCGCTGGACAGGCGCGGCGCCTCCAGGAAGCGCGCAAGCCGTTCGCCGTCCAAGGTCGCCGACATCACCACGATCCGCAGGTCCTCGCGCAACCCGGCCTGCACGTCCAGCGCCAAGGCCAGGCCGAGGTCGCCGGCGAGGTGGCGTTCGTGGAATTCGTCGAACAGCAGCGCACCGACGCCTTCCAGCAGCGGGTCGTCCTGCAGCATGCGGGTGAGGATGCCTTCGGTGACCACCTCGATCC
>JAFLEB010000062.1 GCA_017302075.1 Lysobacterales bacterium
GTTGCCCGCGCCATGCATCTTGGTGAAGCGCAGTCCGCCGGCCATCGGCCGGCTCAGCGGCGCGCGGCGGGCGTACCCGTGGCGGGCGCGGCGTCGCTGGCCGGCGCGTCGGCGGCGGGCGCCACGGCAGGTTCCGGCGGCGCATCCGGCATCACCAGCGGGCCCTTGTTGCCGCAGCCGGCGAGGACGCAGAGCAGGAACGAGGCGAAGGCGAGGCGCTTGGTCATGGCCGCAGTGTACCCGCGGCCTCCTTCAGTGTCGCGGTTCCGGGCGGCGCCAGAGCCACGCCGCGACCACGGCCATGACGAGCGTGCCGATGCCGGCCATCCATGCGCGCGGCGCGGTGGCAAACAGCAGCACCGCGCAAATGGACATCATCGCGGTCGCCAGGCGCTTGGCCCGGCGCGACACCGCGCCCTCGCGCTCCCAGTCGCGGATCACCGGGCCGAAGCGCGGGTCGGCCAGCAGGCGCGCGCGCAAGCGTTCGGAACCGCGTGCCGCGGCAAACGCGGCCAGCAGCACGAACGGCACGGTCGGCAGGCCGGGCACGACGATGCCGACGATCCCCAGCGCGAGGCTGGCGTAGGCGAGCAGCCACCACGCCCAGCGCGTCATCGGCCGGAACCGACGCACCGGCAAGACGAGGGGCAGGCGAGGCGGGCAGGACAGCCCGCCGACCCGAGTCGGGACAGGACGTCCCGATCGAGGGTCGCCGCCCCTGGCGAGCCGGTGCGGCGGGGCGGGAGCAATTTACTTGCCGGCTTCAACGCCCAGCTGGTCGAGCATGAACGCGTACATCTCGGCCTGTTCGCGGTAGCGGCGGAAGCGACCCGACTTGCCGCCGTGGCCGGCTTCCATGTTGGTGCGGAACACCACCGGCGCCTGCGAGGTGTTCAGGTCGCGCAAGCGGGCAACGTACTTGGTCGGCTCCCAGTACTGCACCTGCGAATCCCACAGGCCGGTGCCCACGAACATCGCCGGATAGGCCTTGCGGGCCAGGTTGTCGTAGGGCGAATAGCCGAGCATGTAGTCGTAGTACGGCTTCTGCTCCGGGTTGCCCCACTCATCGTACTCGTTGGTGGTCAACGGGATGCTGGGGTCCAGCATCGTGGTCACCACGTCTACGAACGGCACCTGCGAGAGGATCACGCGGTACTTCTCAGGCGCCATGTTGGCAACCGCGCCCATCAGCAGCCCGCCGGCGCTGCCGCCCAGCGCCGCCACCCGGTCCTTCGCCGCATAGCCTTCCTTGACCAGGAAGTCGGTGACGTCGATGAAGTCGGTGAAGGTGTTCTGCTTGTGCAGCAACTTGCCGTCCTCGTACCACTGCCGGCCCATTTCCTGTCCACCGCGGATGTGCGCGATGGCGTAGGCCATGCCGCGGTCGAGCAGGCTCACCGTGGTGACCGAGAAGCCCGGGTCCATCGACGCGCCGTAGCTGCCGTAGCCGTACTGCAGCAACGCGGCCTTGCCGTTCTTCTCGAAGCCCTTGCGGTACACGATCGAGACCGGGATGCGGGTGCCGTCGCGCGCGGTCGCCCACAGGCGTTCGGTCACGTAGTTCGCCGGGTCGTAGCCGGGCACCGGCTGGCGCTTGAGCTCGCGGCGCTCGCCGGTCCTGACGTTGAGTTCGTAGGTCGTCGCCGGCATCGCCAGCGAGGTGTAGCTGTAGCGCAGCCAGTCGGTGGCCGGCTCGGCGTTGACGTCCAGGCCCATCGAGTACGCGGTCTCGTCGGCCTTCACGTAGTCCGAGGCGCCGTCCTTGAGGATGCGCACGCGCTCCAGCCCGCCCGAGCGCTCGGCGATGGCGGCGAAGCCGTCGAACAGCTCGATGCCCTCGATGAACACCTTCGGGTCGTGCGCGACCCAGTCCCGCCAGTCCTTGCGCGAGGCGCTGCCGTCGGCGGCGGTGGCCAGCTTGAAGTTGGTCGCGCCCTCGGCATTGGTGCGGATCACCCAGCGGCCGCCATGGTGGTCGGCGTCGTATTCGACGTCGCGTTCGCGCGGCGCCAGCACCTTGAACTGCGCGGGGTCCGACGCCGGCGCGTAGCGCGTCTCGTTGGACACGGTGCTGTCCAGCGCGATCACGATGTAGGCGTCGTCGCGGGTGCGGCCGATCCCCATGTAGAACGTGTCGTCGGCCTCTTCGTACACAACCGGGTCGGCCTTGGGGTCGGTGCCGAGCACGTGCTTGCGCACGCGCTTGCTCAGCAACGTCTCCGGGTCGTTCTCGATGTAGAAGAAGGTCTTGTTGTCGTCGGCCCACACCGCGTAGCCGGCGGTGCCCGGGATCGCGTCGGGCAGGGTCTTGCCGGTCGCCAGGTCCTTCACCCGCAGCGTGTACTGGCGTCGGCCGTTGGTGTCGTCGCCATACACCAGGAACCGGTTGTCCTGGCTGACGTCGCGCCCGCCCACCGCGAAGTAGTCCTTGCCCGCGGCCAGCGCGTTGACGTCCAGCAGCACCTCCTCGCCGGCGAAGTCGGCTGCCTCGTTCGCGCGCAGGATCGACAGCGCATCGATCACGCCCGCGTCCTTGCGGCGGGCATGGATCGGGTAGTCCTTGCCGGCCTCGAAGCGGCTGTAGTACCACCAGCCGCGCTCGCGGAACGGCACCGAGGCATCGTCCTGCTTGATGCGCGCCACGATCTCGCCGTACATCGCGTCCTGCACCGGCTTGCTCGGCGCGAGCAGCACGTCGGCATAGGCGTTCTCGGCCTTCAGGTAGCCGAGCATCTCCGGGTTCTCGCGCTTGTCGTCGCGCAGCCAGTAGTACTCGTCCTGGCGCTCGGCGCCGAACGGCGCACGCACGACATGCGGCTTCTTCGCCACGTCGGGCGGGGTCGGGGTGTCAGCGGCGTGGGTGGGTGCGGTCATGGCGAGTGCGAGTGCGAGCAGGAGGGCATGCGGTTTCATCGTGGGCTCCGGTCGGGCGACGGCGTCACCTGGTGCGTCGCCGCCACGGGTGGGAACTTGCGGGGTTCATCGTGGAAGCACCCGGCATGGGCCGCATGCGCGCGGCCCCTCAGGGCGCCCGCACGCGAGGTTACAGGCGGGATCCGGAGATCGCACCGCGTGGGCGACGCTCGCGCTTGGATCCGCCTGCGTCCCCGGAATCGCTCGCGGCACCATCCTTGGTGAGCTGCTGCCACAGGAAGGTATAGGCCAGCGCGTTCATGTGCGCCGCCTGTGCGTTGTTCGCCGCGCCGCCATGGCCGCCTTCGATGTTCTCGTAGTAGCGCACGTCCTTCCCGGCCGCTTCCATCATCGCCATCATCTTGCGCGCATGCGCCGGGTGGACGCGGTCGTCCTTGGTCGAGGTGGCGAAGAAGGTCGGCGGGTAATCCTTCTTCGGATCGAACAGGTGGTAGGGCGAGAAGGTCTGGATGAACGCCCAGTCCGCCGTGTCCGGGTCGCCGTATTCGGCCATCCACGACGCGCCCGCCAGCAGCTTGCTGTAGCGCTTCATGTCGAGCAGCGGCACCTGCACCACGATCGCGCCGAACTTCTCCGGATATTGGGTCAGCATGTTGCCCATCAGCAGGCCGCCATTGCTGCCGCCCATGGTGCCGAGGTGCCTGGGCGAGGTGACCTTGCGCGCGACCAGGTCGTCGGCGATCGCGGCGAAGTCCTCGTAGGCCTTGTGCCGGTTCGCCTTCAATGCCGCCTGGTGCCAGCGCGGGCCGTATTCGCCGCCACCGCGGATGTTGGCCAACGCGTACACGCCGCCCTTCTCCAGCCAGCCCTTGCCGATCCCGCCCGAATAGGTCGGCGTCATCGACACGGTGAAGCCGCCGTAGCCGTACAGCAGGGTCGGCGCCTTGCCGTCGAACTTCAGGTCCTTCGGACGCACCAGGAAGTACGGCACCCTGGTGCCGTCCTTGGACGTGGCGAAGTGCTGCTCCATGACGTGCTTGCTGCCGTCGAAGAACGCCGGGTTGGACTTCAGCACTTCCGGCGCGCGCCCGATCTCGGCGATCGACAGCGTGGTCGGGGTGAGGAAATCGGTGGCGGTCAGCCACACCGCGTTGCTGTCGTCGGCATCCACCGCACCGACGCCGACGGTGCCGATCGACGGCGCGCCGACGAACGCGGACCGGGCCCAGCCGTCCTTGCCCGGGGTCAGGACCGACAGGCGGTTCTTCACGTCCTCCATGACGTTGAGGACCAGGTGGTCCTTGGTCCACGCGTAGCCGGCCAGCGAGGACTTCTCGTCGGGCGCGAACAGCACGCTGAAGTCGCGCTTGCCGGCCATGAAATCATTGAAGTTCGTGGCGATCAGCGACCCGGGCGCATAGGTCTTGCCGCCCGCCTGGTAGGGGTCGCGCAGTTCCAGCAGCAGCCAGTCCTTGTGCACGCCCTTCTGCGCGCTGTTCGGCGCGTCGACCTTGGCCAGGCTGCCGTCCTTGTTGCGCAGGTACAGCTCGTCGTTCCAGAACGCGATGGTGCGGCTGACGAAGTCGCGCTGGTGGCCCGGCGTGTGGTCGCGGCTGGCGGCGATGTACATGTCGCCCGGCTTGCCCTCGTACACCGTCTTCGCCGCCGACATCGGGGTGCCGCGCTTCCATTCCTTGACGATGTTCGGATAGCCCGAGCTGGTCAGCGTGCCCTCGCCGAAGTCGGTGAACACGTACACCGTGTCCTCGTCGATCCACGCCAGCCCGCCCTTGGCCTCCGGGCGGGAGAAGCCGCCATCGACGAACTGCTTGGTGGCCAGGTCGAATTCGCGGGTGACGTCGGCATCCGAACCGCCCGGCGACAGCGCGACCAGGCAGCGCTGGTACTTCGGCCGCAGGCAGTCGGCGCCGTGCCAGACCCAGCGGCTACCCTCGGCCGCGTTCAGCGCGTCCAGGTCGAGCACGGTCTCCCACTTCGGGTCGGGCTTGCGGTACTCGGCCAGCGTGGTGCGGCGCCAGATGCCGCGCTCGTGCTGCTTGTCCTTCCAGAAGTTGTAGTAGTGGTCGCCGATCTTCTCGACGCCGGGGATCTTGGCGTCGGAATCGAGGATCGCGCGGATGTCCGCCTCCAGCGACTTGAACGCCGGGGTGCCGGCGATCTCGGCCTCGGCCTTGGCGTTGCGGGCCTTCACCCAATCGAGCGACTTGGCGCCCTCGACGTCCTCCAGCCAGGCGTAGGGATCCTGGTCGCCGGGGGTTTGCGCCGAGGCGCCGCCGGCGATGGCGAGGCCGGCGATGAGGCAGGCATTGGACAGCTGGGACATCGGGAATGGCTCCGGGTGGATCGGGACCCGGAACGCTAGCACAGCCCCCACGGGCGGCCGATGTGCGGGAGGTCAGGCCCGCCGGGCCAGCGCCGGCCGCGCATGCGGGCGGCGACCGCGGCGGGCGGCCTGCACGCGGCGCCGCTGCGGCAGGCGCAGGGCGAGCGCCGGCACCGGGAAGCCGCGCAGGCTCCACCACGCCGACAACGGCATCCCGACCAGCCACAGCGGCAGCCAGCCGAGCCATTCATGGTGGCCGCGCGCGGCGGGGATCAGCAGCACGGCCAGGGTGCCGAGGGTCACGGCGCGGCGCAGCAGCACATCGAGGTCTTGGCGGGTCATCGCGGGGCTCCGGTTCGGGTCGCCCGCAGGGTGCGGCCGGGCCTTCTCACCGGCTGCGACGCTCAGTAGCCGGCGGCATCCAGCGCCTTGTCGGCCTCGCGCCGGCCGATCTCGACCAGCTCGGCCGCGCGCCAGAATTCGTAGAACTGGCAGGCATCGCGCGGGATGCGGATGACCAGCTCGGGCGGATCCAGCGCCAGCTGCACGCGGGCGATCTGCGCCTGCATGGTGTCCAGCGCGCGCGACATGGTCTCGGTCAGGCCGAAGCGATGGTCGGGGCGGCCGTCGCCATCGGCGTCGTCGCCGAAATGGCGGTCGATCCAGCGCCCGAGCACGCCCGGCGCCGAGCGCCCGCCATCGTCCTCGTCGCGTGCCGGGTCGCCCGGCGGAACCTGCGGCCAGCCATGCATGTCCACCGCGATCAGGCGATGCGCGTCCGACAGCCGGGTCGCGGTGATCGGCAGCGGCGCCAGCAGGCCGCCGTCGACCAGTTCGCGGCCATGCAGTTCGAACGGGGTGAACACGCCGGGGATCGCGAACGACGCGCGGACCGCGTCCCACAGGTCGCCGCGGCGCAACCAGACCTCGCGCTGGCGCAACAGGTCCACCGCGACCGCGGTGAATTCGATCGGCAGGTCCTCGATGCGCGGCTCGCCGACCACCTCGCGCAGCGCCTGCACCAGGCGGTTGCCGGTGAACAGCGCCGGCCGGCCGAAGCCCGGGTCGAGCAGGCGCAGCATCGCCCCGCGCGGGGTGCGCAGCATCCAGTCGCGCAGGTCGGCCAGCTTGCCGGCCGCGCACGCGCCGCCGACCAGCGCCCCGCTCGACGAGCCGGCGATCGCCACGATGCGCATGCCGCGCGCCTGCAAGGCCTCGATCACCCCGATCTGCGCGAGCCCGCGCGCGCCGCCGGCGCCGAGCACCAGCGCCACGGCCTCGCCGGGGGCGATCGTCGGTGCGCCTGCGGCCGCCATCAGTCGTAGTTCGAGATCGCCAGCTGCAGCATCGCGCGCATCTGCTCGCGCAGCACCTTGGGCTCCACGATCTCGGCGTCGCCGCCGTAGTGCAGCACGTCCATCAGCAATTCGCGCGGCACCGAGTACGGCACCTTCAGTTCGTAGCGCCCGTCCGCGAGGAACCGGCCCTGCTGCTGCGAATGCCAGTGCTCGTCGGCGACCCAGCGCGCCGCCTTGGCGCTGAACACGATGGTCGCCCAGCCCTTGGGCGCGCCGGAGAAGATGCCGTAGCTGCCGGCGAGGTGCGCATTCAGCGCGGCATCCTCGACGTCGCGGGCGACGCCGTCGGCCAGCCGCGCGGCGGAGATGCGGTCGATCGAGAAGCTGCGCAGGCCCTGCTTGTCCTCGTCCCAGGCGTCGAGGTACCAGTTGTCGCGGTAATGCGTGAGCCGCTGCGGGCTGCAGTTGCGCCGGCTCTTCTCGTCGGTCGAGCGCGCGCGGTAGTCGAATGCGAGCTTGCGCCGCTCCAGTACCGCCGAGGCCACGATCCGGAACACGTGCTCGTCCATCCGCCGGCCGCGGTGCGGGATCACTCGCACCCGTTCCACCGGCCAGGTCTTGCCGCCGGAGTGCGCGTCGAGCAGCTTCTCCACGCGTTGCTGCAGCGGCGCCAGCGCCGAGGACAGCATCCCGCCGCTGCTGCGCGACAGCAGCTGCTGCGCGGCGAGCAGGGCGTGCAGCTCCTCGGAGTTCAGCCACAGCCCGGGCAGCTCGAAGCGCTCGGACTCGGCCTTGTCGTAATGGAAGCCGGCCTCGCCGTCGCCGACCAGCGGGGCCATCAGGCCATCGCGCAGGAAGGCGAGGTCGCGGTACACCGTCGCCCGCGAGCAGCCGAGCTCGTCCTGCAGCCGGGCCACGGTGACGGGGCGGCGCGCGGCCTGCAGCACGCGGTGCAGGGCGATGATGCGTTCGTAGCGGTCCATGCGAGGATTATGCCGCCAGCCACGGCCCTGCGCCGTGCCTGCCACGACCCGCCCCATTCCGGATCCGCACCATGTCGAAGACCACCCTCTCGTTGCTGTTGCCCCTCTCCCTGATCCTCGCGGCCTGCACGCAGCCACCGCAGGAATCCGAGTCGAAGGACACCGCCGCAGCCCCCGCCGCACCAGCCAGTCCCACCCCGGCGGCGCAAGCATCACTGCCGGTGCCATCGACGGAAACGGCCGCATCGACCCCCGCCACGACGACCACGCCCGCGGACACGCCGGCGGCTCGCGATGCGGTGCTCGACGCCCTGCGCAAGTTCGCGGCGCTCAAGCGCTACCACGCGACCATGACGATGGTGGAGCGCCCCGGGGCCAAGCCGGTTACCAGCGAGATGGACCATGTGGCGCCTGATCGCTTCCGCATGGTGGTGCCCGGTGCCGGCACCCAGGTGGTGATCGGCGACACCATGTACCTGCAGGCACAGGGACGCACGATGCAGGTTCCGCTGCCCGCCGGCACGCTGGCGAAGTGGCGCGATCCCGCCAGCCTCGCAGCCGCCGCGGACGGCCTGACCGCCGAGGAAGCGGGGCGCGCGATGGTCGCCGGCCAACCGTCGCGCAAGTACATCGTGCGCCAGACCAAGCCCGTGAAGGCCGAGACTGCCTTGTGGATCGGGCCCAAGGGCCTGCCGATCAAGATCGAGACCGCCGGCGGCGCGGATGGCAAGTCCGGGCAGGCCAGCATCCGCTACTCGCGCTACGACGATCCCGCGATCACCATCGAGCCGCCGAAGTAAGCGACCGCCGAGGTGTCCAGGCCGGGGCGCGGCGGGCACAATGCCCGCATGACCGCCGCGCCGCGCGAACCCGCCATCGACCTCTCGCCCTCGCCGGGCGACGAGGTCGTCGCGACCACCTGCTACATGTGCGCCTGCCGCTGCGGCATCAAGGTCTGGCTGCAGGACGGGTCGATCCGCTACATCCAGGGCAACCGCGACCACCCCGTCAACAAGGGCGTGCTGTGCGCGAAGGGGGCCAGCGGGATCATGCAGCATGCCTCGCCGGCGCGCCTGCGCAAGCCGCTGCTGCGGGTGGGCGAACGCGGCGCGGGCGAGTTCCGCGAGATCGAATGGGACGAGGCGCTCGACATCGCGGTGTCGTGGCTGAAGCCGATCCGCGAGCGCAACCCCGATGAACTCGCGTTCTTCACCGGCCGCGACCAGAGCCAGGCGCTGACCGGCTGGTGGGCGCAGCAATTCGGCACGGTGAACTACGCGGCGCACGGCGGCTTCTGCTCGGTGAACATGGCCACGGGCGGGCTGTACAGCGTCGGCGGCAGCTTCTGGGAATTCGGCGAGCCCGACTGGGACCACGCCCGCTACCTGATGCTGTGGGGCGTGGCCGAAGACCACGACAGCAACCCGATCAAGCTCGGCTTGGGCAAGCTGAAGGCGCGCGGCGCCAAGATCGTCGCGGTCAACCCGGTGCGCACCGGCTACGGCGCGATCGCCGACGAATGGATCGGCATCCGTCCCGGCACCGACGGCCTGTTCGCCTTCGCCCTGGTGCATGAATTGCTCCGGACCGACCGCATCGACCTGGACTACCTGGTGCGCTACGCGAACGCGCACTGGCTGGTGGTCGACCACCCTGGCGGCGCGGACGACGGCCTCTTCGCCCGCGACGCCGATGGCAACCCGCTGTGCTGGGATGCGCGGGCCAACGCGGCGACCGATGCGAATGCGATCGACATCGCCCCCGCCGTGGTCGGCACCTACGCACTGGCCGACGGCCGCACCGCGCGACCGGTGTTCCAGCGGGTCGTGGATCGCTACCTCGATCCGCGCTATGCGCCGGAGGCGGTGAGCGCACGCTGCGGCATCCCCGCCGACACCATCCGACGCATCGCCCGCGAGCTGGCCGAGGCCGCCTTCGACAGCAAGCTCAGCCTGCCGGTCGCGTGGACCGACAGCTGGGGCCGCGAACACGCGACGATGGAAGGTCGCCCGGTGGCGATGCACGCGATGCGCGGCATCAGCGCCCACAGCAACGGCTTCCACACCTGCCGCGCCTTGCACCTGCTGCAACTGCTGCTGGGCGCGGTGGATGCACCGGGCTCGTTCCGCTACCAGCCGCCGTTCCCGAAACCGGTCCCGCCGGGCAACCGCCCCGGCAAGGCGCGCGGGCCGGAGGGCGTGCTGGATGCCGCGCCGCTGGGCTTCGTGCACGGGCCCGAGGACCTCGTCGTCGATGCGCAGGGCCAGCCGCGCCGCATCGACCACGCCTACTCGTGGGCGTACCCGCTGTCCGCGCACGGGATGATGCACACGGTCATCCGCAACGCCTGGGCCGGCAATCCCTACAAGATCGACACCCTGCTGATGTTCATGGCCAACATGGGCTGGAACTCGGCGATGAACACCCGCGAGACCATCGCCTGGCTCACCGACAAGGATGCCAACGGCGAGTACCGTATCCCGCGCATCATCTATTCCGATGCCTACGCCTCGGAGACCGTGGCCTACGCCGACCTGGTGCTGCCGGACACCACCTACCTCGAGCGCTTCGACGCGATCAGCCTGCTGGATCGCCCGATCAGCGACGCGGATGCCGCCAGCGACGCGATCCGCCACCCGGTGTTCGACCCGGCGACGCAACCCGGGGCCGATGGCCGCCCGCGCGACGTGCGCGGCTTCCAGTCGGTGCTGATCGAACTCGGCGCGCGCCTCGGCCTGCCGGGCCTGGTGCATGCGGACGGCAGCCCGAAGTACCGCGACTACGCCGACTACATCGTCCGCCACGAACGCGCGCCGGGCGTCGGCCTGCTGGCCGGCTGGCGCGGCGAGGACGGCACGCAGGAAGGCAAGGGCGCGCCGAATCCCGAGCAGCTGCAGCGTTACATCGAACACGGCGGCTTCTGGCATGCGCCGGTGCCCGAGTCTGCGCGCTACTTCAAGATGGCCAATCGCGATTACCTGCAATGGGCCCAGCGCTTCGGCTTCGTGCCCGACGACCGGCCGATCGTGCTGCAGCTGTATTCGGAGACCCTGCAGAAATTCCGCCTCGCCGCGCAGGGGCATGGCTCGCACCAACCGCCGCCGGAACATCGCCAGCGCGTGGCGACCTACTTCGACCCGCTGCCGATCTGGTACGAGCCGTTCGAGCACGACCAGACCTCGCGCGAGGCCTTCCCGCTCAACGCGGTGACCCAGCGGCCGATGTTCATGTACCACGCGTGGGGCAGCCAGAACGCGTGGCTGCGGCAGATCGCCGCGCGCAACTGGCTCTACCTGCATCCGGACACCGGCGCGCGCCACGGTATTGCCGACGAAGACTGGATCGAGGTCGCTTCGCACCACGGCACGATCACCGTGCAGGCGAAGTTCGCCGCCAACGTGCAACCGGACACGGTCTGGACCTGGAACGCGATCGGCAAGCGCAAGGGCGCGTGGCGGCTGGCGAAGGACGCCCCGGAGGGCCGGCAGGGCTTCCTGCTCAACCACCTGATTTCCGACGTGACCCCGAGGGGCGACTACGCCAACGCCGACCCCGTGACCGGGCAGGCCGCATGGTTCGACCTGCGCGTCGCGATCCGCAAGGTCGAGGCCCGCGACGAGAGCGCGCCGCAGTTCGCGCCGCTGGGGTTCGACGAAGCGGACGACCGTCCGCTGCGCTACGGCGCGGGCTTCCGCGCACGGCGCGAGGCAGGCCGCCGATGACCGCGCTGCCGCCGCCGTCGAAGAAGAAGCTCGGCCTGGTGATCGACCTCGACACCTGCGTCGGTTGCCATGCCTGCGCGACCAGCTGCAAGGAATGGAACGCGGGCGGCCTCGCCGGCCCGCTGACCGATGAGCGCCCGTACGGCGAGTCGCCGCAGGGCGTCTGGTTCAACCGCGTGCACAGCTACGAGCTGGAAGCCGATGCAGCCACCAGGCAACCGGCGCAAACGCTCCACTTCCCGCGCAGCTGCCTGCATTGCGAGACGCCCGCCTGCGTCACCGTGTGCCCGACCGGCGCCAGCTACAAGCGCGCCGAGGACGGCATCGTGCTCGTCGACGAGGACAAGTGCATCGGCTGCAAGCTGTGTTCGTGGGCCTGCCCGTACGGCGCGCGCGAGTACAGCGCGGTCGAGGGCGTGATGAAGAAGTGCACGCTGTGCGTGGACCGCATTTACAACGACAAGCTCGACGCAGCGGACCGGCAGCCAGCCTGCGTGCAGGCCTGCCCGACCCGCGCCCGCCACTTCGGCGACCTCGGCGATCCCGACTCCGACGTCTCGCGGCTGGTCGCCGAGCGCGGCGGCGTGGCGCCGATGCCGGAACTCGGCTACGCCCCGACCAACCGCTACCTGCCGCCGCGACCGCGTCGCAGCGGCGACGCCGCGGCCGCGCCGGACACGACACCCGCCGACGCCGCCAGCCTGGCGGCGCGCTGGCTCAACCGCCTCCTCAAGCGCTGAAGGACACCGCCATGGCCAAGGCCCCCGACCTGCTGATCACCACCACCCACGGCATCGAAGGACGCCGCATCCTGGAATACCGCGGCCTCGTCGGCGGCGATGCGATCCTCGGCGCGAACATGTTCCGCGACATGTTCGCCGGCCTGCGCGACCTGGTCGGCGGGCGCAGCGGCAGCTACGAGAAAGTCCTGCGCGCGGCCAAGACCGAGGCCCTGGAGGACATGGTCGCGGCGGCGCGCGAACGCGGCGCGAACGCGGTGGTCGGCGTCGACCTGGACTACGAGACCATCCAGATCCAGGACGGCGGTTCGATGCTGATGGTCAGCGCCTCCGGTACCGCCGTGGTGATCGAGTAGTGGCGAACCGGCTTAGTCGCATGCCGCGCGGCCACGCCGGCTGGCCCCTCCGTCCATGCTCTGCGCATGGCGACGGTCCGGGGGCGTGCAGCGCATGAACCCCGCGTTCTCGGTGATCGTCTTCACCACGCTGAGCGGCGCCGGGCTCGGGCTGTGGTGCTGGCTGGGCCTGCGCATCGCGTTCGGCGGGCCGCCTGGCCTGTACGAAGGGATCGGCTGGGCGATCGGGCTGCTGCTCGCAGCGGGGCTGGTCGCGGCGGGCTTGGCGAGCTCGTTCCTGCACCTCGGCAAGCCGGCGCGCGCGTGGCGCGCGTTCTCGCAATGGCGCACCTCCTGGCTGTCGCGCGAAGGCGTGCTCGCGGTGGGCTGCTTCCTGGCGATGGGCGCGGTGTTCCTCGCCGGTCGCAGCGGCATGCCGCCGCTCGCCTTGCGGCTCGCCGCGGCATTGCTGGCGCTGCTGGCGCTGGCCACGGTGTACAGCACCGCGATGATCTATGCCTCGCTGCGCCCGATCCCGGCCTGGTCGCACCGCCTGGTGGTGCCGGCCTACCTCGGCTTCGCGCTGCTGCAGGGCGCGCTCCTGCTGCCGACCTTCACCGGCAGCGCGTTGGCCAGCGGGGGCCTGTGGTGGGCCTGCGTGGCGCTTGCGGCCGCCCTGCTGGCGGTCAAGTGGCGCTACTGGCGCGACCTCGACCGTGGACTGGCGATGCCGAGCCGCGGTGCGGCCCTCGGCCTGCCGCAGCGGCAGGCCAAGGTGTTCGAACGCCCGCACACCGAGGCCAACTTCGTTACCCGTGAAATGGCCTTCGTGGTCGCGCGCCGGCACGCACGCCTGCTGCGTGGCGTCGCCGTCGCCCTGTTCGCGCTGCTGCCGCTGGCGCTGCTGGTGATCGCGGGCATCCACGCTGCCAGCGCGCCTTGGGCGTGGCCGCTTGCGGCCGCCATCGCGCTGCTGGGCGCGGTGGTCGAGCGCTGGCTGTTCTTCGCCGAAGCGCGGCACGTGGTCACGCTGTACTACTGAGGCCGCGCTAGAATCGCGGCGTCCCGTCCCGTCGACCGCCCATGCTCCCCCTGCTGTGGCTGGCCTTCATCGCGCCACCCGCCGTCATCGACCAGGCCCCCGTCGCACTGCCGCAACCGGTGGTGGTGCAGCGCGTGCTCGCGCCGCCGCGCTGCGAGCCGGCGCGCTGCCTGTCCGGCGAGTGGAACGCCTCGGCGATGGCGGCGATCCCGGGTGGCCAGCGCCGCATCGACGGCCAGGACCTGCCGGGCTCGGGCGTCCGCCTGCTGCTGGCCGATGCGCAGCGCCGCGACTGGATGAAGCCGCAGGGCAGCAATGCCCGCGTCGGCCTGCAATACGGCGTGCAGGCGGAGACGCCGCCCGGCACCCAGCTGCGCCTGGCCTTCGACACCGGCTTCCGCCTGCAGGCCTATGCCGACGACGGCATCGCCGGCACCGGTCCGGTCCTGCGCGGCCAGCTGGAATGGCAGCAGGCGCTCGGGGAGCGCACGCGCCTGTCGCAGACCACGCGGGTGGAAACCGGGCAGCACGGCACCTTCCTGCGCAACAGCCTGCAATTGAAGCTCGCCCTGCAGCCCGGCCTGGTGCTGAGCTCCGGCGTCGAGGTGCGGCGCGACAGCGACGTCGCCGGGCGCAACCAGACCGACGCCACCCTCAACCTGCGCTACGCGTTCTGACCCGGCGCGACGCCGGGATCAGCCGGCGTCGATCAGCGCGCGCGCGCCCTGCGCCAGCAACGCCCCAGCGACCTCGCGGCCCAGCCGCTCATGGGCATCGACGCGGCCTTCGCCATCGGCGCGGACCGCCCGGCCATCGGCCGCCGAGCCCACCAGCCCCTGCAGCCACAGGCGGTCGCCATCGCGCCGCGCGTACGCCGCCACCGGCACGTGGCAGCTGCCGTGCAAGGCCTGGTTCATCGCGCGCTC
>JAFLEB010000063.1 GCA_017302075.1 Lysobacterales bacterium
AAGCGAGGACACCACGCCTCCGGTGACGAAGACGAGCGGGGTCTGGGGTGCAGGGGAGGTCATGGCGGCAGCACGCTGCTGGAAATGCGCATTCTAAGGGCAAGCGCGGGCGGCTGCACGCGGGCGCGCCGGAAGCCTTTGATCCGCAAGGGGAATGCGGTTCCGACGGGGATCGCGCGGCTTGACCGCCCGGCGGCCCGCGGCGATCCTGCCGCGTCCCCATGCAGTGCAGCCCATGAGCAGTCGCTACAACGCCGCCGACATCGAAGTCCTCTCGGGCCTGGATCCTGTCAAGCGCCGGCCCGGCATGTACACCGACACCGCCCGCCCGAACCACCTGGCCCAGGAGGTCATCGACAATGCCGTCGACGAGGCCCTCGCCGGCCATGCGCGCAGCATTGCGGTCACGCTGCATGCCGACGGCAGCTGCGAGGTGGCCGACGACGGCCGCGGCATGCCGGTGGACATCCATCCGGAGGAGAAGATCGCCGGCGTCGAATTGATCCTCACCCGGCTGCACGCGGGCGGCAAGTTCAGCAACAAGAACTACACCTTCAGCGGCGGCCTGCACGGCGTCGGCGTGAGCGTGGTGAACGCGCTGAGCCGGCGCGTCGACGTCTACATCAAGCGCGACGGCAACGAATACCACATGGCCTTCGCCGACGGCGACCGTGCGTCGAAGCTGGAGGTGGTCGGCAGCGTCGGCAGGAAGAACACCGGCACCCGGCTGCGCTTCTGGCCGGACCCGAAGTACTTCGACACCCCGAAGTTCGCCTTGCGCGCGCTCAAGCACCTGCTGCGGGCCAAGGCGGTGCTCTGCCCCGGGCTCACCGTCAGCCTGTTCGACGAGGCCAGCGGCGAACGCGCCGAATGGCATTACGAGGATGGCCTCCGCGACTACCTCAAGGGCGAACTCGCCGACCGCGAGCTGCTGCCGCCCGAGCTGTTCGTCGGCAACCTCCGCAAGGACACCGAGGTCGTCGACTGGGCCGTGGCCTGGGTCCCGGACGGCGAGCTGGTGCAGGAAAGCTACGTCAACCTGATCCCGACCGCGCAGCACGGCACCCACGTCAACGGCCTGCGCACCGGCTTCACCGACGCGCTGCGCGAGTTCTGCGACTTCCGCAACCTGCTGCCGCGCGGCGTCAAGCTGGCGCCGGAGGACGTATGGGACCGCGTCGCCTTCGTGTTGTCGCTGAAGATGACCGACCCGCAGTTCAGTGGGCAGACCAAGGAGCGCCTGAGCTCGCGTCAGGCCGCCGGCTTCGTCGAAGGCGCCGCGCACGACGCGTTCAGCCTGTGGCTGAACCAGCACACCGAGTTCGGCGAGAAGATCGCGCAGCTCGCGATCGAGCGCGCCAGCGCGCGCTTGAAGACCGAGAAGCAGGTCGTCCGCAAGAAGGTGACCCAGGGCCCGGCCTTGCCGGGCAAGCTGGCCGACTGCATCAGCCAGGACCTGTCGCGCACCGAGCTGTTCCTGGTCGAGGGCGATTCCGCCGGCGGCAGCGCGCGACAGGCCCGCGACAAGGACTTCCAGGCCATCCTGCCGTTGCGCGGCAAGATCCTGAACACCTGGGAGGTGGCCTCGGGCCAAGTGCTCGGCTCGCAGGAAGTGCATGACCTCGCCGTCGCCATCGGCTGCGACCCGGGCAAGGACGACATCGAGGGCCTGCGCTACGGCAAGGTCGTCATCCTCGCCGACGCCGACAGCGACGGGTTGCACATCGCCACCCTGCTCAGCGCGCTGTTCCTGCGCCATTTCCCCGCCCTGGTGCGCGCCGGCCACGTGTTCGTGGCGATGCCGCCGCTGTTCCGCGTGGACGTGGGCAAGCAGGTGTTCTACGCATTGGACGAAGAGGAAAAGCGCCTGCTGCTGGAGAAGATCCAGCGCGAGAAGCTCAAGGGCCAGGTCAACGTCACCCGCTTCAAGGGGCTCGGCGAAATGAACCCGCAGCAGCTGCGGGAATCGACGATGCACGTCGACACCCGCCGCCTCGTGCAGCTGACCGTCGACGACGACGACGCCACCCGCGCGCTTATGGACATGCTGCTGGCGAAGAAGCGTGCCGGCGATCGCAAATCCTGGCTGGAGCAGAAGGGCGATTTGGCAACCCTGGAAGTATGAACGCAGTTCATCCGCGGCTCGATGCCTCAGGACGACCCCGATACCATGCCGGCTCCGACATGCCGAATCGACGAAAGGACAACGCGATGACGAAAGCGACACTAGTGGCAGGCCTGCTGCTGCCCCTGGCTCCCGCCGCTGCCCTGGCACAGGGCCTCACCGCGATGGATTTTTCCCGCCACGCGGAAGTGAACGAGGTTTCGCTGTCGCCCGATGGCAAGTACGTCGCGATGGCCGTGCCGGCGGAGGACGGCATGGAGACCCAACTCCTGATCGTGCCGCTGGACGGCTCCGGCGGAACCCAGGCGTTGCGCTTCGCTCGGCAACAGCATGTCACCGGGATCATCTGGAGCGCGGATGACCAGGTCGTGGTTTCACGCGCGAAGATGGATCCGCTCGAAGCGCTGCCCTACAGCGACGGCTGGCTGATGAGCTCGGACGTCAAGGGCAAGAACCAGGAAGTCCTGTTCGCCTACGTGCTGGCAGATGGCAATCGGGCAACGCGCCGCAAGGACGAGTGCTTCGCGAGCGTGGCGAAAGTGATCGACCAGGAGCCGGGGACGATCCTCGTGGAGTGCGACGACTGGCGATACACCCACAGCGACAAGGGTGGCACCGCGATCTACAAGGTGGACACGCGCACCGGTAGCCGACGGGAGATCGAACGCACGAAGGAGACCACCAGCTTCCGGTACGACCATTCCGGCCAGCCGCGGCTCGCACTGACCTACGACGACAATGGCGACCCGATCCTCCGGTATCGCCCGCGCCCGGACAGCGCCTGGGAGCCCGTCCCGAAGGCGTTGGCCGGCTACAGCATGTGGATTAACCATGTCGAGAAGGACGACAACACCGCGTACGCCATGATCGTCGACCAGGATGAGCCGGCGCAGCTGTACAAGGTCGACTTGGCCGCCGGCACGCGCGTGCGGCTCGCGGGGCGCGACGACATGGAGATCTCGCGCATCCTTTACGCAGGGCACGATGGCGCGCCCTTCGGCGTGATCTTCGACGAGGGCAAGCCTTCAGTGCAGTACCTCGACCCGTCGTCGGAGTGGGCGAAATTGCATGCTGGCCTGCTCAAGTCTTTCCCGGGCCACATGGTGTCCCTGGCCGACTGGACCCGCGACGGCCAGAAAGTGCTGTTCCGCACCTGGAGCGATCGCAACCCGGGCACCTACTACGTGCTCGATCGCAAAGCCGCCAAGGTGCAGTTGGTCAGCGAGCTGATGCCATGGCTGAAGCAGGCGACCCTGGCGCCGACCACGCCGATCAGCTTCCAGACACGTGATGGCCTGACCTTGCATGGCCTGTACACGGCGCCATCCGGCGGTGGCGCGCGCCCCCTGGTGGTGATGCCGCACGGCGGTCCGCATGGCCCTTACGACAGCTGGGGATACGACAGCGACGCCCAGTTCCTGGCGAGCCGCGGCTATGGCGTGTTGCAGGTCAACTACCGTGGTTCGGGTGGCCGCGGCAAGAAGTTCGAGGAACTCGGCTACCGCGAATGGGGCGGCAAGATGCAGGACGACCTGGCGGATGGCGTCAAGTGGGCCGTGGACTCCAAGGTCGCCGATCCTGCCCGCGTCTGCACGTTCGGCGCCAGCTACGGTGGTTACGCAGCCTTGATGCAGACGATCCGTTATCCGGAGCTGTACAAGTGCGCGATCGGATACGTCGGCGTCTACGATCTCCAGGTGATGAAGAAGAAGGGCGACATCCCGCGCGCCAAGTCGGGCAAGGCCTACCTCGAGCGCGTGCTGGGCAACGATGAATCCGTCCTGCAAGCGTGGTCACCCGCGCAGAACGTCGACAAGATCAAGGTGCCCGTGCTGCTGGCGCAGGGTTCGCTCGACCAGCGCGTTCCCATGCAACAGTTCGATGCACTGAAGAATGCGTTCGAGAAGGCCGGGGTTCCGGTCGAGACCATGGTCGCGCAGGGCGAGGGCCACGGCTTCTACAAGCCGGAGAACCGCGCCGAACTGTATCGCCGGATGGAAGCGTTCCTGGCCAAGCACATCGGCCCAGGCGCTAAGTAATCCAGGCGGAGGCATCGCAGGGGGGAAAGGGCGGCTTCGGCCGCCCTTTTTCGTTCACCCCTGCAGCGCGATGGCGAGCAGGTCGCGCATCAACGCCTGCAGGCGCGCAGCCCTGCCTTCGTCGTACTCGAAGCTGTCCTCGTCCATGTAGGTGCGCTGGCTGAGCTCCAACTGCACTGCGTCGATGCCGTTGGCGGGATCGCCGTAGTGGCGGGTGATGTGGCCGCCCTTGAAGCGTCCGTTCGCCACCCAGTCGTACCCGGCTTGCCGGCCCAGCACGACCTCGAGCCGCGCCTGCACCTGCGGCGCGCAGCTGGCGCCACTGGCCGTCCCGAGATTGAGGTCGGGCAGGCGGCCGTCGAACAGGAACGGCAGGCCGCTGCCGCGGATGGAATGCCCATCCCACAGCAGCACGCGCCCATGCGCCGCGCGCAGCCGGTCCAGCTCACCGCGCAGGGCCTGGTGGTAGGGCCGCCAGTAGCGCGCGATGCGAGCGGCCACCTCGCCAGCCTCGGGTTCCATGCCGGCCAGGTACACGGGTTCGCCATCGAAGCGCACCAGTGGCACCAGGCCGGTGGTGTTCTGGCCCGGGTACAGGCTGGTGTCGTCCTCGCCGCGGTTGAGGTCGATGACGTAGCGCGACCAGCGCGGCACCAGCATCGACGCGCCCATGTCGCGCGCGAACGCATACAGGCGCGACACGTGCCAGTCAGTGTCCGGCGCGCTGCGTGCGGCCGGCGTCATCCGCCCACGCAAGTCCGCGGGGATGTCGCTGCCATCGTGCGGCAGGCTGACCAGCAGCGGGATGCGCCCGCGATGCAGGACGCAGACGTCATCGAAGGCGATCTCGACCGGGCCGGCGTCGTTCATGCGAAACGCGCGGGATCGAATGCCGCGGGATCCACCGCGGGCGCGCGACCGGCGACCAGGTCGGCGAGCAACTGCCCGGTGCCCGCGCTCATGCCCACGCCCATCATGCCGTGCCCGGTAGCCAGCCACAGGTGCCGGTGCCCGGGCGCGCGGCCGATCAGCGGGATGTCGTCGCGGCTCATCGGGCGCCAGCCGAACCAGCGTTCGCGCATCTCGGGGCCGACCGGCGCGTGCAGGTACTTGCGCGCGCCGCGCTCGAGCGCGCCGAGGCGGCGTTCGTTGAGGCTGTCGTCGTAGCCGGAGAACTCCATCGTGCTGCCGAGGCGGAAGCCGCTGGGCCACGCGGTCACGCACACCGAGACCTCGCGCAGGGTCAACGGACGCCTGGGCACCAGGCCCGGCGCGCTGTAGGTGATCGAGTAGCCCTTGCCGGGCTGGATCACCTTGCGCAACCAGCGCAACCCGATCGCCGAGGCCAGCAGCGGCGACCATGCGCCGGCGGCGACCACGGCGTCGCGCGCGCGCAATTCGCCCGTGGCGGTGGTGGCGCGCACGCCTTCGGCATCGGCGTCCAGCGCATGCAAGGCGCAATGCTCGTGGATCGTGCCGCCACGTTCGCGCACCGCGCGGGCAAGCTCCGCGACGTACTTGTCGGGACGCAACGCGGCATCTCCGGAGAAACGGATCGCGCCCGTCACGCCCGGCTTCAGTGCCGGCTCCTGCGCCTCGAAGGCGGGCCCGTCGATCACCTCGGAGGCGATCCCGAACTCGCGCAGCATCGGCAACTCGCGCAGCTCCTTGTCCATCGCCGACTGCGTGTGGAAGACGTAGTCCTCGCCACTTTCGGTGAATTCGCAGTCCAGGCCATGTGTCGCGATCCAGTCGGCGAGGCGGGCACGGGAATCGTTGAGCAGGGCCGACTTGGCGCGCGCGCTCTGCAGCCAGTCGTGGTGGTTGCAGCGCCGCGCGAAGCCCCCGAGCCAGCGCCACAGCGCCGGGTCGAAGCGCGCCGGGATGTAGAGCGGCGCGTCCGGCGTAAACATCCACTTCAGCGCGCGCGCGATCGTGCCCGGCGCCGCCAGCGGCGGTGCATGGCTGGGGGTGATGGTCCCGCAGTTGCCATGCGAGGCGCCGCCTCCGATGCGGCCGGCGTCGATCACTGTCACCCCCCGGCCGTCCTGCAGGAGGGCAAGCGCACAGGCGAGGCCCGACACACCCGCGCCGATGACGAGGACATCGGTGTCGCGCGGCAGCGCGTGTCCACCCGCATCGCCTGCGTGGAGGGCTTCGGATTGCATGGATCTGGTCTCCGCAGTGGCCGGGGATCCGGCGCCACGACCGGATCGACGGGCACAGGATATCGTCGCCGGAACCTCCGGTCTCGCGGATCAGGCGCTGATTCGCATCGCTGGCGGTCGTCCGTAGGTCGCCCACCGCCAGAGCCACTCGAGCGGGCCGTAGCGGAACCTTGCAAGCCACCAGCGGCTGGCCAACACTTGCAGCGCGAACACCAGCAGCACGTAGAGCAGCTGCTGCGCGCGCGGCATGCCCCATTGGCCCAGCCCGTAGCCGTAGAACACCCAGGTGCCGATCACCGACTGCGCGATGTAGTTGGTCAGCGCCATCCGCCCCGCCGGTGCCAGCAGCACCAGCCAGCGCCGCAAGCGACCGTGCAGGCCCAGCACGATCGCGCCGATGTAGCCGAGGCTGGCCGCCAGGCTGCCGAGCAGCCCTAGGCCCATCGCCACTTGGAACGCAGCATCATTCTGCCCGCGCAGGTGGGTGGGCGCGAGCAGCACCCCGGCCACGCTGAGCCCGATCCCCAACGGGATGCCCAGCCAGGCCAACCAGCGGAACAGGCGCAGGTGCGCGGCGGGATCGGTCATCACCCCGGCACGGATGAACCAGGCGCCCAGCAGGAACAGGCCCAGCACGATGATCGCGAACCCGACCGACTGGCCCTGCATCTTCAGGAAATGGCCCGCGCGCCAGGCGGTGGCGTCGGCGTAGCTGTCGCCGCGCATCAGCCGGGTCTCGTCGGCGATGTCCTGCAGGTGGGTCGCGCGTTGCGCGGCGCGCTGCGCGATGCCGGCCTCGATCGCCTTGCGCTCGACCGGGGTCCTCGCCTCGGCCAGGCGGACCCGATCCTGCTCCGCTTCGGGCGGACGTCCGAGCATCGCGGCGCTGCCGAGCGTCATCGCCAACGCCGGCAACAGGTACAGCGCGAGGCCCGCGGCCCGCCAGCCCGAGACCGGCCAGCGTCGCAACGCATACGCCACCGCACCCAGCAGGAGCACGGGGATGCCGAAGCCGAGCATGGGCTGCCACGGCAGCGGATGCCCGACGGCGCCCGCCGCGCCGAACGCCGCCGCCAGCAGGAGCAGCACCACGCCCAGCCACAGCAGCACCTGCGGCTTGGCGGCGAACACGATCACCAGCAGCAGGGCGCCGGTGGCGTAGCTGAAGAGGATGTCGCCGGTCCACACCGCGATGAAATGCAGGGCGCCGAACGCGGCCAGCGCCAGCGTGCGCCGCAGGTAGGGCCAGAGGAAGCCGCGGCCGGCCACCGTCGCGCGCGCCAGCATCACCGCGAAGCCCATCCCGAACAGCAGCGAGAACATCGTCCAGAACTTGCCGCGGACAAAGACCTGCACGAGCCAGCCGGCCCAGTAGTCGAGGCCGTTGGCGCCCAGCGGCAACCCGGCATCCAGGTCGCCGATCGGCCGGTTGAAGAACTCGACGTTCATCAGCGCGATGCCCAGCAGGGCGACCCCGCGGACGACGTCCAGCGCCTGGATGCGGTCGTCGGAGGCGACCGGCCGGAACTCTGCATGCATGTGGCATCCCCCGATGCGTGGCGTTTGGGCATTAGCGCATCCCGCGGCGAGCGCCACAACGCGCCGGAGGTCACTGCGCCTTCCGGCATGGCCAATGGAAACGGCCCGCTTGCGCGGGCCGTCCCGTATGCATGAACCGGATGGGAGCCGTCGCGAGCTAAGGCGCTTCGCGTTCGCGTGGAGCGCAGCGACCGCAGCTGACTCAGGCGTCAATGAGGATTGCGAGCACCGTACGCACGCGCAGCGGCGAGCGCAGCAGGCGCCGGGCGGTTCATCGGATCAATGGTGGTGGCCACCCTCGCCGTGCACATGGCCATGCGCCAGTTCTTCCTCGCTGGCTTCGCGCACTTCGACGATCTCGATGTCGAAGTCGAGGTCCTTGCCGGCCATCGGGTGGTTCAGGTCGACGTCGACCACGCTCATACCCACCTTCTCGATGGTGACCGCGCGCGGCCCGAAGTTGGTTTGCAGCACGACCTGCATGCCGGGCTCCAGCTTCTGCGCGCCGAAGTGCTTCTTCGGGATGCGCTGGCTCAGGCCCTCGCGCCGCTCCCCGTAGGCCTCCGCGGCCGGCACCGTGGCCTGGAAGCTGTCGCCGGCCTCGCGCCCGTCCATGGCCTTCTCCAGGCCGGGAATGATGTTGCCGTGGCCGAACAGGATGGCGATCGGCTCGCCGCCGTCCTTGGAGTTCTCGACCGCCGCCTGGCCGGTCTCGGCGACGGCATAGTGGAAGCGGACGACGCGGTCTTTCTCGATCTTCATGCGGATTCTCGGGTGGTGGCGCTTGCCGCGTCGGGGGCGATGCGGGAACACTGCGCGGATGATGGAACCAGCCGACTGCCAGCAGCGACCGGGCGCGCATTATCGGCGCATCGCCGCGCTGGCGCTATCGATGGCCTGGCTGGCCGGCTGCGGCGGCGGCGAAGCCAGCCACCGCGCCCGCGTCGCATCCCCACCCCCGCGCGACTGGCCGGTGGTCGCCCCGGCCGACCCAGCGCGCGCGAATGCCGTGCTGATGCGCGCGATCAGCCTGGTCGGCACGCCGTACCGCTGGGGCGGGAATACCCCCGAGGGCGGCTTTGACTGCAGCGGACTGGTGAATTACGTGTTCCGCGACATGCTGGACGTGCGCCTGCCGCGCACCTCGCGCGAGCTGTTCGGCTTGCAGGGACCGCGGATCGCGCCCGGCCAGCTGGCCGGCGGCGACCTCGTGTTCTTCGGCAGCGGCGGGGCGGTCAGCCATGTCGGGATCTACGTGGGCGAGGGCCGGTTCGTGCATGCCCCCAACAGTGGCGGCACGGTGCGACTGGACCGCCTCGACGGCAGCTGGTGGCGCGAGCACTACACCGGCGCACGTCGCCTCCTCCACTGATTCGAGTCGAATCAGGCACTTGCGCGGCGCGCATTCAGCCGGCCAGGACAGAAATGAACAGGCGTCGCGGCCGAAATTGTGACGAAGTCCCGCATTCAGTCGCGCCCGGCTAACGTTCTTTTTACCCTTCACCCGGCCATCACGGGCATAGTCGCCCTCGGTTCGAACTCGTGATGACCGCGTGACGACAGCTTCCCTGCCCCACGGCCATACCGCCCGCCGCATCCTGCGGCTCTCCCTGGCCCTCCTGCTCGCGGCGCTGTCGG
Organism: Lysobacterales bacterium; assembly: GCA_017302075.1. GTDB lineage: Bacteria > Pseudomonadota > Gammaproteobacteria > Xanthomonadales > Xanthomonadaceae > Thermomonas > Thermomonas mangrovi. The sequence goes on from JAFLEB010000063.1 coordinate 9,510, forward strand.
CGCCCCTGCTGGCCGCCAACCCGCCGCCGGCGGTTTCGACCATCCCCCCGACGTCCGCTCCTTCCGATCCGCTGGCCGCCATGGCCCCGGTCGAGCTGGCCACCCCGGATTCCGCCCCGATCGCCGAGCAGCTGCAGGCCCTGCAGGCCGCGAGCGCCGCGCCGAGCACCTCGACCCGGGTCAAGACCGTCCTGCAGCGCGCCTTCGCCCTGCTCGGCACCCCGTACCGCTGGGGCGGCAGCAGCCCGGATGGCGGCTTCGACTGCAGCGGGCTGGTGGGCTACGTGTTCCGCAGCATCGGCATCGACCTGCCGCGCGTGTCCCGCGCGATGGCCAACGAAGGCGTCCCGATCACCGACCGCACCGCGTTGGCCGAAGGCGACCTTGTGTTCTTCGGTCGTCGCGGCCGGGTCGACCACGTCGGCATCTACGTCGGCGACGGCAAATTCCTGCACGCCCCGCGCACCGGCCGGGACGTCACCGTGTCCAGCCTCACCAGCGGCTACTGGGCGCAGAAGTACATGGAAGCGCGCCGGGTCGCGGTCGGCGGCTGAGCCCGCCGTTCGCACGCCCGCACGACGCCGCCCCCGGGCGGCGTTTTCGTTTGGAGCCTCAGTCGGGGCGCCCGGCCTCGCGGTAGCGCGCGACGGTCTCCTCGATGCCCTTGCTCAGGGCCATCACCTGCAGGGCGTACTCGGCCAGCCGGCGGTCCTCGTCGGTGGTCGGCGTCCAGCCGGGGACCGGCACCGGGCTGCCCTCCACCCCGTCCAGGGCGACGAACACGATCACGCAATGCGTGCACAGGCGGTCGCCGTGCTCGTCCATCGGGTCGCGCGCATGCACGTCGACCGCGAAGTGCATGGAGGTGGTCCCGGTATGCACCAGGGTGGTCTTGACCGTGACCAGGTCGCTGATCCGGATCGGCGCGACGAAGCGGATCCCGCCCACCGCCACGGTCACGCTGTAGCGACCGCTCCAGCCCACCGCCGCGGCATAGCCGGCCTGGTCGATCCACTTCATCACCTGGCCGCCGTGCACCTTGCCGCCGTAGTTCACGTCGGTGGGCTCGGCCAGGAACCGCATCGTCAACGTGCGCTGGTGTCCGCTCATGCCGCCATCCTACGCCGTGCTTGCGGGCGAGAGGGCCGCGCGCGAGAGTGCACGGGCAACCACGGGAGGGGAGTCCATGGGCCGTACCTTGCTTGCCGCGCTCGCCGGACTGGCGACTGCCTTCGCGACCATCATGCTGGTGGAATTCGCCGGTCACGCGCTGTATCCGCCGCCCCCGGGCATCGACCCCGCCAACACCGCCGACATGGCGCGCCTGGTCGGCACCCTGCCGATGGGTGCGCTGCTGATGGTCGTGGTGGCCTGGGTCATCGGGGCCTTCGATGGCGGCTTCGTCGCTGCCCTGCTCGCCGGCAGCGCGCGACCGCGCATGGCGGCGTTGGTGCCGGGCCTGATGGTCACCGCCGGGGTGGTCGGGATGATCGTGGCGATGCCGGCGCATCCCGCCTGGATGGCGGTGGCCGGCTTGGTGCTGCCGGTCCCGGCCGCACTCGCAGGCGGCGCGCTGGCGACCGCGGTGCGCGCCCGGATGCGGCGATGACCGCACCCGCGGATTACCACGACCGCCTCAACACCGACCTGCTGGCACGCCTGCCGGCAGGCGCGCGCTACGTCCTCGAGATCGGTTGCGGCAGCGGCGCCCTGGCCCGCGCCTACCGCGCCGGCCACTCTGCGGCCGATTACACCGGCGTCGAATGCGATGCCGCCGCGGCCCGGCGCGCCCAGGCCGCCTGCACGCGTGTGGTGCTGGGCGACATCGAGGCCGCGGCCTGCTGGCAGGCGCTCGACCAGCTGCGCCCCGGACCGGGCTGGGATCTGGTGGTGCTGGGCGACGTGCTCGAACACCTGCGCGATCCGCTGGCCACGCTGGCGGGGCTCGCCGCACGCTCCTCGGTGGGGGCCCGCTGCGTGGCCTGCATCCCCAACGTGGGCCACGTGTCGCTGGTCTACGAATTGCTGCAGGCGCGCTGGGATTACGCCGACGACGGCCTGCTGGACCGCACCCACCTGCGCTTCTTCACCCAGCCGACGATGGTGGCCCTGTTCGCGCAGGCGGGCTGGGAGGTGCAGGCCTGCACGGCGCGCGTGTTCGAGCCCGAGGCCACCGAGCGCGCGCTGCTGCCCTTGCTGGAGCTCGCCCCGCGCCTGGGGATGGACCCGGACGCGATGCGCCTGCATCTCTCCGCCTACCAGTGGCTGGTCGAGGCGCGCCGCAGCCGCTGACGCCGCGTCAGGCGCGGCCGTCGCCCTCCAGGCCGAGGTTGGTCGGCGCGGCTTCGTAGGTCTCGCGGTCGAGCAGGCCGGTCTCGCGCGCGACCAGCACCGGCACCAGCATCTGCCCGGTGACGTTGGTCATCGTGCGCATCATGTCCAGTACGCGGTCGATCGCGTACAGGTAGCCGATCGCCTCCAGCGGCAGCCCGGCCGCGCTGAGCACGACCGTGGCCATGATCACCGCGGTGCCGGGCACGCCCGCGGTGCCGAAACTGCCGAGCACCGAGGCCAGCGCGATGATGAAGTACTGCGAGGCGCTGAGTTCGATGCCGGTGTACTGGGCGATGAACACCGCCGCCAGCGCCGGGTAGATCGCGCCGCAGCCGTCCATCTTGATGCTGGCGCCGAGCGGCACCGCGAACGCCGCGTAGTCCTTGTCGACGCCGTGGTTGTGGATCGCGCTGCGCAGCGACAGCGGCAGCGCGGCGAAGCTGGACGAGGCCACGAACGCCACCTGCATCGCCGGCGAGGCCCCGCGGAAGAACTTCAGCGGGTTGAGCCCGTGCGCCAGCAGCAGGCCGCTGTAGACGATGGCGATGTGCAGGGCGCAGGCGACGTACAGCGCCACCACGAACTGGCCCAGCGGCAGCAGCTTCTCGAAGCCGTAGCCACCCACCAGCGCGGCGATCAGGCCGAAGGTGCCCAGCGGGGTGAACTCCAGCACGAAGCGGGTGACCTGGATCATCAGCGCGTTCGCCTCGGCGACCAGCGCACGCAGCTGCGTGCCCTTGTCGCCGATCCGCACCAGCGCGAAGCCGACCAGGCCGGCGAAGAAGATCACCTGCAAGATCGTGTAGTTGCTGGGGACCATCACCGACAGGCCGTCCGCGGTGGTGCCGGTCCCCATCGCCGCGAACGCGCGGAACGGATTCTGCGGAACGATGTTGAACAACACGTCCAGCGGGCCGGGCACGTCCTTGGGCTTGTAGTCCGAGGCCACCTGCAGCGCGCTGACGTCGACGCCGGCACCGGGCTTCATCGCCAGCCCCACCGCCAGGCCCACCCCGACCGCCAGCACCGCGGTGATGGCGAACCACAGGAAGGTGCGCCCGCCCAGCGCCGCCACCGATTGCTTGCCGTGCAGGGACGAGACCGCGCTGATCACCGCGAACAGCACCAGCGGGATCGCGATCATCTTGATCAGGTTGACGTAGACGTCGCCCAGCGGCCCGAACCAGCGTTCAGCATCGGGGCCGAACAACCAGCCGGCGAGCGCGCCGAGCACGAAGCCCAGCACCACCCGCTTCCAGAACCGGATCCGGAACCACCAGTCGAACATGCGCAGCATCCCGCGGGGCAAACCGCGACCTTACCCGACGCCCCGCCCACCCGTCAGTGCCATCGATGGAACGATGCAGCATGACGGTCATCCGTTCCCGTCATAATCGGCGGATGCCTCGAATTCCCCGCCTGCCGCTTCCCCTCTTCCTCGCCAGCTTCGTCCTCACCGCCTGCACCGGGATCGCGCCGCGCCATGCGTCGACGCCCACCGCCGGGACGGGCGCCATCCACGTCGACGTGCCCGCGATCCAGCGCCCGCAGGGCGAGACCGCGGCCTGGTGGTTCCGCGACGGCGCCGCCCAGGCCGCCGCGCGCGGCGCGATGTCCGGCCGGGCGAAGAACCTGATCCTGTTCGTCGGCGATGGCATGAGCCTGACCACGGTCGCCGCCGCCCGCATCCTGGAAGGCCAGCGCCGCGGCGCCAGCGGCGAGGAACAGCGCCTGTCGTGGGAGGACTTTCCGGCCACCGCGCTCAGCCGCACCTACAACACCAATTCACAGACCCCGGATTCGGCCGGCACCATGAGCGCCATGGCCACCGGCGTGAAGACCCGGCTGGGCGTGCTCAGCATCGGCCAGACCGCCGCCCGCGGCGATTGCGCCGGTGCCCGCGCCGCGCCCCTGCTCACCCTGTGGGAACTGGCGGCGGCCAGCGGGATGGCGACCGGCGTGGTCACCACCACCCGGGTCACCCACGCCACCCCTGGCGCGACCTTCAGCCACAGCGCGGACCGCAACTGGGAAAGCGATGGCGAGATGCCGGAGGCCGCCCGCGCCGCCGGCTGCATCGACATCGCCCGGCAACTGGTCGAGACCCCGTTCGGCACCGGCCCCGACGTGCTAATGGGCGGCGGCCGCATGCACTTGATGCCGGCCAGCCAGCGCGATCCGGAATACGCGGACAAGGCCGGCGCACGACGCGACGGTCGCGACCTGGTGGCCGAATGGCTGCGTCGCCACCCGGGCGGCCATTACGCCTGGAACCATGCGCAGTTCCGCGCGGCGCCGGACGACAAGCCCCTGCTGGGGCTGTTCGAGCCGGACCACATGCGCTACGGCCACGACCGCCCGGGCGACGGCGCCGGCGAGCCGACCCTGGCCGAGATGACCCGCGCCGCGATCGCCCGGTTGG
>JAFLEB010000064.1 GCA_017302075.1 Lysobacterales bacterium
CCGCCGGCCGCCTCCGATGCCGCGCCCGCGCCGGCGACGTCGCCGCAGAACGAGCAGCAGCGGATCGAAGCCATCCGCAAGCGCATCGAAGCCCGGCGCGCGCAAATCCGCGCCCAACAGAACAACGCTGGCGCGTCATCCTCGGCGTCCAACGAGCAGCCTTGAACCGGAGTCGTCCCGCATGAATTGCCGCCCCCTGCTTGCCGTCACCGCGCTCAGCCTGCTGGCCGCGTGCGCCAGCGCGCCGACGCCGCAACTGCAGCGTGCGGATCGCCTTCCCGGGGCGAACAGCCCGGGCGATGGTGTCCGCCAGGAACCCTTGCAGGACACGCTGGGGGACAGCGGACCGCGACCGGTCATCCGGCGCGGGACGGCGACGCCGTTCAACCAGGCCGCCGCCAGCGCGCCACCGCCGACCCTGAGCAGTTCCGGGCAGGCGAGCTTCAACTTCGAGGGCGAATCGCTGCAGGCGGTGGTGAAGGCGATCCTCGGCGACATGCTGGGGCAGAACTACAGCATCGCGCCCGGCGTCTCCGGCACGGTGACCATCGCCACCCAGAAGCCGGTCGGCCCGGCGGGCGCGCTGAACCTGCTGGAAGGCGTGCTGGCCCAGAACAACGCGCGCATGGTCTACAGCGACGGCCGCTACAACATCGTGCCCGCCGACCAGGCCCTGGCCAGCGGCGTGGTGCCGCGCACCGGATCGCCGGCGCTGGCCCGCGGGTTCGAGTCGCGGGTAGTGCCGTTGCGCTACGTGTCCGCGGCGGAGATGGAGAAGATCCTCAAGCCCTACGCGCGGCAGAACGGGATCGTCGGCGTTGACCCGGCGCGCAACCTGATCACCGTCGCCGGCACCCGGTCGGAGCTCGAGAACTACCTGCGCACGATCCAGGTGTTCGACGTCGACTGGATGGCCACCATGTCGGTGGGCGTGTATCCGCTGCAGTCGGGGCGCGCGACCGACGTGGTGCAGGCGCTCGAGCGGGTCTTCGGCGAGCAGGGCAAGTCCCCGGTGGCGGGCATGTTCCGCTTCATGCCGCTGGAGTCGACCAACGCGGTGATGGTGATCGCCAGCCAGCCGGAGTACCTCGACGACGTCCAGCAATGGATCGACCGGATCGAGGGCGGCGGCGGCGACGGCCGCCTGTTCTCCTACGAACTGAAGTACATCAAGGCGCGCGACCTCGCCGACCGCCTGTCCGAGGTCTTCGGCGGGCGCGGCAATGCGGCGGGCGAGGACGTGTCGCTGATGCCGGGCGTGGGCACCACGCAGATCCGCGATGGCGGGCTCGACGACAAGTCGAGCGTTTCCAGCGCGGCGGTCAACTCCGGGCTGGGCGATGGCGGCAACCTGCCGAACGCGCGCAGCGGCAACGGCCGGGTCACCCTCAAGGTCGACGGGGCCGAAGTGGGCGTGTCCGCGGTCGAGGACACGAATTCGCTGCTGGTCCGCGCCAATCCCTCGCAGTGGAAGTCGATCCGCGAGGTGATCGAGCGGCTCGACGTGATGCCGATGCAGGTGCACATTGAGGCGCAGGTGGTCAGCGTCGCCCTCAAGGGGGCGCTGCAGTACGGCGTGAGCTGGTTCTTCGACAACGCGGTCGGCGAGGCCGGGTTCCCGTATCCCACCGGGCGCAACAGCTGGGCGAGCTACGGCGGTGGGGTGAGCCCGGTCAGCAATGGCGGCACCACGGTCGGCAACGTCCTCAGCTGGAGCTTCCTCGGCAAGAATGCCGCGGCGATCGTGCAGGCGCTGGACAACGTGACCGACGTGCGCACCCTGTCCGCGCCCTCGGTGATGGCGCAGAACAACAAGGAGGCCACGCTCAACGTGGGCCAGCGCATCCCGATCGCGTCGGTCAGTTTCAACCCGAACGGCGGCAACACGGACGGGACCTACAGTTCGGTGCAGTACCTCGACACCGGCATCATCCTGAAGGTGCGCCCGCGCATCACCCGCGACGGCATGGTGTTCCTGGACATCGTGCAGGAAGTCAGCAAGCCCACCGGCATCGCCGACGACAACGGCAACGTGCGCATCGACACCAGCAAGGTCACCACCACGGCGATGGCGCCCAGCGGCGAGACCGTGGTGCTGGCCGGGCTGATCAGCGATGGCGCCGAGAAATCCTCCACCGGCGTGCCTGGCCTGAGCCGGATCCCGGTGCTGGGCGGCCTGTTCGGCTACCAGGCCAATACCAAGACCCGCGACGAACTGGTGGTGTTGATTACCCCGACGGTGATCCGCAACCCGCAGGAAGCCCGCGACCTGACCGACGAATACGGCCGCCGCTTCCGCGCGCTGGATCCGATCTACAAGCCGAAGCAGTGAGCCCGGCGGGCGCGTCGCTGCCGATCGTCCTGGTGCCGGTGGGCACCGACGAAGACGCGCTCGACGCCTGCCTGGCCGCGCTGGATGCCGGCACCCCGGCCGGCACCCGGGTCTGGCTGGCCGACGACGCGCAGGCCGGTCCCCGCGCCGGCGCGATCATCGAACGCTGGCTCGCGAGCACCCGCTTGCAGGCCGCGCACACCCGGCGCGCTGCACCCATCGGCGAAGCGGCGCACATCGACCAGGCCTTGCGCGCCTGCGCCGGCGCCGACGTGGTGGTACTGGCCGGTGATGCGTGCCCGGCGCCCGGGTGGCTGGAGCGCCTGGCCGGCTGCGCGGCCCGCGATCCCGGCATCGGCACCGCCACGCCCTGGTGCAATGCCGGCGAAGTCGCGGCCTGGCCGCGGATCGCCGAAGTCGCGCCGTTGCCGGATGCGCCGGCCCGGCTGGCCCGGGCGTGCGCATCGCTCGCCGGGGAGACCGCCAACCTGCCGGCGGCAGTCAGCCACGCGGTGTTCCTGCGGGGCGATGCACTGGCGCGCGCCGGCGGCCTGGACGGCGCCAGCTTCCGCTCGTGGCAGGCGGCATTGGTCGACCTGTCGCTGCGGTTCGCGGGCATGGGTTGGCGCAACGTGCTGTGCGCGGAGGCCTTCGTGGCGCGCGCGCGCGAGGGCATGCCCGCCGATGGCGACATGGATGCGCTGGCCGTGCGTTGGCCGGCCTGGCATGCGCGGTTGGCCACCTTCCTGATGGACGATCCGTTGCACGCGCTGCGCGGCCGGCTGGCGACCGCGGTCGCACGCCTGCAGGAGGCGCCACCGCAGGCGGACCTGTTCGCTTCGGTGCCATGAGCGCGGATGCGATCGACGCGGTCGTGGTGACCCACGCCAGCGAGGAGACCATCGACGAGTGCCTTGCCCGGCTCCGCGCCGCGGCCGGCGTGGTCGCGGTGCGTGTGGTCGACAATGCCTCGCGCGACGACACCCTGGCGATCGTGCAGCGGCATGCGCTGGCCGATCCCCGCGTCCGCTTCATCGCCAACCCCGACAACCCCGGCTTCGCGGCCGCCTGCAACCAGGGCGCGGCGGCTTGCGATGCGCCCTGGCTGGCCATGGTCAATCCCGATTGCCTGGTGGAGCCGGATACCCTCGTGCGCCTGCGCGACCACGCCCGCGATGCGGGTGGCGCGCTGGTCGGCGCCGACCTGGTCGGCGAGGACGGGCTGCGCGACGCCGCGGCGCGCCGGCGCGACCCCGATTTCGCGGCGATGCTGCGCGATCCCAGGCGGTCGCGGCTCGGCATCGCCGTCGACGAGGCGCCGTTGCAGCGCGTCGATGCGGTCTCCGGGGCGTTGATGCTGTTGCCGCGCGCCCTGTTCGAGCGCGTCGGCGGGTTCGATGCCGGCTACCGCCTGCACGCCGAGGACCTCGACCTGTGCCGTCGCGTGCGCGCTGCCGGTGCCGCGGTCGCCTGCGCGAACGACGTGCGCGTGGTCCACGTGCGCGGCGTGTCGTCGCGCACGCGGCCATGGTTCGTGGAGTGGCAAAAGCATCGCGGGCTGTGGCGCTACTACCGCAGCTTCGATGCGGCGGGCCACGGTGCGATGACCCGCGCCGCGGTGTTCGCGATGATCTGGGGTCGCTTCCCGGTGGGTTTGTTGCGCGCGCTGCGCAGGCCGGGCTGAACGGTGCATGGGTCGTGTCAACCCGTGCGTGGCGCGGGCGTTTGACTTCCTGCAGGGGCGAGAACCACGGGGAGCATCCGATGGACATCCGGCGAGGCTGGGCGGCCGCATGCGCGGCGATCGTGTTGTGCGGCGGGTTGGGGGCGTGCGGCGGTGGCGGGGGCGGCAGTCCCGGCACGCCAACGCCGCCACCGGTGACGCCGCCGCCGGTGGCCTCCTATCCCGACATCCCCGCCAGCGATGCCGATGCCGCGCGCTTCCTCGCGCAGGCGACCTTCGGGCCGACCCGGGCGGAGATCGCCCGCTTGCGGCAGATCGGCTACCGGCGCTGGCTGGACGAGCAACTCGACCCGGCCCGCACCCCGCCGACGCTGGTCCTGCCTCACCTGCAGCAGGTCGTGGCCAACGGCGTGCCGCGCGACGACCTGCGCCAGCAGCATCGCCGCAACGCCTGGCTGTGGCAGGCGGCGACCGCGCCGGACCAGCTGCGGATGCGCATGGCGTTCGCGCTCAGCGAGATCTTCGTGGTCTCCGACCGCGAAGTCGCCAATGCCAACACCACGCTGTACCGCATCGCCGACTACCAGGACACCCTGGCCCGGGGGGCGTTCGGCTCGTACCGCACGCTGATCGAACAGGTGACCCTGCATCCGGCGATGGGGTATTTCCTCAGCCATGCGGGCAACCGCAAGGCGGATCCTGCCGCGAACATCACGCCCGACGAGAATTACGGCCGCGAAGTCATGCAGCTGTTCTCGATCGGTCTGTCCAAGCGCAATCCCGACTTCACCCTGCAACTCGATGCCGCGGGCAAGGCCATCCCCACCTACGACGAGCAGGTGGTCGGCGCGATGGCCCGGGTGTTCACCGGATGGACCTATGCCGGGCAGGCGGACGCGCAATTCGGGCGCCGCAACGACACTAGCTACGCGCCGATGGAATGCCATCCGCGCTACCACGACGACCAGCCGAAGCGGATCTTCGACGGTATCGTGGTGGATGCCGGCAGCGATTGCGTGGCCAGCCTCAAGCAGGCGCTGGACGCGCTGGCCGCGCACCGGAACGTCGCACCGTTCATCAGCCGCCAGCTGATCCAGCGCTTCGTCACCAGCAACCCCAGCAATGCCTATGTCGGCCGGGTGGCCGCGACCTGGACCGCGACCAGCGGCAACCTCGGGCAGGTGCTACGCACGCTGCTGCTCGACGACGAGGCGCGCATCCGCCCGCAGGGCGACGGCTTCGGCAAGGCCCGGGAGCCGCTGGTCCGCCTGACCACGCTGTGGCGGGCGTTCGATGCGCGTTACGTGCCGCCGGCCACCGGCGAGATCCGCTTCCGCTTCGCCAACGCGGGCGACCTCACCGAGTCGCTGGCGCAGGATTCGCTGCGCGCGCCCTCGGTGTTCAACTTCTTCGACCCCGACTATCGCCTGCCGACAGAGGCCGGTAGCCAGGGCCTGTACGCGCCGGAATTCCAGATCCTGACCGAGGCCACCTACGTCGGCATGCTGAACCAGCATGACGCGATGGCCTGGAACTACGTCGGCGCCCCGCCGACCGCCAACACCGCCGCGCCGGTGCTCGACATGTCGGCGTTGGTCGCGCTGGCGGAGGCGGGCAACCACGCGGGCATGGTCGACCAGGTCGACACCCTGCTGTTCGATGGCCGCCTCGGCGCGCCCGCCGAGCAGGCGATGGTGCGCATGCTCGACCGCCTCGCCGCGATCAACGAGACCGCATCGAACCGCGCCAAGTCGCTGGTGCTGCTGGCGCTGGCCTCCCCCGAATTCGCGATCCAGCGCTAGGAGCCCGCCATGACCCGCATCCTCCGCGAAGACCGCCGCGCCTTCCTCCGCCGCATGCAGGCGCTGCTCGCCGGCGGCGTCGCCTACGCCGTGCTTCCGCAATTCCAGCTGCTCGGCCAGGCGATGGCGGCCGAACCCCTGCCGGGCGACGATTACAAGGCGCTGGTCTGCATCTTCCTGTTCGGCGGCAGCGATTCCTTCAACATGCTGGTGCCGCACGCGGCCGACGAATACCAGGCCTACAGCACCAGCCGCGGCGGCACCTACGACGCCGCCAGCAACCCCACCGGGCTGGGCTACGCACGCGACGCACTGGCGACGATCGTCGACGTCGATGGCAAGACCTGGGGCCTCAACCCGGCCTGCGCGGCGATGGCGCCGCTGTTCGAGCGCGGCGAGCTGGCGTTCCTCGCCAATGTCGGGCCGCTGGTCGAGCCGGTCACCCGCAGCGACGTCCTCGGCGGCCTGCGGCGCCTGCCGGTGAACCTGTACTCGCACAACGACCAGCAGCGCCTGTGGATGCGCGGGCATGCCGACAACCCGGCGGCGCAGGGCTGGGGCGGCTTGCTCTCCGACTACGTGGAGGCCTCCAACACCGGGCTGGACGTTCTGTCGCCCTCGATCTCGATCGCCGGCAACAACCTGTTCCAGTCCGGGCGCAGCACCTTGCCGTTCGTGCTGTCGTCGGGCGGGCCGCCGGTGCTGACCCGTTTCCGCGACGACGGCGGCAACGCGGACCGGATCCGCCACGAGGCGCTGCGCGCCGTGGTCGATGCCGCGTACGCGCCAGTGATGGAGGACAGCTACGCGCTGCTGGGGCAGAGCGCGATCGCGCTCAATGGCGAGCTGCGCACGGTGCTGGACCCGGCCAACGGCGGCGACATCGCCACCGTGTTCCCGGACGGCGGGCTGGCCGCGCAACTGCGGATGGTGGCGCGCATGATCAAGGCCAGCCGCGGCCCGGCGATCGGGCACCGACGGCAGGTGTACTTCGTCAGCCTGGGCGGCTTCGACACCCACCAGAACCAGATGGCCGCCAACGGGCATGCCGCCTTGCTGGGCCAGTTGGCGGGATCGCTGGCCGCGTTCCGCGAGGCGCTGGCGGAGATCGGTGCGCTCAACGCCACCACCGCCTTCACCATGAGCGACTTCGGCCGCACCCTCAACAGCAATGGCAACGGCACCGACCACGGCTGGGGCGGCGTGCAGCTGGTGATGGGGGGCACCGCGGCGAATGGCGGCGCGTTGCGTGGCCGCCGGGTCTGGGGCAGTTACCCGTTGCTGGAACTGGACGGCGGGCAGGCGGTCGGGCGCGGACGGATGGTGCCGACCACCTCGGTCAACCAGGTGGGCGCGACGCTGGCGCAGTGGTTCGGCCTGTCGGCCCCGGGGCTGGACGCGATCTTCCCGGGCTTGGGCAACTTCGACCAGCGCACGCTCGGTTTCCTTGGCTGAGCCATGCGCGGCGCGGTCGCCGGGACGGCTTCATCGGAACCGGTTGATCGCGTCGCGCAGGTCGCGGGCGGCGTCCGCGGCGGCATCGGCATAGCCGATGCCGCTCGACGCGTATAGGATCCCGCGCGAGGAATTGATCACCAGGCCGGTGCCGTCGGCGGTCCTGCCGTTGCGCACGACGGCCTCGATGTCGCCGCCCTGCGCGCCGATGCCCGGGATCAGCAACGGCATGTCGCCGACGATGCCGCGGATCACTTTCAGTTCTTCCGGGAACGTGGCGCCCACCACCAGCGCGCAATTGCCGTCGGCATTCCACGCGCCGGCGATGGTCCGCGCGATCCGCTGGTACAGCGGCTCGCCACCGCCGCTCCCATCAGGCACGGTGAGTTCCTGGAAGTCGCGCGCGCCGGGATTGGAGGTGTGGCAGAGGAACACGCAGCCGCGGTCGTTGTACTGCAGGAACGGGTCGGCCGAGTCGCGGCCCATGTACGGGTTGAGCGTGACGGCATCCGCGCCGTAGCGCTCGAACGCCTCCACCGCGTACTGCGCGGCGGTGCTGCCGATGTCGCCGCGCTTGGCGTCGAGGATCACCGGCACGTCCGGGTGCGCGCCGTTGATGTGCGCGACCAGCCGCTGCAGCGCGGCCTCGCCGCCGTTGTGCGCGGCGAAGTAGGCGATCTGCGGCTTGAACGCGCAGGCGTATGCGGCGGTGGCGTCGACGATGTCGCGGCAGAAGGAGAACAGTGCGTCCTCGTCGTCGACGAAGGCGTCCGGGAACTTCGCCGGGTCGGGATCGAGGCCGACGCACACCAGCGAATCGGCCTGCTGCCAGCGTGCGCGCAATTTGTCGATGAAGGTCATGCCGGGCTCCGATGGATTGCAGGGGCGCCCACCGAACCGTCGCGTAGCAGGCGGCCACGGATGGCCGCCGTCCGATTTCGGTGCAGGAAAGCACCGAATGAGGACGAGCGATGGTCGGTGTGGCGGCCCATCGCGCGTCCTCCGTGCGTCACTTGAGCGCCTTGAACCGCAGGCGGTGCGGGCCGGCGTCGTCGCCCATGCGGCGCTTCTTGTCTTCCTCGTACTCGCGGTAGTTGCCCTGGAAGAACTCCACGTGCGAGTCGCCCTCGAACGCGAGGATGTGCGTGGCGATGCGGTCCAGGAACCAGCGATCGTGGCTGATCACGAAGGTGTTGCCCGGGAACTCCAGCAGTGCGTCCTCGAGCGCGCGCAGGGTCTCGATGTCGAGGTCGTTGGACGGCTCGTCGAGCAGCAGCACGTTGCCGCCCTGCAGCAGGGTCTTGGCCATGTGCAGGCGCCCGCGCTCGCCGCCCGACAGCGTACCCACCAGCTTCTGCTGGTCCTGGCCCTTGAAGTTGAAGCGGCCGATGTAGGCGCGCGACTGGATCTCGATGCCGTTGATGTTGAGGATGTCCAGGCCGCCGGCGATCTCCTGGAAGACGTTGTGGTTGCCCTCCAGCTTGTCGCGGCTCTGGTCCACGTACGACAGCTGCACCGTCGGGCCGATCAGGATCTCGCCGGAATCCGGCTTCTCCTGCCCGGTGATCATCTTGAACAGGGTCGACTTGCCGGCGCCGTTCGGGCCGATGATGCCGACGATGGCGCCAGGCGGCACGATCATCGACAGGTTGTCGATCAGCAGGCGGTCGCCGAACTTCTTGGAGACGTTGCGGAACTCGATCACCGAGTTGCCCAGGCGCTCGCCCGGCGGGATGAAGATCTCGTTGGTCTCGTTGCGCTTCTGGTAGTCGACCGACTGCAGTTCGTCGAGGCGGGCGAGGCGCGCCTTGCCCTTCGAGCGGCCGCCCTTGGCGTTCTGCCGCGCCCACTCCAGTTCCTTCTGGATCGCCTTCTGGCGCGCCTTCTCCTGATTCTCTTCCTGCTTGAGGCGCTCGTCCTTCTGCTGCAGCCACTCCGTGTAGTTCCCCTTCCACGGGATGCCGCGACCGCGGTCGAGCTCGAGGATCCACTCGGCGGCGTTGTCGAGGAAGTAGCGGTCGTGGGTGACCGCCACCACGGTGCCGGTGTAGCGGGCCAGGAACTGCTCCAGCCATTCCACCGACTCGGCGTCGAGGTGGTTGGTCGGTTCGTCGAGCAGCAGCATGTCCGGCTTCTGCAGCAGCAGGCGGCACAGCGCCACGCGGCGCTTCTCGCCGCCCGACAGCTTGCCGATCACCGCATCCCACGGCGGCAGGCGCAGCGCGTCGGCGGCGACTTCCAGCTGGTTCTCGAGGGTGTGCGCGTCGCCGGCGGCGAGGATCGCCTCCAGCCGCTCCTGCTCCTTGGCCAGCGCGTCGAAATCGGCGCCTTCCTCGGCATAGGCCGCGTACACCGCGTCCAGCGCGGCCTGCGCCTGCAGCACTTCGCCCACGCCTTCCTCGACGGCCTCGCGCACGGTCTGCTCGGGGTTCAGGCGCGGCTCCTGCTCCAGGTAGCCGACCTTGATCCCGGGCTGCGGGCGGGCCTCGCCCTCGAAGTCGGTGTCCACGCCGGCCATGATCTTCAGCACGGTGGACTTGCCGGCGCCGTTCAGCCCCAGCAGGCCGATCTTGGCGCCGGGGAAGAAGCTCAGCGAGATGTCCTTGATGATCTGCCGCTTGGGCGGGACCACCTTGGACACGCGGTTCATGGTGTAGATGTACTGCGAGGACATGCGCGCTCCGGGCGTACGACGGCGGCCTGCAAGGCGCAGGGCCGCGAGGGGGTTCTGGATGCCGGAATTATAGCGGGAACGGGCTTTTCAGCGCCGGGTGGGGCCGCGAGCCGGTAAAATCGGGATTCCCCACCGCCTGCCCGGAGCCACAGGATGTTCTCGCGCAACGACACGATCGCCGCCTTCGATCCCGAACTGGCCCGGGCCATCGCCGACGAGAACCGCCGGCAGGAGGACCACGTCGAGCTGATCGCGTCGGAGAACTACGCCAGCCCGCGGGTGATGGAGGCGCAGGGCAGCCAGCTGACCAACAAGTACGCCGAGGGCTACCCGGGCAAGCGCTACTACGGCGGCTGCGAATACGTGGACGTCGCGGAACAGCTCGCCATCGACCGCTGCAAGCAGCTGTTCGGCGCCGACTACGCGAACGTGCAGCCGCACAGCGGCTCGCAGGCCAACCAGGCGGTGTACTTCGCCCTGCTGCAGCCGGGCGACACCATCCTGGGGATGTCGCTGGCGCATGGCGGGCACCTCACCCACGGCGCCAAGGTCAACGCCTCGGGCAAGCTGTTCAACGCGATCCAGTACGGCGTCGACGACGCCGGCATGATCGATTACGACGAAGTCGAGCGCCTGGCGCTGGAGCACAGGCCGAAGATGGTCGTGGCCGGCTTCTCCGCCTACTCGCAGGTGGTCGACTGGGCACGCTTCCGCGCCATCGCCGACAAGGTCGGCGCCTACCTGTTCGTGGACATGGCGCACGTGGCCGGGCTGGTCGCCGCCGGCGTGTACCCGAACCCGGTGCCGCATGCGCACGTGGTCACCAGCACCACCCACAAGACCCTGCGCGGCCCGCGTGGCGGGATCATCGTGGCCAGCAAGGCCGGCATGGGCGACGCCGCCGAGGAGATCGAGAAGAAGCTGCAGTCGATCGTGTTCCCGGGCATCCAGGGCGGCCCGCTGATGCACGTGATCGCGGCCAAGGCGGTGGCGTTCAAGGAAGCGCTGGAGCCGGCGTTCAAGGACTA
Source organism: Lysobacterales bacterium (assembly GCA_017302075.1). Taxonomy (GTDB): domain Bacteria; phylum Pseudomonadota; class Gammaproteobacteria; order Xanthomonadales; family Xanthomonadaceae; genus Thermomonas; species Thermomonas mangrovi. Next base: position 10,976 of record JAFLEB010000064.1, read on the forward strand.
CCAGGCGCAGGTCGTCAAGAACGCCCAGGCGATGGCGAAGGTCATCATCGCCCGCGGCTACAAGATCGTGTCGGGTGGGACGCAGAACCACCTGATGCTGGTCGACATGATCGGCAAGGACGTGTCCGGCAAGCAGGCCGAGGAGGCGCTGGGCAAGGCCCACATCACGGTCAACAAGAACTCGGTGCCGAACGACCCGCGCAAGCCCTTCGTGACCTCCGGGCTGCGCATCGGCACGCCGGCGGTGACCACGCGCGGCTACAAGGAGCCCGACTGCGTGGCCCTGGCCGAATGGATCTGCGACGTGCTGGACAACCCGAATGACGAGCAGGTGATCGCCGGCGTGCGCGCCAACGTCGAACTTCAGTGCCGCAAGTTCCCGGTGTATGCCGGCTAGCCTGCGCGCGTTGCCGCTGACCGCGCTGGCGGGGGCGCATGCATCGCCCGCGCGGATCGACGGCACGCCGGTCCCGGCGGTGGTCTTCCAGGCCGTCACGTTCGGCGTCGGCGAGGACTGAGCCATGCACTGCCCCTTCTGCCAGCACGACAACACCCGGGTGATCGACTCGCGCGTCTCCGAGGACGGCGCCACGATCCGCCGCCGCCGCGAGTGCGAGGCCTGCGGCGAACGCTTCTCCACGCTGGAAACCATCGAACTCAAGCTGCCGGCGATCATCAAGTCGGATGGGCGGCGCGAGGGCTTCGATGCGCGCAAGCTGCGCGCCGGCTTCGACCGTGCGCTGCAGAAGCGGCCGGTGTCGGAAGAGCAGATCGAGGCCGCGGTGCGCGCGGTGGTGCACGCGGTGCGGATGGCCGGCGAGCGCGAATTGGCCTCGCGCAGGGTCGGGGAATTCGTGATGGGCGAGCTGCGCAAGCTCGACCATGTCGGCTACGTGCGCTTCGCCTCGGTCTACCGCAGCTTCGAGGACGTCGCCGACTTCCGCGAGGAACTGGACCGCCTGGAGCGCGAACTGCCCGGCGAGGGCCAGCTGTCCTTGCTCGGCGGCGAGGTAGTGCCGATCGACCGCCACGCCGACAAGCACCGCCGCAAATGAGGTTTTCCGCGACCGACCACGCGCTGATGGCGCGTGCGCTGCGCCTGGCCGAACGTGGCGCCTGGACCACCCGCCCGAACCCGATGGTGGGCTGCGTCATTGCCCATGGCGACGAGGTGGTCGGCGAGGGCTACCACCAGCGCAAGGGCGGCGCGCATGCGGAGGTCTTCGCGCTGCAGGCCGCCGGCGAACGGGCGCGTGGCGCGACGGCGTACGTGACCCTGGAGCCCTGCGCCCATCACGGCAGCACCGGGCCCTGCGCCGAGGCGCTCGTGGCCGCCGGCGTGGCCCGGGTGGTCGCGGCGATGCGCGATCCGTTCCCGCAAGTCGATGGCGCAGGCTTCGAGCGCCTCCGCACGGCCGGCATCGCGGTCGAACATGGCCTGATGGAAGCGCAGGCGCGCGAGTTGAACCGCGGCTTCCTGTCGCGGGTGGAGCGCGGCCGCCCGTGGCTGCGGGTGAAGCTGGCGACCAGCCTCGACGGGCGCAGCGCCATGGCCTCCGGCGAATCGCGCTGGATCAGCGGCGAGGCGGCGCGCGCCGACGTCCAGCGCTGGCGCGCGCGCAGCGGGGCGTTGATGACCGGCGCCGGCACCGTGCTCGCCGACGATCCGCGCCTCACCGTACGCCTGCCCGAAGACGAGGCCGCCGAGGTGCTGCCGCCGCTGCGGGTGGTGCTCGATCCGGGGCTGGCCACGGTCGCGCGCGGCGCGGTGCACAACGCCGAGGCGCCGACCCTGTACCTGCACGCCGAGCACGCCAGGCGCCCGCGCGAATTCGCGATCGAGCACCAGGCGGTGCCGTCCGTGGATGGCAGGCTGGACCTGGATGCGGTGCTGGCGGTGCTGGCCGCGCGGGGCATCAACGAGGTCCAACTGGAAGCGGGTGCGACGCTGGCCGGCGCCTTCCTGTCGGCGGGTCTGGTCGACGAACTGCTCTTGTACGTCGCCCCGGTGCTGCTCGGCGAGCGCGCCCGCCCGCTGTTCCACGGCCTGCAGATCGATGCGATGGCGCAGCGCCTGCACCTGCGCCAAATCGATTGCCGCAGTGTCGGCGAGGACCTGCGCGTGTTGCTGCGCCCGGCCAGGGAGGATCGCTGATGTTCACCGGACTGATCGCCGGCGTCGGCCTCCTGGCCGCGCGCGAACTGCGCGGCGGCGACGCCCGCCTGCGCATCGAGGCCGGCACGCTGCCGTTCGAGGGCGTGCAGCTCGGCGAGAGCATCGCCGTCAACGGTTGCTGCCTGACCGTGGTCGCATTCGATGCGCACGGTTTCGCGGTGGATGCGTCGAACGAAACCCTCGCGCTGACCACGCTGGGCCGGCTGGACGTCGGCGCGCCGGTCAACCTGGAACGCGCGATGCTGCCGACCGACCGCCTTGGCGGGCACCTGGTCAGCGGGCATGTCGATGGCCTCGGCATCGCCTCGAAGCGCTGGGACGATGCGCGCGCCGAGCGCTGGCGCTTCACCGCGCCGATGGCGCTGCTGCGCTACATCGCGCACAAGGGCTCGGTCTGCGTGGACGGGGTCAGCCTCACCGTCAACGCGGTCGACGAGGCGGGCTTCGAGGTCGCGTTGATCCCGCACACCGTCGCCCACACCGCCTTCCACGCGTTGCGCGTGGGCGACGCGGTCAACATCGAAGTGGACCTGCTGGCGCGCTACGTCGAGCGCCTGCTGGCCACCAGGGACCAGGCATGAGCTTCGCGAGCATCCCGGAACTGCTGGACGAACTGCGCGCCGGGCGCATGGTGGTGATCGTTGACGACGAGGACCGCGAGAACGAAGGCGACCTGATCATGGCCGCCGAGCTGGTGCGGCCAGCCGACATCAACTTCATGGTCACCCATGCACGCGGCCTGGTCTGCCTGTCGCTGACCCGCGAGCGCTGCGCGCAGCTCGGCCTGGACCCGATGGTGCGCGACAACACCTCGCCGCACCACACCAACTTCACGGTCAGCATCGAGGCCGCCGAGGGCGTGACCACCGGCATCAGCGCCTACGACCGCGCGCATACCGTGCGCACCGCGGTGCG
>JAFLEB010000065.1 GCA_017302075.1 Lysobacterales bacterium
ATTCCGCGATTCTCATCGGGTTGATCCGGCGCAAAACCGCGCCCGGGTCCCCTTCCGCTATTCAGCAACGGGGTTGGACGTGATGGCAGCAGGTCGTAGCAAGCCGAGTCGTATCAAGCAATGGGCGATGGCCGCGGCGCTGGCGCTCCCGGCGACGGCGCTGGCGCAATCCGCCGACCCCAAGCCCTGGCAACTCAACATGGGCAGGGGCGTGACCCCGACGGCGCATGCCGCCTATGACGCCCACATGATCATGCTGTGGGTCTGCGTGGTGATCGGCATCTTGGTGTTCGGCGCCATGGCGTATGCCATGTTCAAGTTCCGCAAGTCGAAGGGTGCGGTGCCTGACACCGGCTTCACCCACAGCACCAAGCTGGAAGCGATCTGGACCGCGATCCCGATCATCATCCTGGTGGCGCTGGCGTTCCCGGCGACGAGCGGCCTGATGCGGATGTACGACACCCGCGAGGCCGAGATGACCGTCAAGGTCACCGGCTACCAGTGGATGTGGAAGTACGAATACCTGGGCGAGGGCGTGGAATTCACCAGCCGCCTGGCCCGCACCAGCGACGACCTGCGCCAGAGCGGCAAGGTGGTCGCGGCCGGCGACGACCCGCATTACCTGCTCGATGTCGACAATGCGCTGGTCCTGCCGGTCGGCACCAAGGTGCGTTTCGTGCTGACCGCCGACGACGTGATCCACGCCTGGTGGGTGCCGGCGCTGGGCTGGAAGCAGGATGCGATCCCCGGCATCGTGAACGAGGCCTGGGCCGACATCCAGGAACCCGGCGTCTACCGCGGCCAGTGCGCCGAGCTGTGCGGCAAGGACCACGGCTTCATGCCGATCGTGGTCAAGGCCGTGAGCAAGGACGAATTCAAGGCCTGGCTGGCGAGCGAGAAGGCCAAGCACGCGCCCCCGGTCGTGCCGGAAGCCGCCCCGGTCGCACCGGAAGCGCCGCCGGCCGCCGCCGAAGCGCCGGCCGCCGCCATTGAAGCCGGCGCTGCCGCGGCCACCGCCGCGGTCGCGGGTTGACCCACGCATTGCATCCCCGAGGTAAGGCCATGTCCGCCACGCACCCCGCCGCCGTCGACCACCACGACCACGGCCACCACAAGCAGAGTTTCGTCGACCGCTGGTTCTTCTCCACGAACCACAAGGACATCGGCACGCTCTACCTGGTCTTCAGCTTCGTGATGTTCATCATCGGCGCGGCCATGAGCGTGATCATCCGTGCCGAGCTGGCGCAACCGGGCCTGCAGTTCGTGAAGCCCGAGTTCTTCAACCAGATGACCACCGTGCATGCCTTGGTCATGATCTTCGGCGGCGTGATGCCGGCGTTCGTGGGCTTGGCCAACTGGATGGTGCCGCTGCAGATCGGTGCGCCGGACATGGCGATGCCGCGCATGAACAACTGGTCCTTCTGGATCATGCCGTTCGCGTTCGCGCTGCTGCTGATGACGCTCTTCCTGCCGGGCGGCGCGCCCGCCGGCGGCTGGACGCTGTATCCGCCGCTGTCGCTGCAAGGCGGCTACAACGTCGCGTTCGCGATCTTCGCCATCCACATGATGGGCATCAGCTCGATCATGGGCGCGATCAACATCATCGCGACGATCCTCAACATGCGCGCGCCGGGCATCGACCTGCTGAAGATGCCGATCTTCTGCTGGACCTGGCTGATCACCGCCTTCCTGCTGATCGCGGTGATGCCGGTGCTCGCCGGCGCCGTGACGATGCTGCTCACCGACAAGTTCTTCGCCACCAGCTTCTTCAACGCGGCCGGCGGCGGCGACCCGGTGATGTTCCAGCACATCTTCTGGTTCTTCGGCCACCCCGAGGTCTACATCATGATCCTGCCCGCCTTCGGCGTGGCCAGCGAGATCATCCCGACCTTCAGCCGCAAGCCGCTGTTCGGCTACCAGGCGATGGTGTACGCCACCGCGGCGATCGCGTTCCTGTCGTTCATCGTGTGGGCGCACCACATGTTCACGGTGGGCATGCCGCTGGGCGGCGAGCTGTACTTCATGTTCGCGACGATGCTCATCTCCATCCCGACCGGCGTGAAGGTGTTCAACTGGGTCACCACCATGTGGCGCGGTTCGATCAGCTTCGAGTCGCCGATGCTGTGGGCGGTGGCCTTCGTGATCCTGTTCACCATCGGCGGTTTCTCCGGCCTGATGCTGGCGATCGCCCCGGCCGACTTCCAGTACCACGACACCTATTTCGTGGTCGCCCACTTCCACTACGTGCTGGTCACCGGCGCGTTGTTCTCGATCATCGCGGCCGTCTACTACTGGTGGCCGAAGTGGACCGGGCGCATGTACAGCGAAACCCTGGCCAAGTTCCATTTCTGGTGGTCGGTGGTGTTCGTGAACCTGCTGTTCTTCCCGCAGCACTTCCTGGGCCTGGCCGGCATGCCGCGCCGCATCCCGGACTACAACGTGGTGTTCGCGGACTGGAACCTGGTCAGCTCGATCGGCGCCTTCGGCATGTTCCTGACCCCGTTCATGATGGCCTTCGTGCTGTGGCACTCGCTGAAGCACGGCGCCAAGGCCGAGGCGCGCGCCTGGGAAGGCGCCAAGGGCCTGGAGTGGACGGTGCCGTCGCCGGCCCCGCACCACACCTTCGAGAAGCCGCCGGTCATCCGCGACGGCGACCTCGCCCACGGCGACGTGACCCACTGACATCGCCGCGATGAGCCCGATCGAACGCGATCCGTCCGTCGACGCCCGCCGCGCCAGTGCGCGGCGGACGGCGTGGATCGTCGGCGGCATCGCCTGTGCGGTGTACGTCGGGTTCCTGCTGCTCGGGGTGCTGGGCAAGTGAACCCGCAACCGGCCACGCGCACCTTCGGGGTGCTCAAGCTGTTCGGCGTCGCGCTGGCCGCGTTCGGGTTCGCGTTCTCGCTGGTGCCGCTGTACCGGATCGCCTGCGAGAAGGTGTTCGGCGTGCGCCTGGAGCAGGGCCCGGCCACGGTCGCCGCCGGCACGGCGAAGGCCGACGCGCGCTGGGTGACCGTCGAGTTCGACGGCGCGGTGAACTCCAAGCTGCCTTGGACCTTCGAGCCGGAACAGAGGTCGATGCGGGTGCAGGTCGGCCGGCAGTACGAGGCCCTGTACGCGGCGCGCAACACCAGCGACCGCCCGATCGTCGGCAACGCGGTGCCCTCGGTGGCGCCCGCGAAGGCCTCGGCCTACTTCAACAAGACCGAGTGCTTCTGCTTCACCGAACAATTGCTGGCCGCCGGCGAATCGCGCGACATGCCGGTGCGCTTCATCGTCGACCCGGACCTGCCGGCCGCGGTGAAGACGCTGACCCTGTCGTACACCTTCTTCAAGAACGACGCCCGCACCGCCGCGCTCTCCAGCGCCCGCGGTCCCGCCGCCAACGTCCGCGCCGCGCCCTGAGCGCCGCAACGCCCACCATCGCAATACCACCGGAAAACGCCATGGCAAACGCCCACGCCGAACACCACGATCCGAACGTCTACTACGTGCCGCACGGCAGCCGCTGGCCGGTTTTCGCGTCGGTCGCGCTGTTCACCACGATGATCGGCTTCGCCAGCTGGCTCAACGAGGTCAGCTGGGGGCGCACGGTGTTCTTCGTCGGCCTGGCCGGCCTGCTGGCGATCCTGTTCAAGTGGTTCGGCGACGTGATCCGCGAGTCGCTGTCGGGGGTCTACAACAAGCAGGTGGACACCTCGTTCCGGATGGGGATGGTGTGGTTCATCTTCTCCGAGGTGATGTTCTTCGCCGCGTTCTTCGGCGCCCTGTTTTATGCCCGCCAATTCGCGCTGCCGTGGCTGAACGGCGTGGGCGACGGCGCCGCGACCCACAGCCTGCTGTGGCCGGATTTCGCCGGCGGTTGGCCGAGCAACGGCCCGGCCGCGATCGGCGGCAGCTACCAGACCATCCCGGCGTGGGGCCTGCCGCTGCTGAACACCATGATCCTGCTCACCTCGGGCGTGACGGTGACCATCGCGCACCACGCGCTGAAGGAAGGCAAGCGCGGCATCCTGCTGCTGTTCCTCGGCTTGACCGTGCTGCTGGGCGGCCTGTTCCTGTTCTACCAGGCCGAGGAGTACATGCACGCCTACAAGGAACTGAACCTGACCCTGGGTTCGGGCATCTACGGCTCGACCTTCTTCATGCTGACCGGTTTCCACGGTGCGCATGTCACCCTCGGCACGATCATGCTGGCGGTGATCTGGCTGCGTTGCCTGAAGGGCCATTTCAACAAGGACAACCACTTCGCGTTCGAGGCGGTGGCCTGGTACTGGCACTTCGTGGATGTGGTGTGGCTGGGGCTGTTCCTCTTCGTCTACGTCCTCTGATCCGGCTTGCCGGGGCTCGCGCTGGCGGTGTTGCAGCGGCGCGCGAAAATGCTCATTGACGCGCCAGTCAACTCCGCTTTTCGCGCTTGCTGCGCCTAGCCAGCCCGTCGCCCGGCGTGCCGGAGCCGGCATCGCCCAGGGCGTCGGGAACAACAAGGCCGGCATCGCCGGCCTTTGCGTCACTGCGGTGGCGGCCGGGGATCAGCCCGGGTTGCGGCCGATGCCGTGCGGCGTGATCCATCCCATGTAGATGGCCAGCGCGACGAACAGGATCAGCGCGACCGACAACGCGATGCGCCGGGTCAGCGAATTGACGGTGCGCTTGGTGGTGCCCTTGTCGACCAGCATGTAGTACAGGCCGGCGCCGAGGTTCCAGAGGATGAGGATCAGGACACCGACGATGAGCAGGGTCTTCAGCGAATCGTTCACTCGAGCCTCCGCGCACCACGGCGCCATCCGGGAGCGTGCATTATCGCAGCCCAAGAGGTGGCCGGCGTGACCCGCCGCGGCACGCTCGCGATCGGCTGGGTGCTGGCGATCGGTGCGATGCTGGCCTTCGGCGCGGCCGGGCGCTGGCAGCTCGCGCGGATGCACGAGAAGGAAGCGATGCTGGCGGCCGCAGGCCACGCACTGGACCGCGGAGATCCTCGACCGTTGTTGCTCGCCTCCGATACCGCCTCCGCCCGCGGCTATGCCTGGAGCGAGGGCGCAGGGCGCATCGCCAACACCACGCTGTGGCTCGACAACCAGCAACGCGCGGGCCGCGCCGGCGTGCGCATGTACTGCATCCTCTTCCCCGACGACGGCGTACAGGCGGTGTTGCTGGATGCCGGTTGGTGGCCGCTGGACGGGCAACGTGACCTGCCGCGCTTCGGTTGCCCGGCCGGCGACGGCCAGCGGGTCCGCGGCATGCTGGCGCCGCCGCCTTCGATCGGGCTGGCGCCGGGCGACGCGGTTGCACCCGCGGGCGAAGGGCGCTGGCTGGCGGCACGCCTGGACATGGCGGTTGTCGCGAGGGCGTTGCGCCTGGCGACCGGCCTCGCGCCACGCGTGTTGCGCCTGGATCCCGCGCGGGCACCGGGAGATGCGGGGGTGATGCTGGCCCCGGGCGAACGCGATCTGGAGGTGTTGGCCAACACGCTGACCCCGGAGCGCCACCTCGGTTATGCGGTGCAGTGGTTCGGATTGGCCGCGACCGTGCTGGTGATCGCGGTGGTGCTCACGGCAAGACGACGCAAGGAACGAACGACATGACCTCCCCGGACCCCGCCCAGGTGCGCAGCCGCAATCGCCGGATGCTGATGGCGCTGTTCGTGATGTTCTTCGGCAGCGTGCTGGTGGCCGGGCTGCTGCGGTTTTCCGGCTGGCGGCCGGAAGGCAGCAAGAACAAGGGCGAGATGCTGGCGCCCTATGGCGACATGCGCGGGCACGCGCCGCTGTTGCGCGAAGGCGGCGCCTACCGCTGGAAGGACAGCCCGCGCACCTGGCGGATCGCGGTGATGCCGCGCGATTGCGATGGCGCCCGCGCGCAGGCCTGCACCCGCCTGCTGGCCGACCTCGACAAGGTCTGGCAGCTGATGGGCAAGGACGCCGATCGCGTCCACGTGCTGTGGATCGGCGCGCTTCCGGCAGGCGCGACCGCGCCGCCGGAACTGCGGGTGCTGCAGCCCGACGATGGCTTGCGCGCCGGCCTGCCGCGCGCACAGGCCGCCGCCGGGGAGAATCCGGATGGCGATACCGCCTGGCTGGTGGATCCGTATGGCTTCACCGTGCTGCGCTACGCTCCCGGCTTCGATCCGGGCGACCTGCGGACCGACCTGGCCCGCCTGCTGAAGATCAATTGACGCGATGAACAACCCCGCAAGTCCCGCGCCCCCCCTCAAGGGCGGCCTGCACCGGCATTTCCACCGCATCGCCTGGCTCGCGGTGGCGCTGGCCGCCTGCGTGATCGTGTTCGGCGCCTTCGTGCGGCTGTCGAATGCGGGCCTCAGCTGCCCCGACTGGCCGACCTGCTATGGCATGGCGACGTGGCCGACCACGCCCGACCACGCCACCGCCGCCGACCATGCGGCGACCGCGATCCGCCCGATCGAACCGAGCAAGGCCTGGCGCGAGCAGTTCCACCGCATCATCGCGGCCCTGCTCGGCGTGCTGGTGCTGTCGCTGGCCTTGCTTGCGACCCGTCGCAGGCCGCGCGGCTGGCTGCAGGTGATCGGTGCCGCGGCGCTGGTCGCGATCGCGATCCCGCTGTACATGCGCGGCCAGCACGTCGCCGCCTCGGCGCTCGCGGTCGCCGGCGAGCTGTTGTTGCTGGCCGGGGTGCTGCGCTGGTCCGACACCGACCTCGCGCGGACCAGCACCCTGACCCTCGCGGTGATCATCTTCCAGGCGCTGCTGGGCATGTGGACGGTCACCTGGTTGCTGAAGCCGGTGGTGGTGATGGGGCACCTGCTGGGCGGCCTGACCACGTTCTCGCTGCTGACCTGGATCGCGTGGCGCGCCACCGGCATCCCGATCCGCAGCGGCGAGGCCGGCCGCCTGCGCCGGTTGCTGCTGATCGGCCTGGTGCTGCTGGCGATCCAGATCGCGCTCGGCGGCTGGACCAGCGCCAACTACGCGGCGCTGGCCTGCGGCACCGATTTCCCGAAGTGCGCGGGGCAGTGGTGGCCGGCGCATGATTTCCGCGAGGGCTTCGTCCTGTGGCGCGGGATCGGCGTGGATTACGAAGGCGGGATCCTCGACAACGAGGCGCGCATCGCGATCCAGCTTGCGCACCGGCTGATGGCGGTGGTGGTGGTCGGCCACCTGCTCGCGCTCGCGGCGCGGTTGCTGCGCAGCCCCGGCCTGCGCGGCTGGGGCAGCCTGCTCGGCGCGCTGGTGCTGGTGCAGTTCGGGCTCGGCGTCGCCAACGTGGTGATGTCGCTGCCGCTGCATGTCGCGGTGACCCACAACGCCGGCGCCACCGCGCTGCTGTTCGTGCTGGTGACCCTGCTCGCCCGCCTGCGCGCACCCGACGCATGACCGCGACCGTCTCGCGCGGTTCGCAGTACTGGGCGCTGACCAAGCCGCGGGTGGTCGCGTTGATCGTGTTCACCGCGATCATCGGCATGCTGCTGGCGATCCAGCCGGGCGATGCGTGGCCGTGGCCGCGCCTGCTGGCCGGCAGCATCGGCATCTGGCTGGCGGCGGCGAGCGCGGCGGCGATCAACCACCTGCTGGACCAGCGCATCGACAAGGTGATGGTGCGCACCGCCGATCGTCCGCTCGCCACCGGCACGCTGCGGCCCCCGCAGGTGCTGGGCTTCGCGGTCGCGCTCGGGGTCGCGTCGATGACGATCCTGCTGCTGTGGGTGAACGTGGTGTGCGCGGCGCTGACCTTCGCCTCGCTGATCGGCTACGCGATCGTCTACACCGGCTGGCTGAAGCGCGCGACCCCGCAGAACATCGTCATCGGCGGCATCGCCGGGGCGGCGCCGCCGCTGCTCGGCTGGGCCGCGGTCACCGGCATGCAGGGCGCGTGGGACTGGGCGCATGCGCTGCTGCTGGTGCTGATCATCTTCGTGTGGACGCCGCCGCACTTCTGGGCGCTGGCGATCTTCCGCCGCGACGACTACGCGCGCGCGCTGGTGCCGATGCTGCCGGTCACCCACGGCGTCCACTACACGCGCTGGCAGATCCTGCTGTACACGGTGCTGCTGGTGGTGGCCTCGGTGCTGCCGTGGGTGGCGCACATGAGCGGCCTGTTCTACCTCGCAGGCGCGCTGGTGCTGGGCGGCGTGTTCCTCTGGTACGCGTGGAAGCTGCTCGATCCGCCCGACGAACTGTTCGCCATGCGCACCTTCAAGTATTCGATCGTGTACCTGATGGCGCTGTTCGGCTTCCTGCTGCTGGACCACTGGCTGCTGCCGTTCCTGCAGCCCTCGCCGCTGCTGGAGTTCGCGCCCGCCGCCTGAGCGGTCGCCGGCATGCACGACCTGTTCGCCGATCCCGCACCCGGCCGGCGCACCGCATTGGGGCCGCAGGCCTGCGTCCTGCACGGGTTCGCCCTCGCCGACGCCGACGCGCTGCTGGCGGGTATCGCCGCGATCGCCGCGCAGGCGCCGTTCCGCCACCTGGTGACGCCCGGCGGCCACGTCATGCAGGTGGCGATGACCAATTGCGGGACCCATGGCTGGTGCAGCGACCGGCGTGGCTATCGCTACGACCGGATCGATCCGCAATCCGGCCGCCCGTGGCCGCCGCTGCCGCCGGTGTTCCTGCAACTCGCCGCCGATGCCGCACGCGAGGCCGGCTTCGACGGCTACGTCCCGGATGCCTGCCTGGTGAACCGGTACGCGCCGGGGACGCGGCTCTCGCTGCACCAGGACCGCGACGAGGACGACCGCGTCGCGCCGATCGTTTCGGTCTCGCTGGGGTTGCCCGCGACCTTCCTGTTCGGCGGCTTCGCGCGTGGCGACAGGACCGTGCGGGTCCCCCTGCAGCATGGCGACGTGGTCGCCTGGGGCGGCGTCGATCGCATGCGCTTCCATGGCGTGCTGCCGGTGCGTCCGGGTCAGCACGAGACCGTCGGGGCGCAGCGCCTCAACCTCACCTTCCGCAAGGTGCGCTGACGCACGGCCTGCGTGCGCGGTCACGCTTCGTGGCGCGGCCCGCAGGCAGGCACGGCCGGATCGGCTAGGCTGGCGCATCGCCATCCGGAGCCTTGCCATGCGTCTCATCCGTCGCCTGCTCGCCGCCTGCATCGCCACCGCCGGCCTCGCCTCGGGCGCTGCGCTCGCGCAGGACGCCACCGTGCTCACCGCGGCGCGGATGCTGGACGTGCGCAGCGGCAAGCTGGTCGAGAACCCGCAGCTGCTGATCCGCGACGGCCGCATCGCCGCGGTCGGACGCGCCGGCGATGCGGTGCCCGCGGGTGCGCGCCGCATCGACCTGCCGGGGATGACCCTGCTGCCGGGCCTGATCGACATGCACACCCACCTCGACAGCGACCCGACCTACGGCGGCTACACCTACCTGGAGTTCAACGACCGCTTCTGGTCGATGCTCGCGGTGAAGCACGCCGAGGCCACCCTGCAGGCGGGCTTCACCACCGTGCGCAACGTCGGCTCAGATGCGTGGAACGACATCGGCCTGGCGCAGGCGGTCGAGGCCGGCAAGATCGCCGGGCCGCGCATCATCGGCGCCGCCTACGCGTTCGGCGCGACCGGCGGGCATTGCGATTCCACCTTCTTCCCGCCGTCGATGGACGAACGCGAGCCCTACAACGCCGACACCCCGGACGAGGCGCGCCACGCGGTGCGCGAGCTCCGCAAGTACGGCGCGCAGGTGATCAAGATCTGCGCGACCGGTGGGGTGTTCTCGCGCAATACCGAGCCCGGCCAGCAGCAGATGACCTACGAGGAGATGAAGGCGGTCGCCGACGAGGCCCACCTGTGGGGCCTGCGTGTGGCCGCGCACGCGCACGGTGCGTCCGGCATCCGCGAGGCGATCCGCGCCGGGGTGGACACCATCGAGCACGCCAGCCTGATCGACGATGCCGGCATCCGCCTCGCGCGCGAACGCGGCACCTGGCTGTCGATGGACATCTACAACACCGAGTACACGCAGTCCGAAGGCCGCAAGAACGGCGTGCTCGAGGACAACCTGCGCAAGGACCGCGAGATCGCCGACCTGCAGCGCGAGAACTTCCGCAAGGCGCACCAGGCCGGCGTGCGCATGGTCTATGGCACGGATTCCGGCATCTATCCGCATGGCGACAATGCGCGCCAGTTCGCGTGGATGGTGCGCTACGGGATGACCCCGGTGCAGGCGATCCAGTCGGCCACGCTCAACGCGGCGGAAGCGCTCGGGCGCGACGACCTCGGCGTGCTGGAAGCCGGACGCGCGGCCGATGTGATCGCGGTCGCCGGCGATCCCACCCGCGACGTCGCCCTGCTGGAGTCGGTGCCGTTCGTGATGAAGGGCGGGCAGGTCAGCAAGCAGGCGACCGCGCCCTGAACCGCGCCGGGCGCAAGAACCGGAGTGTGCGGGCGCGGCACCGGGTCTAGAGTGGCCGCATGCCACGCACCAAGCCCACCCGCACTGCCGCCATCGCCGACGCCACCGCCGCGCGGATCGCGGCGGCCTGCCGCCGCATCGAAGGCGCTGAACAACCGCCTTCGCTGGAGGCGCTGGCGTCGCAGGCCGGGCTGAGCACGTTCCACTTCCACCGGCTGTTCAAGGCGGCCACCGGGTTGACCCCGAAGCAGTACGCCGACGCCCACCGCGCCGGACGCGTGCGCACAGCGCTGGCCAGGGCCGATGCGCGGGTCACCGATGCGATCTTCGATGCCGGCTTCAACGCCACCGGGCGCTTCTACGAACAGGCGGATGCGGTGCTCGGGATGACGCCGCGGCAGTACCGCGCCGGCGGCGTCGATGCGCGGATCGCATTCGCCATCGCGCAGACCAGCCTCGGCGCCCTGCTGGTCGCGCGCAGCCAGCGCGGGGTCTGCGCGATCGCGCTCGGCGACGATCCGGAGCGCCTGTTGCGCGAATTGCAGGATCGCTTCCCGCGCGCGGAGCTGGTCGGTGGCGATGCGGCGTTCGAGCGGCTGGTCGCGGTCGTGGTCGGCATGGTCGAGCATCCGGGGATCGGCGCCGAGCTGCCGCTGGACGTGCGCGGCACCGCGTTCCAGCAACGCGTGTGGCGGGCCCTGCGCGAGATCCCGGCCGGCGAAACCGCCAGCTATGCGCAGGTCGCACAGCGCATCGGCAGCCCGAAGTCGGTGCGCGCGGTCGCGCAGGCCTGCGCCAGCAACACGCTGGCGATCGCGATCCCCTGCCATCGCGTGGTCCGCAGCGATGGCGGCCTGTCCGGCTACCGCTGGGGCGTGGAGCGCAAGCGCGCGCTGCTGGAACGCGAGGGCGCCAGCGCCGACTGAGCCGCTAGCGTGCCGGCCGGTCGCCCAGCAGGTGCTGCTGCCAGAACAGGATGGTGGCGGCGCCGAACCAGTCGTTGTTGGCCTTCTTGGCGAAGCCATGGCCCTCGTCGGCGAACAGCAGGTACCACACCGGTTGGCCGTTGCCGCGCACCGCCTTGACGATCTGTTCCGCCTCGGTCCACGGCACGCGCGGATCGTTGCGCCCCTGCGCCACGAACAGCGGCGAGGTGATCCTGTGCGCGTTGTTGAGCGGCGAGATGCGCTCGAACACCGCGTTCATCGCCGGGTCGCGCTCGTCGCCGTATTCGACGCGGCGCAGGTCGCGGCGGTAGCTCTCGGTGTTCTTCAGGAAGGTGCCGAAGTGCGAGATGCCGACGACGTCGACGCCGGCGCGGATGCGGTCGCTGTAGTGGGTCAGCGATGCCAGCACCATGTAGCCGCCATAGCTGCCGCCGATCACGCCGACGCGCGAGGCATCCAGTTCCGGCTGCTTCGCGATCCAGTCGAGCAGGGCACCGATGTCCCTGACCGAGTCCTCGCGCTTGTCGGCATTATCCAGCGACAGGTAGGTCTTGCCGTAGCCGGTGGAGCCGCGCACGTTCGGCACCAGCATCGCCACGCCGAGTTCGTTGGCCAGGTATTGCGCGGTCGGGTTGAAGGTCGGCAGGGACTGGCCCTCGGGGCCACCGTGGATGTTGATGACCACCGGGTATTTGCCCGTCTTCGAGGGCTTGGACGGTTTGTAGTAGAACGCCGGGATCGTGCGCTGGGCGCCATCGACCTTGTCGAAGGTCGGGTAGCGCACCAGCGTCGGCGCAACGAACGTCGCGGCATCCAGTCCGCCGACTTCGCTCTGCGTCCAGCGCGCCAGGGTCGCCGCGGCGAGGTCGATCACGTGCACGTCGCTGGGCGAGGTCGCGCTGTTCATCGTCAGCGCCAGCCGCTTGCCGTCCGGCGAGAATGCCAGCCCGCCGATCACCCCGATCGGCAGCGCCGGCAGCCTGATTTCCTCGTGCGACGGCAACGACAGCACGCGCAGCCTGCTGATGCCGTCCTCGTTGGTGGTGAATGCCAGGTGCCTGCCGTCGTCGGCGATGGTGAAGCCGCCGACGTCCCAGGGAATCTTCGCAGTCAGTACCTCGAACTTGCCGGTGGCCGGATCGTGGTAACGCAGGGTCTTGAATTCCTGCGGCTTGCCCTGCAGCGCCTCATCGGAAATGAAGTACACCGCTTGGCCATCGGGTGCGAAGGCGAAGCCGCCGAAGCTGGCCTTGCCGCCATCGACCGGGAACAGTTCCAGCTTGCCGCTGGCCACGTCGACCACGCCCGGATAGGACTCCGCGGCGGACACGTACTTCATCACCAGCAGGCGCGAGCCATCCGGCGAGAAATCCATCGCGCTCCAGCTGCCGCCGGCAGTGACCAGCGCGCGGCTGGTGCCCGTGCGGGTATCGCGGATCCAGATGTCGCGGTCGGTGCCGTTGCGCGCGGTGCTGCTGTAGGCCATCAGCCCGCCGTCGCGGCTCAGCGTGGTGCCGCCGTTCTGGCTGCGCTTGCCGTCGGTGAGCAGGGTGGTGGAGCGGGTCGGGTAGTCGAACCAGTAGAGCTGGCTGAACTCGTCGCCGCCCTTGTCCTTGGCGAACACGAAGCCGTCGCGCCAGGCCTTGGCCGGCGCGGGCGTGATGCCGCCGACCGGCTCCGGATAGAAGGTCAGCTGTTCGCGCATCCCCAGCGGTTGGCAGATGCGGTGCGCTTGCGCGGTTTCGGCGAAGCGGGTGCTGATCAGCAGGCAGCCATCCCTGGTCCAGCCGGCCAGCGATGCCCCACGGGTGTTCTGGTAACGGTTGAGCTGCTCGATGAGTTCGGCCGGGATCGCCGGGATGTTCTCGCTGGTGCGGTTGCCGACGACCTCGCGCTTCACCTCGGCCGGCTGCATCGCTGCGGTCTGGGAGAGCGCGGGCAGGGCCGCGAGCAGGGCGGCGAACAGGACGGTGCGGGCGCGCGAACGGGAGCGGGTCATGGCGGCTTCCCCAAGCCTGGTGGAACCGCGAGCTTAGCGCGGGCAGCGGCCTGCGCCTGCGCCGGAGGTCATGCCTGCACCGCGCGCCTCACTCCGCGCTGGCGGCGCGCGACAGGCGGTCGTGGACGTCGCGCCAGGCGGCGTCGCGCGGCGGGGTTTCCAGCCAGATCGCGTCCACGCCCAGGGCATCCAGCGCATGCAGGGTGCCGTACAGCGCACGCGCATAGCCGGGCTTGTCCGCCGGCATCCGGATCGCGGCGACGATGCCCGGTGTGGCCACCGGCAGGTCGGGATCGAGGTGGGCGAGGGCGATGCGCGCATCCGCGCCGAGCATCGCCAGGCGTTCGCGCAGGCGCGGCCTGTCCATCATGAGCAGCGGGGTACGCGGGCGGTAGTGCACGGCGACATTGCCCGGCACCGCGGTGGCATGCGCGGTCGGGAAATCGACCTCGCACCCGAGCACCGCTTGCAGTTGCGCCTGGGTGATCGGCCCCGCCCGCAGGATGCGCGGCACGCTGCCGGTGAGGTCGACGATGGTCGATTCCAGGCCGACCGCGCACGGGCCGCCGTCGAGCACCGCGTCGATGCGGCCGTCGAGGCCGGCGAGGACCTGCGCCGCGGTGGTCGGGCTGAGCCGCTGGTACGGGTTGGCCGAAGGCGCGGCGAGGCCGCCGTCGAGCGTGCGCAGGATGCCGCGCAG
>JAFLEB010000066.1 GCA_017302075.1 Lysobacterales bacterium
CCGCACGGCACGACGCCCGTCCCGGAAGCGTGCCCATGGCCGAAGCCATCCGCCACGACAAGACCGCGCGCCAATTGCGGCTGCTGAGCGATGCGCTGGATTCCGGCCGGCTGGGCCCGGTGCGGCGGCTGGTCAACACCCTGTCGCCGGCCGAGATCGGCAACCTGCTGGAGTCGCTGCCGCCGGGCAAGCGCTCGGTGGTCTGGGGCCTGGTCGATCCCGAAGACGACGGCGAGGTGCTGGTGCACGTCGGCGACGAGGTGCGCGAGTCGCTGATCGCGGACATGGACCCGGACGAGCTTGTCGCGGCGGTCGAGGACCTCGACATCGACGACCTCGCCGACCTGGTCGAGGACCTGCCCGACACGGTGATCGACGAAGTCCTGAAGTCGATGGACCGCGAGAACCGCGAGCGCCTCGAGCAGGTGCTGTCCTACGACGAGGACAGCGCCGGGCGCCTGATGAACCCCGACGTGGTGACCGTGCGCGCGGACACCACGGTCGACGTGGTGCTGCGCTACCTGCGGCTGCGCGGCGAACTGCCCGAGCACACCGACCACCTGTACGTGGTCAGCAAGCGCCACCAGTACCTCGGGCGGATCGCGCTGCAGGCCCTGCTCACCCACGAGCCGGGTACCGCGATCAACAAGCTGCTCGACGACGAGCAGCCGGCGATCGGCGTCCACGAGACCTCCGAGGAAGTGGCCCGCCAGTTCTCCGACCACGACTGGATTTCCGCGCCGGTGGTGGACGACGCCAACATCCTGCTCGGCCGCATCACCATCGACGACGTGGTCGACATCATCCGCGAGCAGGCCGAGCACCAGGCGCTGGGCGCCGCCGGCCTGGACGAGGACGAGGACCTGTTCTCGCCGGTGCGGCGCGCGTTCCGCAACCGCCTGATCTGGCTGGGGGTGAACCTGGGCACGGCGTTCCTGGCGGCCTCGGTGGTCGACCGCTTCGCCGGCTCGATCGAGCAGCTCGCCGCGCTGGCGGTGCTGATGCCGATCGTCGCGGGCATGGGCGGCAATGCCGGCACCCAGGTGCTGGCGCTGATGGTGCGCGGCCTGGCGCTCGGCCAGATCGGTGCCTCCAACGTGCCGACCCTGGTGTGGAAGGAAGTCCGGGTCGCGCTGATCAACGGCCTCGCCCTCGGCGCGGTGCTCGGCGTGGTGGTGCTGCTGTGGTTCCGCAACCCCGCGCTTGCCGCGGTGATCGCCACTGCGCTGACCCTGAACCTGTGCTTCGCCGCGCTGGGCGGCGTGTTCGTGCCGGTGACGCTCAAGCGCATGGGGTTCGACCCGGCGCTCGCCGGCGGCGTGATCCTCACCACGATCACCGACGTGATGGGCTTCCTGACCTTCCTCGGCCTGGCCACGCTGGTGTTGCTGCGCTGACGCCGGCACAGTGCGGCGACATGCCCCCCTGGAGCCCACCCGCATGCGCAACGCCCTTGCCACCTGGTGCCGCCGATTGCCGATCCTGCTGGCGCTGGTCGCCGTGGCGGGCTGCGTGAGCCTGCCGCAGCGCGTGGAGGGCGCCTTCGTCGAGCGCACGCTCCGGCTCGATGGCGTCGACCGTCGCTACCAGGTGTTCGTGCCGTCCTCGGCCGCGGCCGGCCGGCATCCGCCAGTGGTGGTGTTCCTGCACGGCTCCGGCGAGCGCGGCGATGACGGCCTCAAGCCCACGCTGGTCGGGGTCGGGCCTTACCTCCGCGCGCATCGCGATGATTTCCCGGCAATCGTGGTGTTCCCGCAGGCGCCCGCGGGCACCGAGTGGAGCGGCAACCTGCCCTTGGTCGAGGCGACCCTCGATGCCGCCCTGCGCGAGTTCCGCGGCGATCCGCGACGGGTGTCGGTGACCGGCCTGTCGATGGGCGGCTATGGCGTCTGGGACGTCGCCCTGCGCACGCCCGGGCGCTTCGCGGCGCTGGCGCCGGTGTGCGGCGGCGTCCTGCAGCCGCGCGCGGAACGGGACACCCTGTTCGTCGCCGCGGTCGCCGGCGAAGCCGATCCGTACGCGGCGATCGCGCGACGCCTGCACGGCGTGCCGACGTGGATCTTCCACGGCGCCAGGGATGATGTGGTCCCCCCCGGCGACGACCGCAAGCTGGTCGCTGCGTTCCGCGCGGCCGGCGCAAGGGATGCGCGCTACACCGAATTCGCGGACGCCAACCACAACAGCTGGGACCCGGCCTACGCGCAGACGCCGGGATTCTGGGACTGGCTGCTCGCGCAATCGCGCTGAGCGAGCTCAGCCCAGCAGCGCTTCCAGTACCGCCATCCGCACCGCGACGCCGTTCGCGACCTGGCGCAGCACCCGCGACTGCGGGCCGTCCGCGACCTCGTCGGTGATCTCGACGCCCCGGTTCATCGGCCCCGGATGCATGACGATCGCGTCGGGCGCGGCGCGCGCGAGGCGGGAGTCGGTCAATCCGTAGTCGCGGTGGTAGTCCTCGATCGACGCCACCAGCCCTTCGGCCATGCGTTCGCGCTGCAGGCGCAGCATCATCGCCGCATCCACGCCGTCGAGCGCCGCATCCAGGTCGTCGGTGACCGTGCAGCCGCGCAAGGTGTCGTCGTCGGGCAGCAGCGACGCCGGCCCGCACACGCGGATCTCGCCGCAGCCGAGCGTGCGCAGGGCATGCAGGTCGGAGCGCGCGACCCGCGAGTGCTTCACGTCGCCGACGATCGCGACCTTCAGCCGCGAGAAATCCGCGCCCTTGGCCTGGCGCAGGGTCAGCATGTCCAGCAGCCCCTGGGTCGGGTGGTTGCTGCGGCCATCGCCGGCATTGAGCAGGACCGTTCCCGGCGCGGCCGCCGCGGCGAGTTCGGCCACCGCGCCGTCGCGCTTGTGGCGGACCACGAAGGCATGCACGCCCATCGCTTCCAGCGTCTTCAGGGTATCGAGGTCGGCCTCGCCCTTGGCGGTGGACGCGGTCGATGCATCGAAATTCAGCAGGTCGGCGCCCAACCGCTGCGCCGCCAGCGAGAAGCTCGAGCGGGTGCGCGTGGACGGCTCGAAGAACAACGTGCAGACCGCCTTGCCGGCCAGCACGCCGCGCTGCGCCGTGCCGCCATGGGCATCGGAGGTCAGTTGTTGCGCGCGTTCGAGCAGGCGCTCCAGCTCGGGACGCGGCAGCCCTTCCAGGCTCAGCAAGTGGCGTAGGCGGCCTTCGGCGTCGGTCTGGAGGTCGGTCATGGCGCGCTATTGTCCGCCAAAACCCGCGCCGCGATCACCCGATCGCGACCGCGTCCCCGGGCGAGGACAGCCAGCGCTCGACGATCACCGCGGCAGCGACCGCGTCCAGCAGCTCGGCATCGCGTCGCTTGCGGCGTCCTTCCGCGCGCTCCGCGGCGAAGCGGCGCGCCGCCTCCTGCGAGCTGTTGCGCTCGTCGACCATCACCACCGGCAGGCGGAAACGCGCCGCCAGCTCGCGGGCGAAGCCCTGCGCGAAGCGCCGGATCGGCTGGTCCCCGCCATCGAGGGTCATCGGATCGCCGACCACCAGGCCATCCGGGCGCCATTCGCGGACCAGGCGCTCGACCTGCCGCCAGTCGGGGCCGCCGCCATGTACGTCGACCACCGCCACCGGCCGCGCGCCGGCACCGAAGGCGCTGCCCACCGCCACCCCGATGCGGCGCTGGCCGGCATCGAAACCGAGCACGGTGCCATCCGCGCGGATCGCGGAGCGCGAGGCTGCGGCTTCGCTCATGCGTGCCCGCTGTGGCTGGCGACGTTGACCAAGTCGACGCCGATGCTGCCCGCCGCGGCCTGCCAGCGCTGCTCCAGCGGCAGGTCGAACAGGATCGCCGGCGCGACCGGCACCAGCAGCCAGCTGTCCTCCACCAGCTCCTGTTCCAGTTGCCCGCCACCCCACCCCGCGCAACCCAGCGCGACCGTCGCCTGCGCCGGGCCTTCGCCGCGCGCCATCGCCTCCAGCACGTCGCGCGAGGTGGTCAGCCGCAGGCCGTCGCCGATCTCCAGCGAGGAATCCCATTCGCCGTCGCCGTCGTGGATCACGAAGCCGCGCTCAGGATGCACCGGGCCGCCGGCGAGCACCGCACGCGCCTGCAACGCCTCGTCGTCGCTGGCGATGCCCATCTGCCGGAAGACTTCGCCGAGGGTGTACTCGGAGACCCGGTTGACGACCACGCCCATCGCGCCGTCGCCATCGTGCTGGCACAGCAGGGTCACGCTGCGCGCGAAATTGGGGTCGTGCAGGGCCGGCAACGCGACCAGCAGGCGATTGGCGAGCGACGAGGCGACGGGGGGCGACATGCCCCGATTCTAGCGGCTGCGCGCGACGACGCGACTGCTCAGCGCGCCTCCGCCACCTCGACCCCGTCCAGGCCCTGGGCCAGGGTGGCGGCATCGCCGCCCCGGGCCAACTTGATGCGCAGGCGCACCTCGTTGGCGGAATCCGCGTAGCGCAACGCATCCTCGTAGCCGATCTCGCCGGCCTGGTACAGCTCGAACAGGCTCTGGTCGAAGGTCTTCATCCCGAGCTGGACGGATTCCTTCATCACGTCCTTGAGCTTGTGGATCTCGCCGTCGCGGATGTAGTCCTGCACCAGCGGGGTGCCCAGCAGGATCTCCATCGCCACGCGGCGCGCCTTCCCGTCCGGGGTTGGGATCAGTTGCTGCGCGACCACGCCCTTGAGGTTGAGCGAGAGGTCCATCAGCAGCTGGTTGCGCCGGTCCTCGGGGAAGAAGTTGATGATGCGGTCCATCGCCTGGTTGGCGTTGTTCGCATGCAGGGTGCACAGCACCAGGTGGCCGGTCTCGGCGAACGCGATCGCGTGGTCCATGCCCTCGCGGGTGCGTACCTCGCCAATCATGATCACGTCTGGCGCCTGGCGCAGCGTGTTCTTCAGCGCGTTCTCCCAGCTGTCGGTGTCGATGCCGACCTCGCGCTGGGTGATGATGCAGCCCTCGTGCTTGTGCACGAACTCGATCGGGTCCTCGATGGTGATGATGTGGCCGGTCGAGTTCTGGTTGCGGTAGCCGATCATCGCCGCAAGCGAAGTCGACTTGCCGGTGCCAGTCGCGCCCACGAAGATGATGATCCCGCGCTTGGTCATCGCCAGCGACTTGATGATCGGCGGCAGGTTGAGCTCCTCCACCGTCGGGATGCGCGTCTCGATCCGGCGCAGCACCATGCCGACCTGGTTGCGCTGGTAGAAGCACGACACGCGGAAGCGACCGACGCCGGAGACGCCGATCGCGAAATTGCACTCGTGGGTCTTCTCGAACTCCTCGCGCTGCGAGGGCGTCATCACGTTGAGCACCAGGTCGCGCGACTGCTGCGGCGTGAGCGGGGCCTGGGTGATCGGGCTGATCTTGCCGTTGACCTTCATCGCCGGCGGCATCCCGGCGGTGATGAACAGGTCCGACGCCTTCTGGTGCGCCATCAGCTTGAGGAACGAGGTGAAATCGATGCTGCTCATGTGTCAACTCCGATGGGCGCCGTGCGGGGGATCGCTGCGGACGGGCGGCGCCCCGTTCACTCGAACAGTCGCTTGTCCTTGGCATACTCGCGGGCCTGCTGGCGGCTGACCATGCCGCGCTTGACCAGGTCCTGCAGGTGCTGGTCGAGGGTCTGCATGCCCGCGTTCTGGCCGGTCTGGATGGCCGAGTACATCTGCGCCACCTTGTCCTCGCGGATCAGGTTGCGGATCGCCGGGGTGCCAACCATGATTTCCCAAGCCGCGGTGCGCCCGCCACCGACCTTCTTCAGCAGCGCCTGCGAGATCACCGCGCGCAGCGACTCGGACAGCATCGAACGCACCATCGGCTTCTCGCCGGCGGGGAACACGTCGATGATGCGGTCGATGGTCTTGGCCGCGGACGAGGTGTGCAGGGTCGCGAACACCAGGTGGCCGGTCTCCGCGGCGGTCAATGCCAGTCGGATCGTCTCGATGTCGCGCATTTCGCCGACCAGGATGTAGTCCGGGTCCTCGCGCAGCGCGCTGCGCAGGGCCTCGTTGAAGCCGTGGGTGTCGCGGTGCACCTCGCGCTGGTTGATCAGGCACTTCTGCGAGGTGTGCACGAACTCGATCGGGTCCTCGACCGAGAGGATGTGGGCGTACTCCGACTTGTTGATGTGGTCGAGCATCGCCGCCAGCGTGGTGGACTTGCCGGAGCCGGTCGGGCCGGTGACCAGGATCAGGCCCTGCGGCTGGTCGATCAGTTCCTTGAAGATGCGCGGGCAACCGAGGTCCTCGAGCGTGAGGACTTCGGAGGGAATGGTGCGGAACACCGCGCCGGCGCCGCGGTTCTGGTTGAACGCGTTGACGCGGAAGCGCGCCAGGCCGGGGATCTCGAAGCTGAAGTCGACCTCGAGGAATTCCTCGTAGTCGCGGCGCTGCTTGTCCGACATGATGTCGTAGACCAGCGCATGCACCTGCTTGTGGTCGAACGCCGGGATGTTGATGCGGCGCACGTCGCCGTCGACGCGGATCATCGGCGGCAACCCCGCCGACAGGTGCAGGTCGGACGCTTTGTTCTTGACCGAGAACGCCAGCAGTTCTGCGATATCCATGGTGGCACTGCTCCCCAGGGTGCGGCCCGTCTCCCCGGGGCGCGCGTGTCGTCGTAACCGCACCGGGGCGCTCCAGCCCCGTCGCGACGCTTCGAGTCCCAGGGCCACCCCGTGCGAAACGGCCCCGTACCCGCGTGCCAGCACCCAGACGCATGCGCGGCGGGGTCCGGCGGGCGCAGCATCCCTGCAGCGCCCTCGAGCCCGCTGTCGCGAGACAGGGGGCCAAGGGCAGTATATGCCTCCCGCAGTCGCCGACAATCGCCGCATGACGCCACGCCACGACGCGCTTGCCGAGCTCCTGCTTGCC
This sequence comes from Lysobacterales bacterium, assembly GCA_017302075.1. GTDB lineage: Bacteria > Pseudomonadota > Gammaproteobacteria > Xanthomonadales > Xanthomonadaceae > Thermomonas > Thermomonas mangrovi. Next base: position 6,852 of record JAFLEB010000066.1, read on the forward strand.
ATCGAAAACGCGGCGGCCGCCGCCGGCCGGCCACGCGCCACCAGGCTGCTGGCGGTCTCGAAGACGCGCACCCCGTCCGAGGTCGCGGCGCTCGCGGACGCCGGCCAGGTGGCGTTCGGCGAGAACTACGTGCAGGAGGCCCTGCCCAAGATCGACGCACTGCGCGGACGTGGGCTGGAATGGCACCTGATCGGCCACCTGCAGTCGAACAAGGCGAAGGACGCCGCCCTCGCGTTCGACTGGGTGCAGTCGGTGGATCGCCCCAGGCTGGTCGCCGCGTTGGCCAGGCACCGCCCCGCCGAGGCGCCGCCGCTGGACGTCCTCATCCAGGTCAACATCGACGACGAGGCCAGCAAGCACGGCTGCACGCCGATGGACGTCGATGCGCTCGCCGACGCCGTCGCCGCCGAACCGCGGCTTCGGCTGCGCGGATTGATGGCGATCCCGGCGCCGCATGAAGACCCGGCACGCCGCCGCGCCGCATTTCGCGCGATGGCCCGCCTGTTCGCGGACCTGCAGGATCGCCATCCCGGCATCGACACCCTCTCGATGGGCATGAGCGAGGACTTCGCCGAGGCGATCGCGGAAGGTGCGACCATGGTCCGCATCGGCAGCGCCCTGTTCGGGCCACGCCCATCCAAGCACGAGGAATCCACGGCATGAACGACGCGATCGCCTTCATCGGCGGCGGCAACATGGCACGCAGCCTGGTCGGTGGGCTGGTGGCGCGCGGGTGCGACCCGGCCAGCATCCGCGTGGCCGAACCGGTCCCGCCGCTGCGCGATGCCCTGCGCCACGACTTCGGCGTCCAGGTGTTCGACGACGGCGCCGAGGCCGTGCGGGATGCCGCGACCTGGGTGCTGGCGACCAAGCCGCAGGTGCTGCGCGCGGTCTGCGAGGGACTGGCCGCGCAGGCGCAGGCCAGCCGCCCGCTGGTGGTCTCGATCGCCGCTGGCATCACCGCCGCGCAAGTCGAACGCTGGCTCGGCGGGGCGTTGCCGGTGGTGCGCACGATGCCGAACACGCCGGCCCTACTGGGCGCCGGCGTGACCGGGCTGCACGCCACTGCGCGCGTCGACGGCGCCGGCCGCGAGCTGGCCGAAACCCTGCTGGCGGCGGCCGGCGAAACCGTGTGGATCGAGGACGAGGCGCAGATGGACGCGGTCACCGCGGTGTCCGGCAGCGGGCCCGCCTACGTGTTCCTGCTGGCGGAGGCGATGATCGATGCCGGGATCGCCGAAGGCCTGCCGCCGGAAGCCGCGCGCACGCTGGCGCTGCAGACCGTGCTCGGCGCCGCCCGCATGCTCACCGAATCCGGTGTCGATGCCGGCGAGCTGCGTCGCCGCGTCACCTCGCCGAACGGCACCACCCAGGCCGCGCTCGACGCCTTCGAAGCCGGCGGCTTCCGCACCCTGGTCGCATCCGCCGTGCACGCCGCGCGCGTACGCGGGATGGAACTGTCCGCCGACAACGACTGAGGCCCGCATGCGCCTGCCCCTGCTGCTCCTGCTGCCGTTCGCCCTCGCCGCCTGCGACCGCGGCCAACCCGTGCGCGCGGCCGCGCCAATGGCCACGACCAGCCAGGCCGTGACCGTCGGCGGCGCGACCCTGCAAGCCTCCACCGTCGCCCTCGCCGACCTCACGCCCGCGGTCGCGACCCGCTACGGCATCGCCACCGGCAGCGAGGGCGCCTTGCTGCTGGTGACCGTACGCGACGCCGACGGCAACGCGCTCGCGCCCGGCGACCTCGCCCTGCAGGCCACCGCGACCGTGCTGCCGGATCCGCCCGCGCCGCTCGCACTGCGGGAGATCCGTACCGGCGAGCTCGTCGACTACATCGGCGAGGTCCGCGCCAAGGCGCCGGCCAGCGTGCAGTTCCGGCTCAGCGCCACCCGCGGCGGATCGCGCGCGGAGATGACCACCACCGCCGACGTCCAGCCGCGCTGAGCGCCGCCGCGTTCAGCGCTGCGGCGGCGCGCCCTGCGCCCAGGCGCGGACCCATCGCGCGATCTCGGCCACGCCCTCGGTCAGGGCCGCCGGCCCCGGCTGCAGGATGACCGGCGACTTGACCTCGTGGAGGTGTCCGTTGCGCACGGCGGGGATCGCGTGCCAGCCGGGGCGCGCGGCAACCTTCTCCGGCCGGAATTTCTTGCCGCACCAGCTGCCGAGGATGATGTCCGGCGCGCGGCGGATCACCTCGTCGGGCTCCTCGAGGATGCGCGCCTTCGCCAGCGGCTCCAGCGCGCGCTCCGGGAAGATGTCGTCGCCACCGGCGATGCGGATGAGTTCCGCCACCCAGCGGATGCCGGTGATCGGCGGTTCGTCCCATTCCTCGAAATAGATCTTCGGACGCCGCGGCAGCGCGGCCGCCTCGCGTTCGATCGCCGCAAGCCCGCGCTGCAGGCCGTCCGCATAGGCATGGGCCTTGTCGGCGGCGCCGACCAGCGCGCCCAGCCTGCGGATGTAGTCGAGGATGCCGGCCACGCTGCGGTGGTTGCTGATCCAGACCTCGACGCCGCGGCGCACGAGGTCGGCGGCGATGTCGGCCTGGATGTCCGAGAAGCCGATCACGAAGTCCGGCTCGAGCTTGAGGATCTCGCCGATCTTCGCCGACGTGAACGCGCTGACCTTCGGCTTGTCCTTGCGCGCGATCGGCGGGCGCACGGTGAACCCGCTGATGCCGACGATGCGGTCCTGTTCGCCGAGCGCGTACAGGACTTCGGTGGGTTCCTCGGTCAGGCAGACGATGCGGCGCGGGCCGATCGCCGTCGCGCTCACGGGTACAGCATCCGCCGCGACCAGCGGCCGTCGGCGTCGCACTCGTGCAGGTCGCGCTCATGCAGGCGGAACTGCGCGCCGTACCAGAACTCCACCGCGTCGGGCGCGACCCGGAAGCCGGTCCAGCCCGGCGGGCGCGGCACGTCGCCGCCGGCGAAGCGCGCCTCGGCCTCGGCGTAGCGTTGGTCGAACGTCGCGCGGTCGGGCAGCGTCTCCGATTGCCGGGACGCCCACGCGCCGAGCTGGCTCTCGCGCGGCCGGCTGGCGAAATAGGCATCCGCTTCGGCGTCGTCCACGGCCGACACCGTCCCTTCGATGCGCACCTGCACCGCATTGCGCACGCGCGGCCAGAAGAACAGCAGGCTGGCGCGGGGGTTGGCGGCGAGTTCGCGGCCCTTGCGGCCATCGACATGCGTGTAGAACACGAAACCGTCGGGGCCGTGCGCCTTCAGCAGCACCATCCGCACGGACGGCCTGCCCCCGGCGTCGGCGGTGGCCAGCGCCATCGCGGTGGGATCGGGCTCGCCGGCCGCGACGGCCTCCGCGAACAGGGCGTCGAAGGTGGCGAGGAGGTCGGCGGGCAGCGTGCTCATGCGCGCATTGTCGCGCGCATGGCCGGCCGCTGCATCCTCATTGCACGACGAAGGTGATGCGCAGGTTGACGCGCCACTCCTGCACGTTTCCGGCATCGTCGGTGACGACCTTGATTTCGTTGACCCACGCGCCCTTGATGCCCTTCACCGATTCGGCGCATTTCTTGAGGCCGTGCTTGACCGCGTCTTCCATGCTGGTGGTGGAGGAGGCATTGAGTTCGATGACCTTGGCGACGGACATGGCGGGTTCCTTGTCTGCACCGGACGGAGCGCCGGCCCGGGGAGCGTCGCGCGCCGCGGGTTAAGCCCGCGCAGTGGCCGGTCGCGGGCTGTAGGATGCTGCGATGCGCCATGCCCGCCACATCGTCCTGGTCGGCCCGATGGGGGCCGGCAAGTCGCACCTCGGCCGCCTGCTCGCGCTGCGGATGGAACGCCCCTTCGTGGACGTCGATGCCGCCATCGAGGCCGCGGCCGGCTGCACCATCAATGCCCTGTTCGACAGCGAAGGCGAAGCCGGCTTCCGCAGGCGCGAAGCGCGGGTGCTGGGCGACCTGCTGGCCGCCGCACCGGCGGTCATCGCCACCGGTGGCGGTGCGGTGCTGGCCGAGGCGAACCGCGCGGCGATGCGCGCCGCGGGCACCGTGGTGTACCTGGCCGTGCAGCCCGCCGTGCAACTCGCCCGCCTGTCCGGCGACGACACCCGCCCGTTGTTGCGCGATGCCGATGCCGGCGCGCGCCTGGCCGCGTTGCAGGCGTCTCGCGAACCGCTGTACCGCGAGGTCGCCGACCTCGTGTTCGACACCAGCAGCCTGTCGCCGGAGGCCGCCGCGGATGCGCTCGCGGCACGACTGGCGACCCGCGAGGACCTGCCCGCATGAGCGCCATCCAGTACGTCGAGGTCGGCGGTGCCGCACCGTATCGCATCGCCATCGGCCCCGGCCTGCTGAAGGCGCCGGCGCTGCTGGCCGAATGCCTGCGCGGGCGGCATGCGCTGGTCGCCAGCGACGGCAACGTCGCCCCGCTGTACCTGCACCGGGTCGAGGCCGCCCTGCGCGCCGCGCGCCCCGACCTGCGCCTGGGCCGGCTGGTGATCCCGCCCGGCGAGGGCGAGAAGACCCTGGGCAACTTCGCCGCCGCGCTCGATGCCCTGGCCGGGCTCGGCGCCACCCGCGATGCCTGCGTGTTCGCGCTCGGCGGCGGCGTGGTCGGCGACCTCGCGGGCTTCGCGGCGGCGTGCTGGATGCGCGGCATCGACGTGGTGCAACTGCCCACCACCCTGCTGGCGATGGTGGATTCCTCGGTCGGCGGGAAGACCGCGGTGGACATCCCGCAGGGCAAGAACCTGGTCGGCGCCTTCCACCCGCCGCGCGCGGTGATCGCCGACACCGGCACCCTGCGCAGCCTGCCGCCGCGCGAGCTGCGCGCCGGCTTCGCCGAAGTCGTCAAGTACGGCGCGATCGTCGACGCGCCCTTCCTCGACTGGCTGGAAGCGCAAGCGGACGGCCTGCTGGCCGGCGACGACGCCCTGCTCGCGCAGGCCATCGCCCGCAGCTGCGCGCACAAGGCCGCGATCGTCGAACGCGACCCGTTCGAACGCGGCGAGCGCGCCCTGCTCAATTTCGGCCACACCTTCGGCCATGCCATCGAAGCCGAGCAGGCCGCCGGAAGCGGCGGCTACGGCCACGGCCTCAACCACGGCGAAGCGGTGGCGGTCGGCATGGTGCTGGCGGCGCGGCTGTCGACCGCGCTCGGCCTGGCGGAGGCCGGCGATGGCGATCGCCTGCGGACGCTGCTCGCGCGCTTCGGCCTGCCGACGGCGCTGCCGGAGGGGCTGGAAGCCGGCGCGCTGGTCGCGCGCATGCGCCTGGACAAGAAGGCGCAGGCCAGCGGCTTGCGCTTCGTGCTCTGGGACGGCGCCGGGCGCGCGCGGGTGGTGGCCGACATCGACGAGGCAGCGGTGCTGGCCGTGCTGCGATAGCCGCAAGCGAGCCCCCTCCCCCAGCGTCCCCCTGCGGCGCAAGGGAGGGAGCAAGTCCCGCGGCCCGGCTACAATTGCGGGATGCGCCTGCTGCTGCAACAACGCCCCGAGGGCCGCGAGGCCCCGCGCTTCGTCCAGCTCCAGCTCCAGCCCGACCTGCTGGGCGGCTGGACGCTGCTGCGCGAAACCGGGCAGATCGGCGGACGCAGCACCTTGCGCAAGGACCTCTTCGCCGACCAGGCCAGCGCGATCGCCGCGCTGGAAGCGGCACGCGACGCGCAGCTCAAGCGCGGCTTCCAACTGATGTTCGCGCAGGGCGCGGACGCCCCCCGCTGACCGGAATCCCCACGTGACCCTGAAGAACAATCGCTTCCTGCGTGCGCTCCGCCGCGACCCCGTCGACTGCACCCCGGTGTGGCTCATGCGCCAGGCCGGCCGCTACCTGCCGGAGTACCGCGCGACGCGCAAGGCGGCGGGCAGCTTCCTGGCCATGGCCAAGACGCCGGACATCGCCTGCGAGGTCACCCTGCAGCCGTTGCGCCGGTTCCCGCTGGATGCGGCGATCCTGTTCTCCGACATCCTCACCGTGCCCGACGCGATGGGCCTGGGCCTTTACTTCGTCGAAGGCGAGGGCCCGAAGTTCGAGCGTCCGCTGCGTAGCCCGGCGGACATCGCCAGGCTGGCCGTGCCGGACATGGAAACCGACCTGCGCTACGTGATGGACGCGGTGCGCACGATCCGCCGCGAGCTGGACGGCAGCGTGCCGCTGATCGGCTTCTCCGGCAGCCCGTGGACGCTGGCCTGCTACATGGTCGAAGGCGGCGGCAGCAAGGACTGGGGCCGGGTCAAGGCGCTGGCGCTCAACGAACCGGCGGCCATGCACCAGTTGCTGTCCACGGTGACCGACGCGGTGATCGCCTACCTCGCCGCCCAGCGCGCGGCCGGCGCGCAGGCGCTGCAGGTGTTCGACACCTGGGGCGGGGTGCTCTCGCCGGCGATGTACCGCGAGTTCTCGCTGCCCTACCTCGCCCGCATCGCGCGCGAGCTCAAGACCGCCGACGTGCCGGTGATCCTGTTCGGCAAGGGCAACGCCCCGCACCTGGACGACCTGTTCGCCAGCGGCGCGGATGCGATCGGCGTGGACTGGACGGTCACCCTGGAGGATGCCGCGCGCCGCAACCAGGGCCGCGTGGCCCTGCAGGGCAACCTCGACCCGGCGATGCTGTACGGCAATCCCGAGGCCGTCCGCGCGCAAGTGCGCACCGCCCTCGACAGCTACGCCGCGGGCAACGGCGGTTCCCGCGACGGCCACGTGTTCAACCTCGGCCACGGCCTGTCGCCGGACATGAACCCGGAGCACGTGACCGCACTGGTCGACGAAGTGCACGCCTACAGCCGGCGCTGAGGCCGCGTCACCGGGGGTGCTGCAGCACCTCCAGCGCCTGCGCCAGCATCGCGCCGGTCACCGGCTTGCGCAGGAAATCGTCGAAGCCGGCCGCCCGCGCCTGCGCCTCGGCATCCGGATCCGAGCGCGCGGTCACCGCGAGCAAGGGCAGGCCGCGGCCCTGTGCACGCAGCATGCGCGCCAAGGCCAGCCCATCCAGGCCCGGCAGGTCGAGGTCGAGCAGCGCGGCATCGAACGGCTCGGTGGCGATCGCGGCAAGCGCCGCCAGCCCGTGCGGCACGTGCACCACGCGATGCCCGAGCGACTGCAGCAGGCCGACCATCGCCTCGGCCACGATCGCATCGTCCTCGACCAGCAACAGCC
>JAFLEB010000067.1 GCA_017302075.1 Lysobacterales bacterium
CGACCATGATGATGTCCGGGTCCTGGCGCAGGAAGCTGCGCAGCGCGGCGGCGAAGGTCATGCCGCGCTTGACGTTCTGCTGCACCTGGTTGACCCCGGGGAGGCGGATTTCCACCGGGTCCTCCACCGTGCTGATGTTGCGGGTCTCGTCGTTGAGGATGCCCAGCGCGGTGTACAGCGACACCGTCTTGCCGGAGCCGGTGGGGCCGGTGACCAGGACCATCCCGTAGGGCTTGTGGATCGCGTCCAGGAACAGCTTCTGCTGCTCCGGTTCGTAGCCGAGCTTGTCGATGCCCAGCTTGGCCGCGCTGGCATCCAGGATGCGCAGCACGATCTTCTCGCCGAACAGGGTGGGCAGGGTACTGACGCGGAAGTCGATCTGCTTGGACTTGGACAGGTTCAACTTGATGCGCCCGTCCTGCGGCACCCGCTTCTCGGCGATGTCGAGCTGGGCCATGACCTTCACGCGCGCGGCGATGCGCGCATGCAGCTTGACCGGGACCTTCTTGGCGGTCTTCAGGATGCCGTCGATGCGGAAGCGGACCCGGTAGTCGGTCTCGTAGGGTTCGAAGTGGATATCCGAGGCGCCCTTGCGGATCGCGTCCACCAGTGCCTTGTTCACGAACTTGACGACCGGCGTGTCCTCGCCCTTGGCGTCCACCCCGGTGTCGTTGCCGAAATCCTCCTCGCCGGCGCCGACTTCCAGCCCTTCCAGGCCCTCGGCGTCGGCCAGCTCGTCCGCCATCGCCTCGGCGGCTTCCAGCCACTGGTCCAGGCAGCGCTTGATGCGGTCCGCGTCCACCAGGATCGGTTCCACCGCCAGGTTGGTATGGAACTTCAGTTCCTCCAGCGCGCGGTTGTCGGTGGGGTCCGCGGTGCCCACGAACAGGCGGTTGCCGCGCTTGAACAGCGGCAGGACCTGGTGCTTGCGCAGCAGGTCTTCCTTGACCAGGGCGATCGCCGACTGGCTGGGGTCGATCGCCAGCGCGTCCACCAGCGGCATCCCGAACTCGATCGAGTTGGCGGCGGCCAGCGCCGCGGGCGAGGCCAGCCGCCGCTCGGCGATGTACTGGGCCAGCGGCAGCTTCTCCGCCGAGGCGGACTCCATCGCCTTGCGGGCGCTGGCTTCGTCCATGGCGCCATCCAGCACCAGGCGCCGGGCAATCCCGGTGATCCCCATCAGGTTGGCGGTGGCGACTGCGCTCATCTGGCCCCATGCATGACTCGAACACCCCGCCGCACTCTACCCCAAACGCAATGTCCCGGCCTCACGCGGCCAGGTGCCCGGGCTGAATCGCCACTTCCGTCACAGCCCAGCCGTGGCCGTGGCGTAGCGGCCCGCGACATCCCGGGCCGGGAGATCGAATTCAATCCGATCGGTCAGTGACGACGCATGCGGCAAACCCCCAGGTTCCAAGCTACCCTTCGCGGATGACGCCCGCCCACCGCCTCAGCATCATCCTCCCCGCCAGGAACGAGGCCGAAGGCCTGCGCCACGTGCTGCCGGCGCTGCGCCAGGAGTTCCCGCTGGCCGAGCTGATCGTGGTGGACGACGGCTCCACCGACGAGACCGCGGCGATCGCCGGGGCGGCCGGCGCGCGCGTGCTGTCGGCCCCCTACGGCATGGGCAACGGCGCCGCCATCAAGCGCGGTGCGCGTGCAGCCAGCGGGGAGATCCTGGTATTCCTGGATGCCGATGGCCAGCACGACCCGGCGCATATCCACCTGCTGCTGGCCAAGCTGGACCAGGGCTACGACATGGCGGTGGGCGCGCGCAGCCGCGACGGCCAGGCCAATGTCGGGCGCGGGCTGGCCAATGGCCTCTACAACCGGCTGGCCAGCTGGATGACCGGCCACCGCATCCTGGACCTGACCTCCGGCTTCCGCGCCGTGCGCGCCGCCCGCTTCCGCGAATTCCTGCACCTGCTGCCCAACGGCTTCAGCTACCCCACCACCAGCACCATGGCCTTCTTCCGCAGCGCCTACCCGGTGGCCTACGTCCCGGTGGAGGTGGCGCGGCGGATGGGCACCAGCAGCCACATCCGCCCGATCAAGGACGGGGTGCGCTTCCTGTTGATCATCTTCAAGATCGCCAGCCTGTATTCGCCACTGAAGCTGTTCGTGCCTGCGGCCATGGCGTTCATGCTGGCAGGCATGGGGTGGTATGCGTGGACCTACCACGAGTCCGGCCGCTTCACCAACATGAGCATGCTGTTGATCAGCGCAGCGGTGATCGTGTTCCTGATCGGGCTGGTGTCGGAGCAGATCACCAACCTCACGTACCGACAAGACAAATGACGGAAGGGCATCATCTCGCCTGCTCCCAGGTCGGATGGGCGCTTTGACAGTGACGATGTCGTACTCGACTTCCCCCTTGTTCGGACCAGTCGTACCGGAGATCGGCTGGGCGCCTCCCTTGCGTTACTTGCTGCGCCGCAATCGCGTGCTGAAGCTGTTGGCTCCACTGCCCATGGAAGCGTTGCTCGAGGTGGGCTGCGGCAGCGGGGCGTTGCTCCACGAGCTCGGCAGGTTCGCGCAACAGGCCGTTGGCCTGGAGACGTCCGAGCCTGCAGTGCGAATGGCAAGGGAGATCGCCAGGCTGGGCGGCGGAAGGCAGGAAGTCGTGGACATGCCATCCGCGCTTTGGTCGGGCCATTTCGACCTGGTGTGTGCGTTCGACGTGCTGGAGCATATCGAGCAGGACACGACCGCGGTGGACCAATGGCTCGGATGGCTGCGTCCTGGCGGGCGGCTCTGCATTTCGGTGCCGGCGCACGGCGCACGTTGGGGTGCCGGGGACGTGTGGGCGGGCCATTACCGGCGTTACGAGCGTGCGGGGTTGCAAGAGTTGCTGCGATCGAAAGGGATGCGGATCGAACACTTCGAATGCTACGGGTTCCCACTCGCGAACTTGACGGAGACCATGGGCAACCGCGTCTACAGGCGCCTCCTGTCGCAGCGCCAACGTGCGTACTCCCCCGAGGAGTCCTCGTCGTTCAGCGGCATCGAACGGACTGACTATTTGCGTGTGTTCGGGAAGATCGACACGATGGCCGGGCGCACGGCATTGCGGCTTGCGAACATGGCCCAAGCGGTGACATCGCGAACCGATCTCGGTAGCGGCTACCTGGTCCTGGCCCGCATTCCGTGACGCATCCTTGGCCCGCACTGGGATACCTGGCTGCGGCGGTGCTCGCGGGATATTTCGCATGGTTCCTGGCGGGCAGCATCGACATGGCCATGCTCGAATCCGCCATGTCCCCGAAAGTGCTCGCTGCGTTGGCACTTTCGGCAGTGATGTACGCGTCGATCATCCCGATCACGGGGTGGGCCTGGAGACGCTTGCTTTCGGGGCAAGGAGAGCGATGGCGGATTTCATGGCTCACCGCGCTGCTCGCGGCGACGCAACTCGCCAAATACGTGCCCGGCAACATCGCCCAGCATGCAAGCCGGGCGGCGCTCGCCATGCGAGGGGGGATGGCGGGTCGTTCGCTCGTGTCCACGGTCGCGCAAGAAACCATCCTGGCCGCAGCGGCGAGCGTGGTGGTCGGTGTGCTCATGTACGCGATTTCCGCACCAGGTGCGGGTCGTTTGCCCGACGATGCGCGAGCTGGCCTGCTCTGGCTCGGCCCCTTGCTCGGGTTGGCCTTCGTCGCATTGGCAAGCGTGCGCATATCGCCACAGCATGCCTCGGCCAGCCCGCATCGCCTGATTCGCTTGCTTGGACGCATGGGGGGGCTGCCTGGGGCGAGGGTGGCGCTTCCTGCCTTCGCGGCGTATGTCCTCAATTACCTGCTGATCGGCATCGGGCTCTGGGTGGTGGCTCGCGCAAGTGGCATGCCATCGACCCTTGATTTCCCGCTCGTGACCGCCGCATTTGCGCTGTCTTGGCTGGTCGGCTTCCTGGCTCCCGGCGCGCCGGCAGGACTTGGCGTCCGCGAGGGGATCATGGTGGTCTTGCTTTCCGGTGCGGCCGACAATACGCAGCTTCTCGTCTTCGTGTTGTTGGCCAGGTTGGTCACCATGCTAGGGGATGCATGCAACTTCCTGATCGGTAGCGCCTGGCTCGCCGTGGATCAATCAAAGGGGAACGCGACCTCATGAATACCGGGCTGGAAGCGACGGGAGAGCGCGTCATCGAGGACGCCTACAGGGAAAGCTTGGGCGGGTACGTCATCTACCTGATGCATATCGCGAGTTACCAGTTCGCGAGGACGTTTTGCGCCGGGCGGAAGGTACTCGATCTCGGATGTGGCAGCGGCTACGGAGCGGCGTCGCTGGCCGATACCGCCGAGTCCGTGACCGCCGTCGACGTGTCTGCCGAAGCGGTGGCTTTCGCATCGGAGCGCTACACGGCCGCCAACCTGAGCTTCCTGAAGGTCGATGCGGAACGCCCGCTCCCTTTTCCCGACAGGCAATTCGACGTGGTCCTGTCGTTCCAGGTCATCGAGCACGTCATCGACGAGGCAGCCTACCTTCGAGAGGCGCGTCGCGTCCTGAAGGCGGGGGGCGTGATGATCATCGTCACCCCGAATCGCGTGGTGAGGCTCCTCCCGTTCCAGAAGCCATGGAACCGCTGGCATGTACGCGAGCATGCCATGGCATCGCTGCAGCGGGTGGTGGCGCCCTGGTTGGACATCCGCGAGGCGCACTACATGGGGGCGGCGGACAAGGTGGCGGATGTCGAGCTCCGGCGCTATCGCGCCGTCAAGTGGGCCATGCTGCCGCTGACGTTGCCGTTCGTGCCGGAAGCGATACGCCGCCGCGGGCTGGATGCCGTGCATGCGATCCGCGAGAGGAAGGGCAAGGGATCGCCCCGCAAAGCCCAGGCGCTCGAGTTCGATTTCGATGCGTCGGCGATGCAGATCGGTCCTGCCGTGCCGAACCCCCTGAACCTGCTGCTGGTTGCCGAGCGCCGAGGCGAGGGCGATGCCACCGGGCCCTGACGCCTTGAGGCTTGCGTCGCTGCGTGTCGCAGGCGTGGCGTTGCGGGGAAGCGGCTATCCCAATGCAACGAACACGCTGCGTTACCTGCGTGCTGCCGGGGTCAGGATCGTGGACCAGGCGGACTGGTTGCCGGAAGGCTTGCACTTATGGAAGGCCCTGCGGGCGTCCCCGAGGGCGAAGATCGTGCTCTACGTGCGGCTCCTGTTCGGGAACGCGTTTTCCGCATGGCGCGTGGTCGTGGCAAGCCGTCGGGAACGCTTGATCACCTACGTGCCTTACCCCGCGATATTCCTGCTGTGGTGGCTCTCGTGGTTTCCCAAGGCCTTGCGACCTCCCCTGGTCGCCGATGCGTACATTTCCATCTGGGATGCCGCAGTGCGCGATCGGGGCCTGCTCGGCGGGGGGCGCTGGTCGGATCGCCTGCTGAGACGACTTGAGGCGCGCGCACTGCGCGTTGCCGACATCGTGCTGGTGGATACCACGGCCAACCGCGAGTGGATGATCGCCGAGTTCGGGCTTGCGCCGGATGCGGTGAGCGCGGTGCCACTGGCGATCGACGATGACGCCCTCTTGTCGCTTCCCTTGCCGCCGGCGCGTGCGCCGTTGCGCGTGTCCTTCATCGGCACCCTCGTGCCCCTGCACGGCATCGAGGTATTGATCGACGCAGTCAGGCACGTCCAGCAGCCGGAGCGGATCATCTTCCGTTTCATCGGCGACGGGCAGGATGCAGCGAAGGTGGAGCGTGCGATGGCCGAGGGAATCGCCGGACTTTCGTGGGAGCGACCATGGCAGGACCATGAGGCGATCATCGCCGCCCTGGGGGAGAGCGACGTTTCGCTCGGAGTTTTTGGTGGTGCGGCCAAGGCCGCCCGGGTCCTGCCCTTCAAGCTGTATCTGGCCTTGGCGGCTGGCCGTACCGTCGTCACCCAGCCGGATTTCTCGTTGCCGGAGGGCGTGCCCACGCCGCCATTCCTGACCCCTCGCGCCGATCCGACGGAGATAGCAAGCGGGCTGCTTGCGTTGAGCGCCGATCCGGACGCCTGCCGTGCCGCCGCCCTCGCCGGGCGCAGCTATTACCAGCAGTGGCTCGGCGCTCGCGGTGTGCTCAAGGCTTGGCAGGGAGTGTTCGAGCGGTTACCTGCCCAATAGACCGAGCAAGCCCCCCGGCCATCGCCCGTGACGCAGCGTGTGCCAACGCGAATCACCTCTGTGGCGCTCTCGATGTCATGGCCGAACTACGCCTTGATGCTGCGAGTTGCTCGATCCGCTTGGCGAGATCGGGTCGGTTCTTCTGCCGCAACTCCTGGGCAAGTTGCACGGGGAATGGATCGTTCGGTGGCGCTGAGCCAATGGCGCGCAGGAAGTAGGGCATCGCCGCATCCGGCTCTGCCAGGTCATTCATGACGAAGTAGCCGATCGATGCGGCCTCGAAAGGCTTCTGATCGCATCGTCGTGCCATGGTTTCCAACGCTTGCAGGAGGCGGCGCTTGTCCACGGCGACGCCCTGCCTATGGTTGTAACTTAGGATCTGTGGCGCACGGCAATTATCCAGGGACATGTGCACCGTTTCCAGGCGCTGTTGGAATAGATCCCAATCTGATCCCGAAACATTTCCTTTCAAAGTCTTCAACACCACCAGGAGTGCAGCGTTATTGAGGCTGGCGGGTACTGCGGAAGTTCCTTTTGTGCATGCCTCGATAGCCGCATCGATGCGTGGGTTGTGCTTGACCGCGCCGCCGCCTGTCTCGTACTCGCCCGCGCACAGCTGCACCCAAGCCCTAGCGGACAGCGGTGCGTATCGGGTCACGGTATTGGCAAGCGAGAGGCGGTCATGCCAACTCCCGGCACGAATCAGCGTGGTACCCGCGAGCGCGGATAGCACCAGCACGGTGATCGCGATCTGCATGTTCCGACTGGGTTGCAAGCGCCGCGCCGCCTGCGCAAGCAAGCTTCCGGTTGCAAGGACGCCGCCCGCCAGGGCGAAGTGGTTGCGGTGCTCGAACGCCAGTTCAAGGCCGATGACGTTGCTGGCGACAAAGTGCGCGGACAGGAACCAGAGGATTCCGAGCGCGAGCAACGGTTGACGCAGGCGTTGATGCAGCGCTAGGGCGAGCATGCCGGCGAGCAGCAGCATGGACGACAGCGTGGTCCATGGTTGCAACAGGCTACGCGAGGGCTGCAGCCAGTCATAATAGAACGGCATGTGGCTCGGCAAGGGCAGGACGATCTGCCATAGGTACATGCACAGCACGCGTGCCTGGGTCAGCAATCGCTCTAGAGTGGAAAAGTCGCGGTTCGGGTACGCCTCCCACTGCCAGAAGTGGGGTAGGACGAGCAGTAGGTACGCTGCTGCGCCCATCACGGATGCCGTCAGATATCCCTTGCGCAAGAGGCGGCCTGTACGGATGTCCGCAGCCCTAAATCCAAGGAGCGTGAGTTCGAGCGCGAGGGTATATGCCGGCAACAGGATTGCGTCCTCTTTGCAACCCATCGCCAATGCCCAGGACAGCATGGCCATCAGCATCCCGGTTCGCCCGGAGCGACCCTCGATCTGTGCGACCCGTCCTTGAAGGTAGGCCAGGAGCGCGAGCACGACGAACAAGGTCGCAAGCGTCTGGATGCGTTGGACCACGTAGAGGACGGACGATACCTGCAAGGGGTGTAGCGCCCATGCCAAGGCCAGGAGGGGTGCGAGCCAGCGTGCCTTCCCGGCAGGCACCCCGGCAAGCAGCAGCAAGCTCCGGAATAGCCACGCCATGGCAAGCGTGGTCAGGCAATGCAGCAGTACGTTGGTGGCCTTGAACGTCGCCGGATCCGCACCACCGCCGCGCCAGTAATCCACCGCAAAGGTGAGGGTCGGCAAGGCGCGAAGGGAGCCGGATGGCTGGGGACTCAGCACGGCCTTCGCCAAGCTCCCGGCATCCAGTTGCGTCATCTGGATCGCTTGGTTGTTGACGATGTTCGGGAAGTCATCGAACACGAAGGCGCCGGGAAAACCCGCAAGGTACGGCAATCCCGCGAGGAGGCCCGCGATCAGGCTCAGAAGCAGGAAACGATCCCTGATGAGGTGCATGCGAATGCGCTTTCGATTGTTCGGCAAGCGATTATCGTGCAACGGAGAAACGCGAGCTGCGTTGGCCACGATGCGAATCGATTTGGAGTCGTGTCGGCCTGCAGCACGTTCCGAGCCTACTGGCCTGCATGCACAGGGCGGCGTGAGGAGGCCGCGCGTGTGTCGATCAGCCGGGGTACCTGCGGATCAGATGAGCGAGCAGGTTGCCGAGTTCATGTCGCACTGGGTCTGGCGGAGGCCGGGCGATCGCGGCGTTCCCGTGATCGGCGTGGCCATGTCGGTCGCGGTATCGATCGTCGCGCAGGCGCCGACGATCGGCACCGACGGGGCAGTCTGGTCGTAGATTGCAGCCAAGGCGAAACTGGCGTAGTTCTTGGTTTCTGCCAGGCAGGCACTTTCCGCCGAACGGATCCGGTAATTGTTGTAGGCGGGCAAGGCGATAGCCGCCAAGATCGCGATGATCGCGACCACGATCATCAACTCAATCAGGGTGAAGCCGCGTGCGAGGCCGCGCATGGTAAATCCCCCGGCAAAGTCCAATCTGACCTTCAAGCACACGCAAGTAGCGGGCCAG
Source organism: Lysobacterales bacterium (assembly GCA_017302075.1). Classification (GTDB taxonomy): domain Bacteria; phylum Pseudomonadota; class Gammaproteobacteria; order Xanthomonadales; family Xanthomonadaceae; genus Thermomonas; species Thermomonas mangrovi. The sequence goes on from JAFLEB010000067.1 coordinate 8,595, forward strand.
ACCCGAGGTCGACTGGCATTCATCGTGTGCATTTGTGACAGCACTCGCGAAAAATGCGGCCTCGAGCTGCAATTGATTTTCTGGGAAAGTAAGGCGGCGGCATGTCGGAGCATCGCCGCAAACAAGAAAGCCCCTCTTACGAGGGGCTTTCAAGTATTCCAGATGGCCACGACGAACGTGGCCGTCGACTTACATGCTGCAGGTCGCCGAGTTGACGTCGCAGGTGATCGTTGCGTTGCCCGGAGCGCGCGCCGCGGAACTGCCGTCCGCCGGCGAGTCGCCAGCAGCACACGCGGTGCCGGCGAAGGTCGGGAGGGTCATGCTGTTGACCGATGCCGACACCCACGAGTTCATGAACGCCTTGGCTTCCGCCAGGCAAGCGGCGTTGGCCGAACGGATACGGTAGTTGTTGTACGCCGGCAGCGCGATGGCGGCCAGGATGGCGATGATCGCGACGACGATCATCAGTTCGATCAGGGTAAAGCCTTGCTGCTTCTTCATGGTGTTTCCCCTAGGGTTGGTTGGGTGTGTCCACGTGCCGCGCCGCGCGCTGGTCGGGTCCGTCGGCAGCCAGGCGGTCCGGCACGTGCGAGGGTTATAACGCAGGATGCGTGCCAAGGGAGGACAAGGGGCAGGCGATTCTTCTTTTGCAGTGGCAGGTCACGCTTTTCCGCGGGGCCTGCGCGAGCGGCCAATGCAATTTCGTCGGAATGTGACCTTTTGCGACAGTTCCGGCGTCGCCGGCGGGGCGCGGCCTCAGTCGATCCCCAGCTTCTTCAGCGTGTCGCGCAGGGCAGGGAAGGTGATGCCAGTGGCGCGGCGGCTAGCGGGACGTCAGCATCCGGCAGGCGATGTCCAGGCTGGTGCGCAGGCGGGCAAGGTCGCCGATGTAGCCGCCCATCGCTTGCTCTGCGCGCTGCCGGAGTGGCAGTTCGGCGATCAGCCCGTGCCGGCCCAGGCTGGCGATGTCCTCGCGGTCTTGCTGGCCGAAACGGGCCAATTTGCTGACCGCGAGGTCCAATGGCGTCAGCAGGCGAATGTCCAGCACATGCGGGTCCACGCCGGGCAGCGACAGAGGGAGGGCATCGTTGTAGGCGTCTTCATGCAGCAGGGCGAACGTGTCGTTGTAATTGCGGTCCAGGTAGAGCAGCGCACTGCTGCCATCCGCATCCAGGTAGGCAATGTCCAGGTCGTCGGGCAGTGCGATGCGGTGCGAAAACGCGGCATCGACGTCCTTCGAAATACGATCGCCGGTATGCCAATGCAGTGCGGTTCCGCCGGCGATGACCATGCGGATGGGCAAGGCGTGCGGTGGCGTGCCGGCCAGTGATGCGGCGATGCGCCGGCCGATTTCCGCCAATGCGGCGTGGTAGTCCGGCTGCGCAGTGGGATCAGGCATGGCGGCGCATGGCGTCCAGCATCGGCAGGAATCGCGAGGGTCGCACCGGGCTGCGGTGTAGCCAGGCCTGGAATGCATCTGGATGGGTGGCGCCTGGGTGCAGTTGTTCGGCAAGCGCCAGCCAGCGCGGCCGGTCGGGTCCGCGTTCGCTGGCCAGCATGACAGCCAGCCCGGCCATGAAGTCGCGCGAACCTGCGTGCTTCCAGGCGTGGACATTCGCAGGACCACGGGCGGCGAGCGCCAGCAACTGCGCTTCGTCGTCGCGGTCGAGCGTGTCGGGGAATGCCGTGCCTGGCACGGGCAATGCATCGCCGACGGCCAACACTGCCCCCACTTCCCGGGCCAGTGCATGCAGGGTGCGCAGGTCACAGTCGTTGCGCCTGCGCAGGCGCGACAGTGTTTCCTTGCGCAAGCCAGCGCGCCGCGACCACTCGGCATCGGTCAGGCCCTGCGCCCGGGCACGAACGGTGAGGTCATCGAGTAGCTGGTTCAGCATGTGATTGACTCCAAGGTCAACCGCAGTCTGTCAGAAATGACGTTGAAGTCAACGCTGCGGTCAGCGCGTGCGTCGCTCAGGGGTTCATGCCCACCGCCGGGGTGTCGGCCGCGGGAATCGCTGCCACGCCTCAGTCGATCCCCAGCTTCTTCAGCTTGTAGCGCAGGGCGCGGAAGGTGATGCCCAGTTGCGCGGCGGCCTTGGTCTTGTTGTAGCGGTTGTCCACCAGGGCCTGTTCGATCGCCTTGCGCTCGATCTCCTCGATGAAGCTGGGCAGGGCACTGGTGGAGGACTCGCGCGGATCGATCTTGCTGGGGTCGCGCGCGGCGGCGGCGGCCTGGGCGGGCGGGCTGGGCCGCATCTCCGGGAGGCGCAGGTCGGCGGCGCGGATGCCGTCGTCGTCGGCAAGGGCGAAGGCGCGTTCGAGGATGTTCTCCAGTTCGCGCACGTTGCCGGGGAAGTTGTAGCGGGCCAGCGCCTGCTCGGCGTCCGGGTGCAGGGTCGGGCGCGGGCGTTGTTGGGCGGTCGCCAGCCGGGCCAGGATCGCATCGGCCAGGACGCCGAGGTCCTCGCGGCGCTCGCGCAGCGCGGGCACGCGCAGTTCGATCACGTTGATGCGGTAGTAGAGGTCGTGGCGGAAGCGGCCTTCGTCGACCAGCGCGGCCAGGTTCTTGTGGGTGGCGGAGAGGATGCGCACGTCCACCGGCACCTCGCCGTTCGCGCCGACCGGGCGCACCGACTTTTCCTGGATGGCGCGCAGCAGCTTGACCTGCATGTGCATGGGCAGTTCGGCCACTTCATCCAGGAACAGGGTGCCGCCCTCGGCGGCCTGGAACAGGCCGGGCTTGTCGGCGTGGGCGCCGGTGAAGCTGCCCTTCTTGTGGCCGAAGAACTCGCTTTCCATCAGCTCGGCCGGGATCGCGCCGCAGTTGACCGGGATGAACGGGCCGTTGGCGCGCGCGCCCTCGGCATGGATGGTGCGGGCCACCAGCTCCTTGCCGCTGCCGGACTCGCCGGCGATGTAGACCGGCGCCTGGCTGCGCGCGACCTTGGCCAGGGTGGTGCGCAGTTCGGCCATGGCGGCGGACTGGCCGAGCAGGCGGTTGCCCTGCGCGCCGGGCGCGGGGCTGGCCGCTGCCGCATCGCCCCCGAGCTTGAGCGCGTGCTGGACCAGGCCGCGCAGCACGGCCAGGTCGACCGGCTTGCTGACGAAATCGAAGGCCCCGGCTTTCAGCGCGCCCACCGCGGCTTCCTGGTTGCCGAACGCGGTGATCATCGCCACCGGGGTCTGCGCGTACAGCTGGGAAATCTCGCGGACCAGTTCCACCCCCGAGCCGTCGGCCAGGCGCATGTCGGTCAGGCACAGGGCGTACTGGTTATGCCGCAGCAGTGCGCGGGCGTCGCCCAGCGAGGAGGCGGTGTCGCAGCGCAGGCCCATGCGGCCCAGCGTGAGCACCAGCAGTTCCCGGATGTCGCGTTCGTCGTCGACGATCAGGACCGATTGCGGCCTGTAGCCATTCTTGTCGGAAGCTGCCATGGAGCGTCACCTTACCCGGTTGTCGCAGCGCCGGCCAGATGCAGCCGCGGCCTGCTGCAGCGCCGGCTCAAGGGGCGGCAAGGGCTTGGCTGCCGGCGGCCACCAGGCGCACCCGGAAGCAGGCACCGCCGCCGGGCAGGGGCACGTAGTCCAGGGTGGCCTGGTTGGCGAGGCAGAGCTCGCGCGCGATGTACAGGCCCAGCCCGGTGCCGTGCGGCGACGTGGTGTGGAAAGGCTTGAACAGCTGGCTGGCGGCTGCGTCCGGGATGCCGGGGCCGCGGTCGATCACGTCCAGCAGCGGGCGCCCGCCGGGATCGGCGTGGACGCGCACCGCGACCCGCGCCGGCTCGCCGGGCAGCCGCCCGTAGACCAGGGCGTTGTGCACCAGCACGGTCGCGACCTGCTGCAGCTGCCGGCGATCGACCAGGCAATGCAGGGGCGTGGCGGGGGTGCCGGCTTCCAGCAGGTCGTCCTCCAGGGGATGGCTGGCGCGGTAGTCGGCGACGAACTGCCGCGCGAATTCGCCGAGGTCCACGTGCTCGGGCTGCGCGCGCTCGCGCTTGGCCAGGCCGAGCACGTTCTCGACGATCCCGTTCATGCGCTGGGTCTGCTGCAGGATGATCTCCAGCAGGCGGCGATCGGAGGCGGGGATGTCCGGCGACTCCTCCATCAGCTGGGTGGCGTAGCTGATCGCGGCCAGGGGGTTGCGGATTTCGTGGGCCAGGCTGGCCGCGAACCGGCCCAGGGTGGCGAGGGTCAGCGACTCCGCGCGCTGGGTGGCGATGCTGGTGTCGTCCAGGAACACCAGCGCCTGGTCGTCGCTGGCGCGCAGCCGGGCGAAGCGCGGCAGCACTTCGGGCAGGCCGGTCGCCAGTTGCAGGGGGTGGGGGTCCAGCTGGCCGTCGTGCATCCATTCGCGCAGGCGCCGGTCGAGGGCGGGGGACGCCTCCGACAATGGCCGCTGGTCCAGCGGGTTGCCGCCCAGCAGCAGGGTGGCGGCCTCGTTGGCCAGGGCCACCCGGCCCACGGCGTCCACCAGCAGGACCCCGGTGCGCATGCGCCGGATGATCAGTTCGTTCACCTCGGCGAGATCCGCGACCTGGGTGCCGCGGCGCTCGGCCAGTGCTTCGGCCGCCTGCGCCTGGCGCCCGAGCAGGTGGGTAAGCGTGGCGATCGCCAGGTAGCTGACCGAGAACATCGACAGCTCGGCCAGCGAGTGGGTGGGGGCGATGCCGTCGACCAGCGCCCAGCCGTACTCGACCGCGAACGCGACCGCCGCCAGCGCGGCCATCCCGAGCCCCAGGCGCAGGGGCAGCAGCACGGCGGCGGCACCGACGTTGAACAGCAGCATCATCGCGATGCCGGCGCTCGATTGCGGCAGCGCATGCATCGCCAGCGCGGCGGCGAGAATGTCGACCAGCACGCCGGCCAGCGCCTGCCGCTCGACATGGCCGGCGCGTCCGGCCAGGAACAGGGCCACCGCCAGCACCAGGTAGCCGGTGGCGACGGTGGCGGCCAGCGCCGGGTGGCGCGGCGGGGCCAGCAGCGCGGCCACCGGCCCGAACACCACCAGGCAAAGCAGCGCCGCCTCGAAGATGCGGTACAGGGTGAGGAAATAGAGTTCGCGCCGGACGGTGGCCGGATCGGGCACGACGGCGAAGGCGCGGGGCAGCATCGACCAAAGTATGCGGCAGGGTGGAGGGGCTGCGCGGCATGTCGCAGCGCAACACGCTAAAATGGCGGACCGCCCGCGCCGGGCCTGCCCCGGCCCCGGGCGTCCGTCCTCACCCCGGGTGTCCCATGAACTTCCACGAGTACCAGGCGAA
>JAFLEB010000068.1 GCA_017302075.1 Lysobacterales bacterium
CCAATGCACCGGCCCAGTCGCTGCGCGCGATGGCCTCGCGCACGCGCCACTCGTGCAGGCTGGCGTCGTAGGCCGAGGCCGGCACGTTGTCCAGGCGGCGCGCCGAATCCGGCAGGTAGGAGGCCACAGTCCACAGCGCGACCTGGTAGAGCACGCGGCCGCGCTGGCCATCATCGAAGCCGAGCGCGGGGCCGACCTGCGCCAGCAGGCGTTCCGCCGCGTCGGTGTCGTTGCGTGCCAGCTTGGCGAGCGCGGCGGCGGCGACCAGGCGGCTGCGCGGGGTCTTGGGCCACGTGGCGGCGCTGGCGTCCGGCGCCTCCATGTAGCGGATGTACTGGTCGGCGAGGGTGGCGGCATCCGGGGTGGCGATGCCGCGGGCGATCGCGCGCATGACGCCGGTCTGCGCGTCGTCGGCGGCGAGGTCGAAGCGCGTCCAGCGCAGGTCGTCGGTGAGGCTGCCCTGTGCGGCCAGCAACGCGAACGGGGCATCGCACGCGGCCGGCAGCGATTTGCCGCTGCTGGTCCACGCGGCCTGCATGTCGCGGGTCCAGGCGGCATCGGCCTGGTCGAGCGCCATCCGCGCCTGCGCCTGCAGGCAGCGCAGGCCGGCATCGTCGATGGCCGGATCCCAGGCCGCGAGCAGGGCCTGCCATTCGTTGCGGCGTGCCAGCGCGGCGAGCCACTCCCTGCGGAAGGCGATGCCGACGGGCGCGCCACCCTGGCGGGCGAGGAAGTCGGTGCCACGGGTGATCGGCAGGGTGTCGAGCTTGCCGCGCAAGGCCACGTACTCCAGCCAGCCGGCCAGCGGTTGGGACGCATGAGTGGCCAGGGCGGCATCGTCCAGCAGGCCACGTACGGCCAGGTCGAAGGCATCGCGCAAGGCGGCGGACGGCATCGCCACCGGTACCGGCGGATTCGCCGCGCGGGGCGCGCGCGCCTGCGCGTGCACGACCCGTGGCGCGGCCAGCGCGCACAGCAAGACAACCAGGCAGGAGGCGGCGTGCTTGTGCATGCCCGGACTATAGCCGAGCATCGATGAACGACTTTCCGGCGAGGGATGCGATGTCGGCACTGCTGGTGTACCTGGCGCTGGGCGCCTGCGCGGGCGTGCTGGCCGGCTTGCTGGGGATCGGCGGCGGACTGGTGCTGGTGGGTGCGCTGGCGTGGCTGCTGCCGCGCCATGGCGTGCCGGTCGAGGCCGCGATGCATGCCGCGCTGGCCAGTTCGCTGGCGAGCATCGTGCTGACCGCGGCATCGTCGGCGCGCGCGCACCATGCGCGCGGCAGCGTGTCCTGGCCGACGGTGGCGTGGATGGTGCCCGGGGTGCTGCTCGGCGGCTGGCTGGGCAGTCGTTTCGCGATCGGACTGGACGATGTCGTGCTGCGCTGGTGCGTGGCTGGCTATTGCTGGATCGTCGCGGCGCAGATGGCATGGTCGGGTCGCGGGGCGGCGGCCGGCGACGCGGTCGTCCCGCGCGGTCCCGGGTACACCGGCGCGGGCCTGGCGATCGGCGCGGTGTCCTCGGTGGTCGGCATCGGCGGCGGCAGCATGACCGTGCCCTTGCTGGCCTGGCGCGGGATGGCGCCGGTGCGCGCGGTCGGCACCTCGTCCGCCTGCGGCATCTTCATCGGCCTGGGCAGCGCGCTGGGCTACGCCCTGCAGGCGCCCGCGGACGCATTGCCCTTGGCGGGCGCAGTCGGCTACGTCTACCTGCCCGCGGCGATCGCGGTGGCGATGGCCTCGGTGCTGGCCGCGCCGTTCGGCACGCGGCTCGCGCACGCGCTCAGCGGCACCGCCTTGAAGCGGGTGTTCGCGGTGTTCCTCCTGCTGGTCGGCAGCGGCTTCGCCTGGAGTGCGATGCGCTAGCGGACCGCGGCCTCGGGCACGTCGAGTTCCACCGACAGCGCCAGGTGGTCCGACTGCGCCGCCGGCACCGCGCGCATCGAGGCGATCGCCAGCGACGGCGTGACCAGCATGTGGTCGATCGCGCGCTGCGGCTTCCACGAGGGGAACGTCGGCACGCATTCCGCGGGCGGCTGCAGGCCGGTCTGGCGGTACAGCGGCTGCATCTCGGGCCGGTGCGGATCGCAGTTGAAGTCGCCCATCAGCACCGCGTTCGGATGGCCGGCGAGCAGCTCGGCGATGAACGACACCTGCGCCAGCCGCGATTGCGCGCCCAGCGAGAGATGCGCGATGGCGATGGTCAACGCCTGTTCCCCGTCGTTGAAGCGCGCGACCAGCACGCCGCGGCCCTTGACCCGCCCTGGCAGCGAATGGTCCTCGACCAGGGTCGGTTCCAGGCGGCTGAGCAGGCCGTTGGCGCTGGAGGCGACCCCGCCGACCCGGCGGTTCGGTTGGTGCGTCCAGTAGGCGAAGCCGGCGCGCTCGGCGAGGTAATGGGTCTGGTTGGTGAAGCCGGAGCGCAGGCTGCCGGGGTCGGCCTCCTGCAGGCCGACGATGTCGTGGCGGCCGGCGAGATCGGCGATGGCATCCAGCGACCCGCGCTTGTTGCCGGCCGGCAGCACGTGCGACCAGCTGCGCGCGACGTAGTCGTGGTAGCCGCGCGTGCTGGAACCCGCCTGGATGTTGGCGCTCAGCAGGCGCAGCCGGCGGGTGCCCATGCCGGCTGCGGGGTGCCGCTTACTGCGCGGCAGGCGTGGCGGCCGGGGTCGCAGCCGGCGCGACATCGCCCGTCGCCGCCGGTGCGGCCGGCGTGGCTGCCTTCGCGTTGCGCTCGGCGACGATCAGCTGGTTGAGGACGCGGAACATGTCGTCGATGGACTTGCCCTTGACCCGGTACTTGCCGTTGACGATGAAGGTCGGCGTGCCGGCCTGGTCGCCGTTGGTGAACGCATTCATGATGAACTGCCGCGCGTGGTTGACCTTGGTCGCGACGGCGAAGCTTTCCATGCTGCTGACGAACTGCTTGGGATCGGCACCGTAGGCAGCGTAGAACGCGGCGATCTCGTCCGGCGTGTCCATGCCGCGTTCGCCCTTCAGCGTCTTGTCGATGTGGATCGCGCGGAACATCGCGTCGTGGGTCTTGTCGACCAATCCCATCGCTTCCGCGGTGTAGAAGGCCTTGGCGTAGTTGTCCCACATCGCGCCGAATGCGGCGGGCACGTAGACCATGCGCACGTCCGGCGGGAACTTGGCCTTCATCGCGCTCACCGTGGGCTGCACGGCGGCGCAGAACGGGCAGACGTAGCCGAAGATCTCGGCCACCTCGATGCGGCCGTCGGCCGGCTCGAACGGCTGGCCGTTCGGGATCTCGACGTAATCGGTGCCCAGCACCGGCGGCGGCGCCTTGGCGGCGGCGTCGGCCGCTGCCTTCGCGTTGGCTTCGGCGGTCGCGAGGGTCGCCGCATCCTGGGTACTGGCCTGCTTGGCGGCTGCGGCCGTGTTCGCGTCGGCAGGCGTCGCGGCGGCAGGCGCGTCCTGCTTGCAGGCGGCAAGCGGAAGCAGGGCAAGCAGGAGCAGGGCGTGGCGGGAAACGGTCATCGGGAAGTCCTGTGGCGTGGTCTCAGGAGCGGGGCTTGGCGGCCGGCTTCGGCGCGGGCTTGGGCGCGAGCGCCACCACCACCTTGCCGGCATTCGCCAGTAAGGATTCGTAGCTGTCGCCGAGCACGAGGTAGCGGCCGTCGATCACCAGCGAGGGCGTGCCGGGGATGTCGCTGCGCAGCGCGAACTGGTAGGCCTGGGCCATCCTGGCGCGCAGCGCGTCATCCTTCGCCAGTGCAGCCTTGAAGGCGGCCTGGTCGATGCCCGGCACCTTGGCGATGAACGCGGACACCTGGGCGACGCTGGCATTGCGTGGCAATTCGCCCGTCTCGTGGATGGCGCGGAACAGCAATGGATGCAACGTGCCCAGCGTCCGCGAGGACTCTGCGGCGAAGAACACGCGGCCGAAGGCGTCGTCCGGGCCGGAGACCATCGGCAGGGCGACGAATTGCACGGAGGCGGGCAGCTTGCGCTTCCACGCCTGCAGCATCGGGTCGAAGTGCGCGCAATGCGGGCACCAGTAAGCGAAGACCTCGGCGACTTCGGTCTTGCCGGCGGCGGGGCGATAAGGCGCGCCAGCCGCGATGTAGCGGTATTCCTTGCCTTCGGTAAGGCCCGGCAGCGCTTGGGCATGCGCCAGCGGTGCAGCCAGCAGGAGCAGCAGGGACAGCAGCAGCGCACGCATGTTCAAGGTCTCCCGGCGTCGATGACCGCGCCAGCTTCGACGCGGGTGGCGGAACGAACGGTGAAGCCCGGAAGCGGTCAGTGGCCGCCGGCTGCCGCGGTGGTCGCCGGCGCGCGCGCGTGCAGGCCCTGCACATAGCTGCCGAGCGACTGGATTTCCTCGTCGGTCAGCGACTTCGCCACGCTGGCCATCAGGTTGAAATGGGCGGCGTCCTTGGCGGTGGTCGTGCCGGCGCGGTATTCCTCCAGACGACGGGCGACGTAGGCCGCCTGCTGGCCATGCAGGGCCGGGTAGGCCGGACCCGGGTTGCCGCCGCCGGACGGGCCGTGGCAAGCGGTGCAGGCCGGCATGCCACGGGCCGCATCGCCCCCGCGGTAGAGGCGCTCGCCCACCTGGTAGAACTTGACGCCCTTGTTCGGACCGTCGGCGATCGGGGTGTCGTCGGCCACGCCGGAACCGGCCTTCTGCGAGGCGAACCACGCGCCGATGTCGCGCATGTCCTGGTTCGACAGCGGGGCGGCGAAAGCGACCATCACCGCGGCCATGCCGCTGGTGCGCTCGCCGTTCTTGAACTGGGCCAGCTGCTGGGCGATGTAGCGCTCCGGCATCCCGGCCAGGCGCGGGTATTGCGGATCGGTCGGGTTGCCGTCGAGGCCGTGGCAGGCGGCGCAGGCGCCGGCCTTGGACTGCCCGGCGGTGGCGTCGCCCCAGTGCGCGGGCTTGTCGTCGAGCGGCGCGGCCTGCACCGGCGCGGCATCCGGCACCGCGACCGGGGTGCTCTGGGCATAGGCGACCGCCGCCGCCGCGAGGAGGGCGAGACCGGCGAGACCATGGACGCGGGCAAGGCGCATGCAACGACTCCAGGAGTTGGGTGCGGCCGGACGCGACCGCGCGACCGCGAATTATCGTCGCGCCGCCGGAGGCGGTCAAACCGCGGGCCGTGCGATCCTATCCGCATGGCCGCCCCCAATCCCTTCGCCCGCGCCAGCTACCTGCTGGCCGCGCACAATCCCCGCCAGTTGCCGCCCGACGGCGGCTTCGAGGTCGCCTTCGCCGGCCGTTCCAACGCCGGGAAGTCCTCCGCGCTCAACGCCCTGTGCCAGCAGAACGCGCTGGCGCGGGTCTCCAAGACCCCGGGCCGGACCCAGCAGCTGGTCTATTTCGGGTTGCCGCCGCACGCCGACCGCTATCTCGTCGACCTGCCCGGCTATGGCTACGCCAAGGTCCCGCAGGAGCTGCAGGCGCACTGGCAGGCCTTCATCGACACTTATTTCGCCAGCCGTTTCGCGCTGCGCGGGCTGGTGGTGGTGATGGACATCCGCCATCCGCTGAAGGACTACGACCGCCAGATGCTGGGCTACGCGATGGAGCGCGGCCTGCCGGCGCATGCCCTGCTGACCAAGGCCGACAAGCTGGGCCGCGGCGCCGCCGGCAATACCCTGCAGGCGGTGCGGATGGAGCTGGGCCGTGCCTTCGGCGACAGCGTCAGCGTGCAGACCTTCTCGGCGGAATCGAAGGTGGGCGTCGACGAGCTGCGCAAGGTCGTCGCTGGCTGGATGCACATCTAGCCAGCGGCCCGCTGCGGGCCGCGCGTCAGGGCAGTTCCAGCAGCGTCGCCGCCTTCGCCGGCACGACCAGCGTGTCCCCGAGGTCGACCTCGGCGCCGTCTAGCCCGCCGCGGGCGCGCATCCCGGTGCGGACGAACGGCGCGAAGCGGGCCAGCGGGACCGTCACCGGCGCGTCGGTGCGATTGAGCGCCACCATCACCGACGGGCCCTGCGCGGAGGCGGTGCCGGCGTGGCGGAAATACACGTAGACCCCGTCGGCCGGTGCGTAGTGGGTCAACGCGCCGTCGTGCAGCAGCGGCGTGCGCTTGCGCCAGGTGAACAAGGCGCGGATGTAGGCCTGCGCCTCCCGCTGCGCGGCCGCCAGGCCCGTGCCGGTGAAGGCATCGGCGGCATCGCCGGCCCAGCCGCCCGGCATGTCCGCGCGCAACAGGCCGTCGCTGCGTTCGCGCGGCCCGCGCAGCAGCACCTCGGAGCCGTAGAAGAACTGCGGCGTGCCGCGCACGGTGGCGAGGTAGGCCATCGCCATCTTCCACAGGCCGAGGTCGCCGTCGAGGTGGGCGAACAGGCGCGAGGTGTCGTGGTTCTCGGCGAACACCACCAGCCGGCCGGGATCGGGATACAGGAAGTCGTTGGCCAGCATCTCGTACAGCGGCATCCAGCCGCCGTCCCAGCCTTCCGGGCGCAGCAGCGCATCGCGCAGCGCGACGTGCACCGGGAAGTCCATCATGCTGGGCATGTGCGGGACATGGCCGTCGGGATTGGCCTTGCCGCGCTGCCAGTGGGCGACCACCGCGGGATTGGGGCTCCATTCCTCGCCGACCATCGAGAAGTGCGGGTATTCGTCGGTGACCGCCTTCGCCCAGTCGCTCAGGAACCGGCTGTCGGCATAGCCGAAGGTGTCCTCGCGGATGCCCGAGAGGCCGGCGTATTCGATCCACCACAGGGTGTTCTGGATCAGGTAGCGCGCCACGTGCGGGTTGCGCTGGTTGAGGTCCGGCATGGCGGGCACGAACCAGCCGTCGGTGAAGCCGGCGCGATCTGCGGGCGCCGCATGCGGATCCTGGATCGTGGTGCGGCGATGGTTGGTGGGCGAGAACTTGCCGCCCCCGTTGATCCAGTCCTTCGCCGGCAGGTCGCGCATCCACCAGTGCCCGGAGCCGATATGGTTGAGGACGACGTCCATCACCAGCCCGATGCCGCGCGCGCGGGCGTCGCGGGCGAGGGCGCGCACGTCCTCGTTGCGGCCCATCCGCGGGTCCACGCGGTACAGGTCGGTGATCGCGTAGCCGTGGTAGGAATGGTGCGGCTGGTCGTTCTCCAGCATCGGCGTCGGCCACAGCTGGGTGAAGCCGAGCGCGGCGATGTAGTCCAGGTGCCGGCGCAGGCCGGCGATGTCGCCGCCGTGGCGGCCGTCGGGATCGGCGCGGCGCGCGGCCTCGCGCAGGCCGGCGACGCTGTCGTTGCCCGGATCGCCGTTGGCGAATCGGTCGGGCACCACCAGGTAGATCGCATCCGCGGCATCGAAGCCGCGGCGTTGCGCGGAGCCCGGCACGCGCGCATCGAGTCGCCAGTCGCGGGTGGCGACGGTGCGTCCGTCGGCCTCGAACGCGATCGGCACCACGCCGGGCGCGGCGTCCGCCGCGACGTGCACGGTGACGAACAGGTAGTTCGGGTTGTCGGTACGTTGCACGTCGACCACCGCCACCCCGGCGCGGGCGATGCGCGGCGTCGTGCGGCCGATGCCGGCGCCATGCACCATCAGCTCCACCCGGTCGTGGCGCATGCCCACCCACCAGTTGCCGGGTTCCAGGTGTTCGACCACGGCGGCGCGCGCGGCGGGGGCGACGGCGAACCACAGCAGGCAGCAGGCGAGCAGGAAGCGCATGGCCGTCCCCGGGGCGTGAAGCCCCCGAGGCTACAAGCGCCCGCCGGCGTCCACAACGCCGAGCGCCGCGAATACGGTTGCAGCCGGAACGCTGAAGCACCATCCGCGCGCTGTCGCCGGCCATCGGCGGGGGCTATGCTGCCTGACCCCCCGCGGAAGCCCGCCATGTCCGGACCCAGCAGCGCCAGCGACACGCCGATCACCGACCCTCGGCAATTGGCGGAGGTGCTGGCGTCGGGCGAGAAGCCGCGCGAGGCCTGGCGGATCGGCACCGAGCACGAGAAGTTCGGCTTCCGCCTCGACGACCTGCGCCCGCCGACGTTCGATGGCGCACGCGGCATCGAGGCCCTGCTCAAGGGGCTGACCCGGTTCGGATGGGCGCCCTACGAGGAAAGCGTGGACGGCGCCCCGGCGCGGGTCATCGCGCTGACCAAGGACATGGCCTCGGTGACGCTGGAGCCGGCCGGGCAACTGGAACTGTCCGGCGCACCGGTGGAGACGCTGCACGACACCTGCAAGGAAGTCGGCGGGCACCTGCGCGAGGTGCGCGAGGTCGCGGACGAATTGCAGCTGGGCTTCCTCGGCATGGGCTTCCAGCCGAAGTGGCGGCGCGACGAAATGCCGTGGATGCCCAAGGGCCGCTACCGGATCATGCGCGACTACATGCCCAAGGTCGGCGGGCTGGGCCTGGACATGATGACCCGCACCTGCACGGTGCAGGTCAACCTGGACTACGCCAGCGAAGCGGACATGGTGAAGAAGTTCCGCGTGTCGCTGGCGCTGCAGCCGGTCGCCACCGCGCTGTTCGCCGATTCGCCGTTCACCGACGGCCAGCCGAACGGCTACCTGAGCTACCGCTCGCACATCTGGACCGACACCGACCCCGACCGCACCGGCATGCTCGACTTCGTGTTCGAGGACGGCTTCGGCTACGAGCGTTACGTCGACTACCTGCTCGACGTGCCGATGTACTTCAGCCACCGCGACGGTCGCTACGTCGACGCCAGCGGCAAGTCGTTCCGCAAGTTCCTGAAGGGCGAGCTGGACGTGCTGCCGGGCGCGTTGCCCACGCTGCGCGACTGGAACGACCACATGACCACCGCCTTCCCGGAAGTGCGGCTGAAGAAGTACCTGGAGATGCGCGGCGCCGACAGCGGCCCGTGGAACCGCATCTGCGCGTTGCCCGCGTTCTGGGTGGGGCTGCTGTACGACGATGCCGCGCTGGATGCCGCCTGGGACCTGGTCAAGGATTTCACGATGGCCGAGCGCAACGCGCTGCGCGACCAGGTGCCGAGGCTCGCGCTGAACACGCCGTTCCGCGGCGGCACCCTGCTCGACCTCGCGCGCGAGGCGCTGAAGGTCGCGCATGCCGGCCTGCGCCGGCGGGCGAGGGCGGACCGCTGCGGCGTCGACGAGAGCGGCTTCATCGACACCCTGCTGGAGATCGCCGAGGCCGGGCAGACCCCGGCCGAGCGCAAGCTGGAGTTGTTCCACGGCGCCTGGAACGGCAGCGTGGACCCGGTGTTCCGGGAGTTCGCGTACTGAGCCGCGTGGTGCCGCCTAGCGGCGACGCTTGCGGCTGATGGCGGCGCCTTCCGGCGAGCCCATCACCATCGACACGCGGATGGTGGCCGGTGCATCGCCCGCGAACGGCGCGAAGGTGTAGCGGTCCAGGCAGTCGCGCATCGCCCCGGCGACGTCCGGGTTAGGCACGAAGTTCTCGAGGACGACGCGCCCGGGCTTGCCGCTCGGCAGCACTTCGACGATCCACGATGCGGCGCCGGCACCGATGCGGTCGATCGCGTTGACGTAGCAGGACTGCGCCGGGGCGATCGCGTGCGTCGCACCGCCGCCCTGCGCCGAGGCGCGCAGGCCCTGCCCGCGATCGCGTGCGCGCATGCGCGCTTCCACGGCCTCCCCGTGTGCAGCCAGGTACGCTTGCAGGTCTTCCTTCACCGCCTTGCGCGGCGGCGTCGGGCGGGTGTAGCGCCAGATCAGCTCCACCCGGTTCAGCAGGTTGCCGTTATAGGCGGAGCGTTGGTACTGGAGCGCATCGCCATCGCGCACGCCCTCGAGCAGGACCTCGTCGACGAAGTGCAGGTAGACCTGCGTCCATTTCATCGCCTCGCGCGCCTGGGCGTGGCGCATCTCCATCTCCGCGAGGTCGGCGTAGGCGGGCAGGTAGCCGGCTTCGGCCATCGGCAGGATCAGCGTGCGGGCCTTGGCGATGTCCTGCGCGACCAGGTTGCCCGGCAGGTATTCGCCGTGGCGATACAGCTGGCCGAGGGTGTAGCCGAACTCGGGGCAGTGGGGCATTTCCGCAGCGAGTCGCTGGTAGCCGGCCAGTGCCGCTGCACGCGCCCCGGTCGCGGCCTGCGGGTCGAGCAGGTCGAGGATCGCGCCGGGCGGCAGGCTGGCATAGGCCGCCTCGCAGGTGGCGTCGGTGCTGGCCTCCTGCGCATGCGCAGCGGGCAGGAGCGCCCATGACAAAGCGAATGCGCCGAGGATGCGCCGGATATCCATGCCACGTTCCTTGTGTGGGTCGCCGCGTCGAGCATAGCGGCACGGCCACGGGCATCGTAGGGTGATTTCCGACATCCGGCGCATCGATGCTGCCTTGCTGCACCGCCGCAAGAATCGCGCTAGCCTGCGGCCATGAGCCCGAACGGCGGACCGCTGCGCGAACCCCTGGAATTCGCCGACACCGATGGCCTGCTGCGCGACGACGTGCGCCGGTTGGGCGCGATGGTCGGCGAGATGCTGGCCGAGCAGGTCTCCGCCGAGTTCCTCGCGCGGGTCGAGCAGGTGCGCCGCACCGCCATTGCCCGCCGCGAGCAGGGTGCGCCGCTGGAGGCGCTGGCCGCGACCCTGCGCGACGCGCCGCTGGCGGAAGCCGAGGCGCTGGTGCGCGCCTTCGCCGCGTACTTCGGCGCGACCAACCTCGCCGAGCGGGTGCACCGGATCCGCAGGCGCCGCGACTACCAGCGGATGGGCCATGCGCCGCAGCCGGGCGGGCTGGAGGCGGTGCTGCGCGACCTGCGCGATGCCGGGGTCGGACTGGAGGAGCTGCAGGCGATGCTGGCGCGGACTTGCCTGGAGCCGGTGTTCACCGCGCATCCCACCGAAGCCGTGCGGCGCGCGTTGCTGCTCAAGGAAAAGACCATCGTCGAGCGCCTGGTCGCCGACATCGACCGCGGCCGCACGCCGCCCGAGCGGCGCGCCGACGACGCCCGCATCCGGCAGTCGCTGACCACCACCTGGCAGACCAACGAGGCACCGCCGCAGAAGCCCAGCGTGGGCGACGAGGTCGAGCACATCGGCTACTACCTCGCGAACGTGCTCTACCGCGTGCTGCCGGTGTTCTACGAGGCGTTCGGTGATGCGGTGGAAGCGGTATACGGCACGCGCATCGCGCTGCCCGCGCTGCTGCGGTTCGGCACCTGGGTCGGCGGCGACATGGACGGCAACCCGAACGTGGGCGCGGCCACCATCCGCGACGCGCTCGCCGCGCAACGCGCGCTCGCGCTGTCGTGCTACCTCGCCGACCTGCGCGCGCTGGGCGACATCCTCACCCAGAGCCGCAGCCGCAGCGGGCATGCGCCGGAGATCGACGCGCGCACCGAGGCCAACCGCGCGCTGCTGCCGGCGGATGCGGTGCATGCGCGCCCGCGGCTGGCGGACATGCCCTACCGGCAGCTGTTGTGGACGATGCGCGCGCGCCTGCAGGCGACGCAGGCCGGGGGCGCCGCCGCCTATCCCGATGCCGCCGCCTTCATCGACGACCTGCAACTGATCGACGACAGCCTGGTCGCGCACCGCGGCGGACATGCCGGCCGCTTCGCCGTGCAGCGCGTGCTGCGCCGGGCGCGTACCTTCGGCTTCCACATGGCCGCGCTCGACCTGCGCCAGGATTCCGCCGCGCACGACGAGGCCCTGGCCGCACTGGAAGCCGATGCCGACTGGGCCGAGCGGCCGCTGCCGTCGCGGGTCGCGCGCCTGCATGCGCTGATCGGCGGCGCGCCGGTGGCGATGCCGGATGCCGGCGGCGCGGGATCCGCGCTGGAGGTGTTCCGCACCGTGCATGCGTTGCGTGGCGCGTTGGGCGAGCATGCGTTCGGGCCGTACATCATCAGCATGAGCCGCACCGCGGCCGACGCGCTGGCGGTGCTCGCGCTGGCGCGGGTGGCCGGTTGCGTGGAAGGCGACGAGGTGCCGCTGGACGTCGCGCCGTTGTTCGAGACCGTGGACGACCTGCAGGCCGCGCCGTCGGTGATGCGCGCCCTGTTCGAGGATCCGGTGTACCGCCGGCACCTCGACGCGCGCGGCGGTCGCCAGGTGGTGATGCTGGGCTACAGCGACAGCGCCAAGGACGGCGGGATCTTCGCCTCGCGCTGGAGCCTGCAGCGGGCCCAGGTCGATTTGCTGGCGCTGGCCCGCGAGGCCGGGGTGTCGATCGTGTTCTTCCATGGCCGCGGCGGTTCGGTCAGCCGCGGCGGCGGCAAGACCGAGCGCGCGATCATCGCCGCGCCGCGCGGCTCGGTGGAGGGCCGCCTGCGCGTCACCGAACAGGGCGAAGTGATCCACCGCAAGTACGGGATCCGCGCGCTGGCCTTGCGCAACCTCGAGCAGATGGCCGGCGCGGTGCTGCGCGCGAGCCTGCGCCCGCGCCCGCCGGAACCGCGCGAGGATGCCTGGCGCGCGCTCGCCGCCGAACTCGCCGGGGTCTCGCGCGCGCATTACCGGGCGATGGTCCACGAGCACCCCGACTTCCCCGCCTATTTCCGCGCGGCCACGCCGATCGACGTGATCGAGCGCCTGCACATCGGGTCGCGCCCGTCGCGGCGCCGCGATGGCGGCATCGCCAACCTGCGCGCCATCCCCTGGGTGTTCGCGTGGTCGCAGAACCGCTCCGGCCTGACCGGCTGGTACGGCGTCGGCACCGCGCTGCGCCACGGCATCGAGGCGCACGGGCTGGACGCGATGGCGGGGATGGCCCGCGACTGGCCGTTCTTCGCGGCGATGATCGACGACGTCGAGATGCTGATGGCGAAGTCCGACCTGGCGATCTTCGAGCGCTACTCGCAGCTGGCCGGGCCGCTGCACGCGGCGTTCTTCCCGCAGGTCGCGGCGGAGTTCGCGCGCACCCGCGAGGCGATCCTCGCGATCAAGGCGCGCGACGAGCTGCTGGCGGACGACTACCGGCTGCGCCTGTCGATCCGCCTGCGCAATCCCTACGTGGATCCGATCAGCCTTTTGCAGGTCGACCTGCTGCAGCGCTGGCGCGCGGGCGACCGCGGCGACGAGGCGGTGCTGCGCGCGCTGGTGTCGACCGTGAACGGCATCGCCGCCGGGATCCAGAACACGGGCTGAGCCAGCGCGGTCAGCCCTCGACCGCGCCCTTCATCGTGCCTTCGGCGGCGCCGCCGAGGTCGATCTCGATGCCGCCGCTTGCCACGGCGCGCAGCGGGCCGGGGCACGCCACGCGCACGGCATTCGCATCCCTGCACGCATAGGTGGTCACCACCACCCGCAGGTCCCGGCAGGCGGCGGCATGGCCATCCATGCTCAGGTCCTTGTCGCTGCCGGCGGCAAAGGGTTCGACCATGGTGCCGAATTCGCCGGCGGGCTTGAGCATCTGGCCGTTGCGGTCGCGCCATTCCAGGTGGACCAGTAGCGCCCCGACATCGCGCCCGGTGCGGTTGGCGATGCCCCATTGCGGCATGCAGAAGCGGTCCGGGTGCTGGCCGCCCGCGGCCACGTGAATGACCATTGCGCCATCATCTGGGGGCGCCACGGTCTGTGCCGCAGCGGCCGCGGCCGCTGTCGCATCGGCAGTCGTCGAGGTGGCGCTCTCGCGTGCGTCCTCGCCGGTGGATGCGTCGGGCTTGTCGCCGCATGCGCCGAGCAGCAGTACGGCGGTGATGAGTGGCATGTAGTGCGAATGGCGCATGGGGCATGTCCTGTTGTGGTCGGACTGGAGAACGCAATGAGCCTCGGGATCCGGTCGCCCTATACTGCGCACCTGCTTCGCTGGCGCGATGCGGCCTTGCCGTTGGCCGTGCAGGCTTGCAGGCCCACCTCAAGAGGACAACCCATGAGCGATATCGCCTCCACCGCGGGGCGGCCGGTGAAATCCCGCGCCGCCGTCGCCTTCGCCGCAGGCGAACC
>JAFLEB010000069.1 GCA_017302075.1 Lysobacterales bacterium
GGCCACGTCCCATGCAGGTTCCAGAGTGTCTTGCGAAGGGCGCGGATTATACGGCCGGCGGTTCGACCGCGTGCTCGAAGCCGCCGCTGCGGAGGAACCCGGCCACCTGCCGGACCACCTGGTCGGAAAACAGCAGGCCGCTGTGGCTGGCCCGCACCACCACGTGGTCGGCCAGACCCGGGACCCGGGTCTCGTCGACCCCGACGGTGCCGTCGTGGGCGCAGGAGAAGCGCGCGACCAGCGCCCCCAGCCCGCGCGGCACGCAGCCGGCGACCATGCCGACCTCGATCCCGTCCGGGATCCGGCCGATGCCCGCCTGCAGCAGGGCGCGGTTGTGGCCGACCAGCTGCGCCCCGGCGGGGATGCGCGCGGCGATCGCGGCCGCGGCCCCACTGCCCGCCAGCGGCGAGCCCAGGCAGACGATGCGGCCGATCGCGGCGTCGCCGAGACGCTCGACCGCGCGCAGGGTCAGCAGCCCGCCCAGGCTGTGCGCGACCACGTGGATGCCCGGATGCGCGGCCAGCACCCCGGCCAGCCGCGCGACCACGGCATCGGTGTCCTGCAGCAGGCTGTAGTAGCCGAAGGTGGTCGGGGCGAAGCCCTGGCTGCGCAACCGCGTCGCCAGCCAGCGCATGGCGATGCTGCGCATCCACAGCCCGTGCACCAGCAGCACGCCGGGCGCGGCGTCAGGCGGCATCGGGCGGGCGCCGGTACATGAACTCGCGGTCGCGCTGGGCGCCGACGATGAATTCGTATTCGCCGGCGAAACCGAAGCCGTAGCGTGCGTAGAAGCGCTGCGCGCCGAGGTTCTCGGACCACACGCTCAGCCACAGGGTGCGTGGCCCGTCGCGCAGCAGCCAGGCCATCGCCGTATCCATCAGCGCGCGCCCCACCCCGCCGTTCTGGGCGTCCGCGCGCAGGTACAGGCGCTTGACCTCGCCATCGCCGGGGCGCACGTCGGCATGCGGCAAGCCGCAGGGACCCGCCTGCACGTAGCCGATCGCATGCCCGTCGGCCTCGGCGATCCACAGCGCGTACTCGGGCTGGTCGAGGACGGCGGCATACGCCTCCCGCGAATGGCTTTCGTCGAGGAAGGCTTGCAGGTCCTCCGGCGCGTACAAATGGCCGAAGGTCTCGACGAAGGTGCCTGCGCCGAGCGCGGCGAGCACGTCCGCATCGGCGGTGGTGGCGCGGCGGATCGATGCAGTCATCGCGCGCCGCCCGACGGGAACCGGGGACGGGTGGCTGCGGACAGCGGGCCAGGGACGGCCCGCGGCGACGCGTCGGACAGGACGTCCGCACGCGTCGGGCAGCAGTCCCCGGCGCCGGTCACCGGTCGGCGGCCCGCACCTGCACGTGCACCTCGGCCAGTTGCGCGTCCGGGA
The DNA here is from genome assembly GCA_017302075.1 of Lysobacterales bacterium. Taxonomy (GTDB): domain Bacteria; phylum Pseudomonadota; class Gammaproteobacteria; order Xanthomonadales; family Xanthomonadaceae; genus Thermomonas; species Thermomonas mangrovi. The sequence continues at coordinate 1,386 of JAFLEB010000069.1, forward strand.
TCGGGCTGGGCGCGTCGGTCATCAGGCACTGCGCGGACGTGGTCTTGGGGAAGGCGATCACATCGCGGATCGAGTCGCTGCCGGCCATCAGCGCGGCGATTCGGTCGATGCCGAAGGCGATGCCGCCGTGCGGCGGCGCGCCGTACTTCAGCGCGTCCAGCAGGAAGCCGAACTTGGCGCGCTGTTCCTCGGCGCCGATGCCCAGCAGGTCGAACACCGCCGCCTGCATCTGCGGGCGGTGGATGCGGATCGAGCCGCCGCCGATCTCGTTGCCGTTCAACACCATGTCGTAGCCGCGGCTCACCGCGGTCTTCGCATGCGCGCGCAGGTCCTCGATCGAATCCACCGCCGGCGCGGTGAACGGGTGGTGCAGGGCCACGTAGCGCTGCTCCTCCGCATCCCATTCGAACATCGGGAAATCGGTGACCCACAGCGGCTTCCAGCCGTCCTGGACCAGGCCGAAGTCCTTGCCGGCCTTCAGCCGCACCGCGCCCATGAAATCGCTGACCTTGCCGTAGGCGCCGGCACCGAAGAACACGAGGTCGCCGTTGCCCGCGCCGACATGCGCCAGCAGCGCCTCGAACGCGCCTTCGGCGAAGAACTTGGCGACCGGCGAATTGATCGCGCCGGCCTCGTCGATCTTCGCGTAGGCCAGGCCCTTGGCGCCGAACTTGGCGGCGTGGGCGGCGTACTCGTCGATCTGCTTGCGCGACAGCGACGCGCCGCCGGGGATGCGCAGCGCGGCGACCCGGCCCTCGGGGTCGTTGGCGGCGCCGGTGAACACCGCGAACTCGCAGTCCTTCACCCGATCGGCGACATCGACGAGTTCCAGGTCGATGCGCAGGTCGGGCTTGTCCGAGCCGTAGCGGCGCATCGCCTCGGCATAGGTCATGCGCGGGAACTCCGTCGCCAGTTCGACGCCCGCGACCTCGCGGAACACGTCGCGGACCATCGCCTCGACGGTGTCCTGCACGTCGCGCTCGGACACCCACGCGAACTCCATGTCGAGCTGGGTGAATTCCAGCTGGCGGTCGGCGCGCAGGGCTTCGTCGCGGAAGCAGCGCGCGACCTGGTAGTAGCGGTCGAAGCCCGCCATCATCAGGATCTGCTTGAACAGCTGCGGGCTCTGCGGCAGGGCGTAGAACTCGCCGGGATGCATGCGCGCCGGGACCAGGAAGTCGCGCGCGCCCTCGGGCGTGGCCTTGGTCAGGATCGGCGTCTCGATGTCCTGGAAGCCGCGCGCGTCCAGCCAGTGGCGCAGCGCCGAGACCAGCTTCGTCCGCGTGCGCATCTTGCGCTGCATGTCGGGGCTGCGCAGGTCGAGGTAGCGGTACTTCAGGCGGATGTCCTCGCCCGGGTTCTCGTGGTGGTGGAACGGCAGCGGCTCGGCCTTGTTCAGCAACTCGATGGTCTCGGCCACCACTTCCACCTGGCCGGTCCTGATCCTGTCGTTGACCGACTGGCGCTTGCGCACCGTGCCGGTGATGCGCAGGCAATCCTCGTAGCCCACCTTGCCGGCAGCCTCGAGCACCGCGGCGTTGCCGGCGGCATCCGCAGGTTCGGCGACGACCTGCACGATGCCTTCGTGGTCGCGCAGGTCAATGAAGACGATCTGGCCCATGTTGCGGGCGACATCCGCCCAACCGCACAGGGTCACGGTCTGGCCGATCAACGCTTCGTCGACCAGGCCACAGAAATGGGTACGCATGGACACTCCGGGAAATCGGCCGGCACCGGGAACCGGGCGACCTGAAACGCCATTTTAACGGGCCAAGGCGCTACTGTGCCGGTGCCCCGGGCCCGGCGCCCCGGCGAACGCCCACCGACCCACCTGTTCCGGGGATCCGCCATGTCCAGCCTGACACCGCATCGCCTGTTGCTCGCGTCCCTGCTGTCCCTCGGCGTCGCCACCGGCCTGTCCGCCCTGCCAGCCCCCGCCCACGCCCAGTCCCAGCGCGCCTACGCGCCGGAGGACCTGTGGACCCTGAGCACCTCGGAGCAGACCCGGGTGATCTCGCTGGAATACCGCGAGCAGTCCAACGGCCGCCAGATCCCCAACGACCAGCTGCGCTTCTACCTCGACCAGGTCCGGTTGTCGCGCTGGACCTTCAGCAAGGTCAAGGCCGACATCGCCAAGTCGCTCGGCAATAGCGGCGGCGGCTGGAAACCCGGCCCAGGCCAGGGCGGGCAGACCATCCGCTGCGAGAGCACCGACGGGCGCTCGCGCACCTGCAACACCCCGTGGAATGGCCAGTCGCGCCTGGTCCGCCAGTTGTCGAACACCAGTTGCACCGAGGGACGCACCTGGTATGCCAACAACGGGCGGGTCACGGTGACCAGCGGTTGCCGTGCCGAATTCGGCCCCGGCCGCGCCGGTGGCGGCAACACCACGACCCTGCAATGCGAAAGCCGCGACGACCGCTACCGCACCTGCGGCAGCAACATCAGCGGTCGCGCGACCCTGGTGCGCCAACTCTCCGACACCCGCTGCACCGAGAACGTCAGCTTCGGCGTGCGCGATGGGCAACTGTGGGTCGACCGTGGTTGCCGCGGCGTGTTCCAGGTCCGCACCGGCCATTGGGGCGGCAACGGCGGCAGCGATTATTCGGTGACCTGCTCCAGCACCAACAACCGCCATACCACCTGCGCCTGGGATGCCCGCCATGGCAATCCGCGCCTGATCTCCCAGCTGTCCAACGACAGCTGCCGCGAAGGCTATTCGTGGGGCTACAACCAGCGGACCGGCCTGTGGGTCGACAAGGGCTGCCGCGCGCGCTTCGGCGTACGCTGAGGTCGCTTCAGCCGGCCGGGGCGTTGCCCCCGGCCGGTGTCGCCGGCACGGCCGGCTTGGCCTCCGGCTTCGCCTCTGGCTTGGATTCGCCCGCCGGCTTGTCAGCGCCGCCACCCTCCTCGGCCAGGTTGCGCTTCTTGTCGCCGTCCTTCTTGAAGTCGGTCTCGTACCAACCGCTGCCCGCCAGCCGGAACTGCGGGGCGGTCAGCTGGCGATGGACGGCACCCTCGGCCGCGCAGGCCGGGCACCGGTCGGGGTCGGGATCCGACAGCTTCTGCAGGCGGTCGAAGCGGTGCCCGCAGGCATCACAGGCGAAGGCATAGATCGGCATCGGGCAGGGTCCACGTCAGGCATGCATCGAGGCTGGCATAGTGCGGCCTGTGGCCGGCGTTTCAAGGGATCGCCGTGCTTCCCTCCAACACCCCACACCGCCGGAGTCCCGCATGCAGTCCCGCAACCTGATCGCCGCCGCCCTCATCGCCCTCGGGCTGGCCGGGGCCGGCTGGTTCGCCGCGCAGGGCATGGCCCACCTGCGCACCGCCGACCGCTACGTGACCGTGAAGGGCTCGGCGGAGAAGATCGTGGATGCCGACCTGGTGGTCTGGCCGCTGTCGCAGACCGTCGGCGGCAACGAACTGGGCGCGGTGCAGGCGCAACTGGACGCCAACACCCGCACCATCCGCGAATTCCTGACGAGCGCCGGGTTCAAGGACGACGAGGTGGTGGTCAGCCCGCCGCGACTGGAGGACCGCTGGACCTACGCCTATGGCGACAACCGCCCGCCGGAGCGCTATCGCTATTCCAACACCGTCACCCTGCGCACCAGCCGGGTCAAGGAGGCGCTGGGTGCCCTGCGCCGCAGCGGCGACATCGTCGCCCGCGGGGTGATGCTCAACACCGAGGAAGGCGGCGGGCCCGAGTTCGACTACACCCAGCTCAACGCGATCAAGCCGACGCTGATCGCCGAGGCCACCGCGGCCGCGCGCAGCTCCGCCGAACAGTTCGCCAAGGACTCGGGGGCGCGCATCGGCGGCATCCGCAGCGCCAACCAGGGCGTGGTCAGCATCGAGAACCGGGATGCCGGCAGCCCGCAGATCAAGAAAATCCGGGTGGTCACCACGGTCGAGTACTTCCTCAAGGACTGACGATGACGCCGGCACGCCAGTGGGCGGCGGCGCTGGCGATGCTGGCCGGCGTCGCCCTGCTGCTGCAGCTGGTGCTGTCGCTGCGGATGGGGCTCGACGCCGGGCGCGGCGCCCTGCACGGGCTCTGGCAGTTCCTTGGCTATTTCACCGTCCTCAGCAACGGCCTGGTCGCGTGGCTCGCGCTGCGTGGCGCGTTGGCGGCGGATGGCGGCCGCGACCTGCGCTGGCGCGGCTGCGCGGTGACCGCGATCGTGCTGGTCGGGATCGGCTACCACCTGTTGCTGCGCGAAATCTGGAACCCGCAAGGCGCGGCGTGGCTCGCCGACCTGCTGCTGCACTACGCGGTGCCGCTGGCCGCGCTGGCGTGGTGGTGGGTGTTCCCGCCGCGGGTCCGCATCCCCGCGAGCGCGGCGGGCTGGTGGCTGGCGTGGCCGCTGGGGTATGCCGCCTACGCCCTGGTCCGCGGGGCGATGAGCGGCTTCTACCCGTATCCCTTCGTGGACGTCCCCAGCCTCGGGATGGGGCGGGTGCTGGGCAATGTCGCCGGCCTGTGCATCGTGTTCCTGGCCACCGGCTTCCTGCTGCGCGCGCTGGCGCATGCCCGCCAGCGACCGGCCTGAGCGGGCCTCAGCCCTCGTACAGCGCCAGCAGTTCGGCTTCGGCGGTTTCGAGTTCCTGGCGCAACTGCAGCTGCGTCCGCCCGAGGTCGGCCACCTTGCCCGCATCCGCGTAGGCCGCAGGGTCGGCCATGGCCGCATCGCATTCGGCCAGCTTGCCCTCCAGCCGCGCCACCCGTTCCTCGGCCTTCTGCAGCTTGTGCGGATTGGGCTTGGGCTTCGCCGCCCGCGCAGGCGCGGGCGCAGCCACCCCCGGCGCGGACTTCGGCACCGGGGTCTTGGGGTTGTCGGCGCCGGGGCGCGTCCGCAACCAAGCGGCGTAATCGTCGAGGTCGCCGTCGAACGGCTCGACGATGCCGTCGTGCACGCGCCAGTACTGGTCGCTGACCAGGCCGATCAGGTGGCGGTCGTGGCTGACCATCACGATCGCGCCGTCGAAATCGGACAGCGCCTCGGCGAGCGCCTCGCGCATCTCCAGGTCGAGGTGGTTGGTGGGTTCGTCCAGCAGCAGCAGGTTCGGCTTGTTCCACGCCAGCAGCGCCAGCGCCAGGCGCGCCTTCTCGCCGCCGGAGAAGTTGTCGATCACCTCGAACGCGCGGTCGCCCGGGAACTGCCAACCGCCGAGGAAATTGCGGAAGTCCTGGGTCGCGGTGTTCGGCGAGAGTTCCTTGAGGTGGTCGATCGGCGAGGTGCCGGCCACAAGCGATTCCACCGTGTGCTGGGCGAAATAGCCGATGCGCAGGTCCGGATGTGCGATGCGCTCGCCGGACATCGGCGCCAGCTCGCCCACCAGGGTCTTCACCAACGTCGACTTGCCGGCGCCGTTGACGCCGAGCAGGCCGATGCGGTCGCCCGCCTCCAGCCCGAAGCCGACGTTGCGCAGGATGGTGGCGCCCGGGCCGTACCCGCAGTCGACGTCGCGCAGCGACAGCAGCGAATTCGGCAGCCGTAGCGGCGCCGGCAGCTGGATGCTGACCCCGCGCTCGACGCGCACCGCCTCGGTGCCGGCCAGTTTCTCCAGCCGTTTCATCCGCGACTGCGCCTGCCGTGCCTTGCTGGCCTTGGCCTTGAAGCGGTCGATGAAGCTCTGCAGGTGCGCGCGCTCGGCCTGTTCCTTGTCGAACGCGATCTGCTGCTGGCGCAGGTGCTCGGCGCGCTGGCGCTCGAACGCGGTGTAGTTGCCGGCGTACAGCTTCGCCTTGCCGTCGTGCAGGTGCAGGATGTGGGTGGTGACGTTGTCGAGGAACTCGCGGTCGTGCGAAATCACCAGCAGCGTGCCGTCGTAGCGCTTCAGCCATTCCTCCAGCCACACCACCGCATCGAGGTCGAGGTGGTTGGTCGGCTCGTCCAGCAGCAGCAGGTCGGACGGCGTCATCAGCGCCCGCGCCACGTTCAGGCGCACCCGCCAGCCGCCCGAGAAGTCCGCGACCGGCTTTTCGTGGGTCTCCGCGGGGAAGCCCAGCCCGTGCAGCAGGCGGCCGGCGCGCGCGGTGCCGTCGTACCCGTTGACCTCTTCCAGGCGCTGGTGCGCTTCGGCGACCGCTTCCCAGTCCTCGGCGGCGAAGGCGTTCGCTTCGGCCTGGATCGCGGCGTGCACCGCGGCATCGCCCGACAGCACGAAGTCGATCGCCGGGTCCGGCAGGTGCGGGGTTTCCTGCGACACGCTGGCGATGCGCGCCTTGCCGGGCAGGTCGATGTCGCCGCGGTCGGGCTCGACCTCGCCCATCAGGGCGGCGAACAGGGAGGACTTGCCGGCGCCGTTGCGGCCGACCACGCCCACCCGGTAGCCGGCATGCAGGGCCAGGTCGACGTCGGACAGCAGCAGGCGCTCGCCCCGGCGCAGGGCGAAATTGCGGAAGGAAATCATCGGTGAATTGTAGCGATAAAGCGCCAACGGGCCGGGAAACGACCGGATTGCCGGCCTGCGGCAGCCGGGTTATCGGGGTATGCCGAACGGAAATGATGCAACGCACAAATCGGGTGCCTAATGCAGGAATTCCGTCATACAACCCAAGGTCGCCGCAATGCCTCGCCTCTCCCGCCTCTCCCTCGCCGTCGCCACCCTGCTAACCGCCACCTCGGCATTGGCCCAGGACGCCAACAAGGAGGCCCGCACCCTGGACACCCTGATCGTCACCGGCACCCGCGTCACCGACCGCACGGTCGCCGAATCGCAGTCGCCGATCGACATCATCACCCGGGAAACGCTGCAGGCCACCGGCACCACCGAACTGGCCACCGCGCTGGCGCGGGCCCTGCCTTCGCTGAACTTCCCGCGCCCGGCGATGGCCGACGGCACCAGCGGGGTGCGCCCGGCGCAGCTGCGCGGGCTGTCGCCGGACCAGGTGCTGGTGCTGGTCAACGGCAAGCGCCGCCACGTGTCGGCGCTGGTCAACGTCAACGGCACCATCGGCCGCGGCTCGTCGGCGGTGGACCTCAACGCGATCCCGGTGGCCGCGATCGAGCGCGTGGAAGTGCTGCGCGACGGCGCCTCGGCCCAGTACGGCTCGGACGCCATCGCCGGCGTGGTCAACATCGTGCTCAAGGGCGCGGGCAAGGGCGGCAGCCTGAGCCTGGGCGGCGGCGAGTATTCCGAAGGCGACGGCCGCCAGTGGCAGGTCTCCGGCGATGCGGGCGTGACCCTGAGCGGCGGCGCCGGCGAACTCCATGTGGCGGCGCAGGCCGGCCACCAGGATCCGACCAACCGCTCCGGCACCTACCAGGGCACCGCGCCGAACACCGGCAACTTCCCCGGCGTGGGCGAGAAGGCGTTCAAGCTGGGCGACCCGGACGTCGACCAGTACGCGGTCTCGCTCAACGCCAACCTCGACATCACCGACAACGCGCACCTGTACGCCAGCGTGATCGGCAGCAAGCGCGACATCACCTCGTTCGCGTTCTACCGTTCGAGGAACCACAGCGGCCAGGGCGCGCTGCTGGCGCAGGTGTACCCGAACGGCTACGTGCCGGAGATCAACCAGGACTCGCGCGACCGCAGCGTGGTGCTCGGCGCCAGGGGCACCAGCGCCGGCGGCTGGAACTGGGACCTCAGCTACAACTTCGGCGAGAACGACCTCGACTTCCACACCCAGAACACCATCAACTACAGCCTGGGCGCGAGCAGCCCGCGCCGCTTCCACGACGGCACCCTGCGCTACCGCCAGGACGTCATCAACGCCGACCTGTCCAAGGCGATCGACATCAGCCTCGAATATCCGGCCACGTTGTCGCTGGGCGCGGAATACCGGCAAGAGCAGTGGGAGCAGACCGCTGGCGAACCCAATTCCTACGCAGGTTCTGGCGCGCAGGGCTTCGCCGGCTTCACCCCGCGCAACGCCGGCGAATACGATCGCGACAGCTTCGCCGTGTATGCCGGCCTCGAGACTGACCTCACCGACAGGTTCTCCGCGGGCATCGCCGGCCGCTACGAGGATTATTCGGATTTCGGCAACCAGGCCTCGGGCAAGCTATCGGCGCGCTACGCGTTCAGCGATGCGGTGGCGTTGCGCGGCACCATCGCCAGCGGCTTCCGCGCCCCGTCGCTGGCGCAGCAGCATTACCAAGCGGTGACCACCAACATCACCAACAGCGTGGTCACCGAGACCGGCACCTTCCCGGTCACGAGCGCCGCCGCGCAGGCCCTCGGCGCGGAACCGCTGAAGCCGGAAACCTCGCTCTCCTACAGCCTGGGCCTGGTGCTGCAGCCTGCTGAACGCGTGTACCTGACCATCGATGCCTACCAGATCGACATCGACGACCGCATCGTGCTCTCGTCCAACCTCAACCTCACCGGCAACGCGGCGGCACAGGCGCTGCTGGCCAGCCTGGGCATCAGTGGGGTGACCGCAGCGCGCTACTTCAACAACGCCATCGACACCCGCTCCCGCGGCATCGACGTGGTCGGCACCTGGTCGCTGCCGCTTGCCGCCTCCAGCCTGGACCTGACCGCCAGCTACAACCACAACAAGACCGAGGTCACCCGGATCGCGCCCAACCCCGCGGCGCTGACCGCGCTGGGCGCCAACCTCGTGCGCATCGGGCGCGACGAACGCGGGCGCATCGAGGAGGGCGCTCCCCGCGACAAGTTCGCCTTGAACGCCAACTGGAAGCTGGCCCGATGGGACCTGGCGGCCGGCGCCACCCGCTACGGCACGTTCACCACCCGCCACGCCAGCAACAGCGCGCAGGACCAGACCTTCGACCCCAGGTGGACACTGGACGCCTCGGTGGCCTTCCGTCCGAACCAGAAGTGGACGCTGACCGTGGGCGCCGACAACCTGCTGGACGAATATCCCGAGCAAGCCATCTTCGCCAATTCGACCTCCGGCCTGATTCCCTACAGCCTGTACTCGCCGTTCGGCTTCAACGGCCGCTATCTGTACGGCCGGGTGGCCTACAAATGGTAAGTTGACGCGCCTCGCGATCGAGTGCCCGACGCCCTGGCATGCCGGGGCGTCGCGCTTCCCGCGCATCCAGCCTGAATCCGCGGTCAGGAAACTCAAGCGGGGGATGCGAAGATGGGGCCTGGCCCACCGCCGGGAGGCGCATGCCGCACCACACCTCGCTGATCGCCCTGCTGTGCGTGGGCTTCGTCATGGCCTTCGCCCTGGGCATGCTGGCCCAGCGCCTGCGCATGTCGCCGCTGGTAGGCTACCTGCTGGCCGGCGTCATCGTCGGGCCGTTCACCCCCGGCTTCGTCGCCGACCAGACGCTGGCCCCGCAACTGGCAGAGGTCGGCGTGATCCTGCTGATGTTCGGCGTCGGCCTGCACTTCTCGCTGCGCGACCTGCTCGAGGTGAAGCACGTCGCGGTGCCCGGCGCGCTGGTGCAGATCGCCTTCGTCACCACGATCGGCGCGGCGTTCGGGCTGTGGCAGGGCTGGCCGACGATGGGCGCGGTGATCTTCGGGCTGGCGCTGTCGGTGGCGAGCACGGTGGTGGTGATGCGCGCGCTGGAGGAGCGGCGCCTGCTGGACACCCGGCGCGGGCGCATCGCGATCGGCTGGCTGGTGGTCGAGGACCTGGCGATGGTGCTGGCGCTGGTGCTGCTGCCGGCGCTGGCCGGGGCGCTCGGCAGCGGTGAGAAGGTCGGCGCGGGCGGGGTCATCGGCGCGCTGGCGTGGACGCTGGTGAAGGTGGCCGCGTTCGTCGCCTTCATGCTGGTCGTCGGGCGTCGGCTCATCCCGCGGATCCTGGAACACGTGGCCGGCATCGGCTCGCGCGAGCTGTTCACCCTCGCGGTGCTGGCGATCGCGCTGGGCGTCGCGTTCGGCGCGGCGACCCTGTTCGACGTGAGCTTCGCGCTGGGCGCGTTCTTCGCCGGCATGCTGCTCAACGAATCCGAGCTCAGCCACAAGGCCGCGGCGGACTCGCTGCCGATGCGCGACGCCTTCGCGGTGCTGTTCTTCGTCTCGGTCGGGATGCTGTTCGATCCCGGCATCCTCATCGACCAGCCGCTGCTGGTGCTGGCGACGGTGGCGATCATCGTGCTGGGCAACGCGGTGATCGGCTTCACCGTGGTCAAGCTGTTCAAGCTGCCGATGCTGACCGCGCTGACCATCGCCGCCAGCCTGTCGCAGATCGGCGAGTTCTCCTTCATCCTCGCCGGCCTCGGCCTGTCGCAGAAGGCATTGCCGCAGGAGGCGCACGACCTGGTGCTGGCCGGGGCGCTGCTGTCGATCATCGCCAACCCATTGCTGTTCGCCTGGCTGGATCGCTGGGTGCTGCGCCAGCAGCCCGGCGCGGCCACCACCCAGGTGCGCGCCGCGCATTCCGAAGTGCCCGAGGACATCGGCGGCCACGCCATCGTGGTCGGCCACGGACGGGTCGGCCGCGAACTCTCGCGCCTGCTGCAGGAACGCGGCGTCCCGCTGGTGCTGGTCGAGGCCGACAACGACCGGGTCGAGGCCGCGCGCCGGCAGGGCCTGGTCACCGTGCGCGGCAACGCCGCCTCCGATGCCATCCTCAAGGCCGCGCGCCCGGACACCGCGGCGCTGGCGATCCTCGCGATCCCGCAGGCGCTGGAGGCCGGCGAGATCATCGCGCGCCTCAAGGCGATCAACCCGGCGATCAGCGTGCTCGCCCGCGCGCACAGCGAAGCCGAGGTCAAGCACCTGCTGGCGCACGGCGCGGACGCCGCGGTGCTGGCCGAGCGCGAGCTGGCCTATTCGCTGGCGGACATGGTGATGTCCACCCCGCCCTACCGCCCGGCGCGCGCACCCGATCCCGAGCCCCGGCCCGCAGCCTGAGGCGTCGGCTCAGGCCGCGGCGAGCGCGACCTCGAGATCGGCCAGCAGGTCGTCGATGTGCTCGATGCCGACGCACAGGCGCACGGTGTCCAGGCCGACGCCGGCCAGCGCCAGCTCCTCCGGCGACAGCTGCCGGTGCGTGGTGGAGGCCGGGTGGGTCGCCAGCGATTTCGCGTCGCCGATGTTGACCAGGCGCGTGAACAGGCGCAGCGCATCGAGGAAGCGCGCCCCGGCCTCGCGGCCGCCGGGCAGGCCGAAGGTCAGCAGGCCGGACGCGCCCTTCGGCAGGTACTTGCGCGCCAGCGCGTGCTCGGGATGGCCGGGCAGCCCGGCGTAGTTCACCCAGGCCACCTTCGGATGGCCCTGCAGGTAGGTCGCCACCGCCAGCGCGTTCTGGTTGATCCGGTCCATGCGCAGCGCGAGCGTCTCGATGCCCTGCAGGATCAGGAACGCATTGAACGGCGACAGCGCCGCGCCGGTGTTGCGCAGCGGCACCACCCGCGCGCGGCCGATGTAGGCCGCCGGGCCCAGCGCTTCGGTGTAGACCACGCCGTGGTAGCTCACGTCCGGCGTGTTGAGCCGCGGGAAGCGATCCGGATGCTCGGCCCACGGGAACCGGCCGCTGTCCACGATCGCGCCGCCGATGCTGTTGCCATGGCCGCCCAGGTACTTGGTCAGCGAATGCACCACGATGTCCGCGCCGAAGTCGATCGGGCGCAGCAGGTAGGGCGAGGGCACGGTGTTGTCGACGATCAGCGGCACCCCGTGCGCGTGCGCGACCGCGGCCAGCGCCTCGATGTCGGTGATGTTGCCCAGCGGGTTGCCCACCGATTCGACGAAGACCGCCTTGGTGCGCGCGTCGATCAGCCCGGCGAACGCCTGCGGATCGCGGTAGTCGGCGAAGCGGGTCTCGATGCCGAACTGCGGCAGGGTGTGCGCGAACAGGTTGTAGGTGCCGCCATACAGCGCGCTGGAGGACACGATGTTGTCGCCGGCTTCGGCGATGGTCTGGATCGCGTAGGTGATTGCGGCCTGCCCCGAGGCCAGCGCCAGCGCGGCGATGCCGCCTTCCAGCGCGGCCACGCGCTGCTCCAGCACGTCGGTGGTGGGGTTCATGATCCGGGTGTAGATGTTGCCCGGCACCTTGAGGTCGAACAGGTCGGCGGCGTGCTGCGCGCTGTCGAAGGCGTAGGCCACGGTCTGGTAGATCGGCACCGCCACCGCGCGGGTGGTCGGGTCCGGGCTGTAGCCGCCGTGGACGGCGATGGTCTCGGGTTTCCAGGAAGACGCTGGCTGGCTCATGGCTGCGATGCACCGCGTTGACGTGGGGACTTCACCTTACGGGGCGCAGCGGCGGCCAAGCGCCCCGTGCTCATGACCATCCGGCATGGCGACCTGACGCGCCCACGTCCTGCCCGGATGGGTGCACACTCCGACGCTCCGACCCGCCGGATACCGCCATGCGCCACCCCCCGATCGCCCTTGCGCCCGCGTTGGCGGCCTGCCTGCTCGCCGCGTGTGCCCACGCGCCGCGGGCGCAGGGCCCCACGCCCTTGCGCGTGCACCTGCCTGCCGACGCACCCGCGGGCACCTCGGGG
>JAFLEB010000007.1 GCA_017302075.1 Lysobacterales bacterium
ACCTGCGCCAGCGAGGGCTACACCGGGACCAAGCTGACCTGGTGCCAGAACATCTGCGAGAAGGGTTACACCGGCGCCACCCTGGACATGTGGATCCACCGTTGGGTGAACCGTTACCGCGACCTGCCCTACTGCGCGCGGGAAGGCAACGAGGAGCCGCCGCCGCAGGAGGGCTGATCGACCTTCCGCTGCTGCAAGCACGAGGCCGGCGCAAGCCGGCCTTGTCGCGTATGGCCCAGACGCAACCGCAACCACCAATGGCCGGCCTGGGCATTCCATCTCGTTTACCATGCCGAACGGCCGCATCCCGCGGCACAGGGGGATATCATGAAGTTCGCAAGTTTCTGCAGGAAGGCAGCGTTGGGCGTGCTGCTCGCCGCCGGCGCCATGCCGGCGCTCGCCCAATCCACCGTCACCTTGACCTTCGAAGGTCTGGGCAACTTCGAACCAGTCAGCCAGTTCTACAACGGCGGCACCGGCGGCAACGGCAGCGGCCCGGGCACCAATTACGGCATCTCGTTCTCGCCGAACTCGCTGGCGCTGATCGATTCGGATGCCGGCGGCGGCGGCAATTTCGGCGGCGAGCCCAGCCCAGACACCGTGCTGTTCTTCACCAGCGGCACGGCCGTGATGAACGTGCCAGCGGGCTTCGCCACCGGGTTTTCGTTCTACTACTCGGCCATCTCCAACCCGGGCACCGTGGTCGTTTATGACGGCCCCAACGCCACCGGCAACGTCCTGGCCACGATCAACCTGCCGACAACCCCCAATAACGGCGCGCCGGATCCCACCGGCACGTTTAGTCCGTTCGTGCCGATCGGGGCCAGCTTCGCCGGCACCGCACGCTCGGTGGACTTTGGCGGCACGGTCAACCAGATCGCCTTCGACAACATCACCCTTGGCGCCTCCATCCCGGGAAATCCCGGTAGCACCACCTGCGCCAGCGAGGGTTACACCGGGACCAAGCTGACCTGGTGCCAGAACATCTGCGAGAAGGGTTACACCGGCGCCACCCTCGACATGTGGATCCACCGCTGGATCAACCGCTACCGCGACCTGCCCTATTGCGCCCGCCAGGAAACACCCAAGTAGTCCCGGCGCGCACCCTGCTCGCTTCCCACAAGGCCGGCGCAAGCCGGCCTTGCCGCATGCGGCGGCCGCCCGGCGACGTGGATGGCGTTACATTACGCAGAACCCGCCACTGACGGCCGGGATAGCAAACGGGGGCTCCATGAAGAATCGAATCGCGGCCGGCATCCTGACGGTGCTGGGCATCTGCACGGCCTTGCTGCCAGGCACCTCATTCGCAGCCAACATCGGCCACTACGAACTCTGCAATGGCGCGGGCGCCGGCTACCTTGCCGATGCCATCACATCGGGAGGCGGCACGCCGGTGAACATCACCGTTCCCGATGCCGCGCAGTTGGCCGGAGTCTCCGCCCTGCTGGTGACCAATTGCGACAACGGCAGCTACAACCCGGAGTGGACCGCGAACCTTGCCGCCATCGACGCCCGCGTGCAGGCGGGCATGGCGCTCGTGTTCTATGACCGCTATGTCACGGGCGCCGGCGCGCAGCTGCCGGGTGGAGCGGGCATCGTCGCGGTGCGTGACTTCGCGGACGACCGCAACATCGATCTGCCCGCCGGCTCGCCCCTGCTCACGACCAATGGCGGCCCGGCGACGCAGACCAGCCTCGACAACGGCAGCTCGTCCTCGCACGGTTACGTCACGCAGGCGTCGATCCCCGGTGGCGGCGCCGTGCTTGCGCATCGCACCGCCCCGAGTGAAGCCGTGATCATTCGATACCCGCGCGGCAGCGGGAGCGTCGTGTACTCCACGATCCCGGCCGACTACTACCTGAGTGACGACACCTCGAGCGGATTGCCGGCCGAAGTGCTCGCCACGGTGCAGGCGACGCTCAACCTGACATTCGGCGCTTCGACCACCTGCGCCAGCGAGGGTTACACCGGGACCAAGCTGACCTGGTGCCAGAACATCTGCGAGAAGGGCTACACCGGTGCCACCCTGGACATGTGGATCCACCGCTGGATCAACCGCTACCGTGACCTGCCCTACTGCGCCCGCGGGGGCAACGAGGAACCGCCGCCGATCGACTGATCCCTGCTTCGCATCGTCATGCACAAGGTCGGCGCAAGCCGGCCTTGTCGCAAGTGGCGGCCCGCGCGACGACGCGAATCGCGTTACAGTCACCAGAGCTGCCGCTCCACGGGCAGGATTTCCAAGGGGACTCGAATGAACACGCGCATCACCACTGGCGTCCTGGCGACGCTGCTCGGCGGCATCACGCTGCTCCTGCCCGGCCTGGGTCAGGCCGGCACCATCGGCTACATGGACATGTGCGGTAACGACCAGGCCGTCCACGCCGCGGCGATTTCCGCAGCCGGGCACACCCCGGTGTACGTTCCCGTGCCGGACAGCGAAGCCTTGGCCACCCTCGACGGCTTGTCGGTCACCAATTGCGACAACGGCGGCTTCGGCACGGCCTACACCGACCACCTCGCGGCGATCACGGCGGCGGTGAACGGCGGAATGGTCCTGTTCGTCCACGATCGCACGGTGACCGATGCCGGCAGCATCCTGCCCGGCGGCGGCGGCATCCAGACCGCACGCTCCTTCGCTGGCGGCGCGGATATCGATTTCCCGGCGGGTTCGCCGATCCTCACCGGGCCGGGGGGTGTGCTCAACAACACCAGCCTGGACGGCGGCAGCTCCTCCACCCATGGCTTCGTGTACCAAGCCAGCCTGCCCGCGGGCGGTAGCGTTCTGGCCACCCGCCCGGGGCTGCTGGACGGGGAGGGCGAAGGTGGCTTCGAGGGCTGCGAGGCCTACGGCTATACCGGGACCAAGCTGAACTGGTGCCGGAATGTCTGCGAGAAGGGCTACACCGGCGCCACCCTGGACATGTGGATCCACCGCTGGGTCAACAAGTACCACGAGGATCCGCCCTGCGCTGGCGGCCCTGCGCTGCCGCCACAGGAGATGGAAGGGGCGACGGTCAGCTATCCCTACGGCGAGGGCCGGGTGGTCTATTCCACCATCCCGCTGGACTATTACCTCGCTGGCTCGGGCGGCAACCCGCCGCGCGACAACTTCAACAATGTCTACCTGCCGAACGTAATCGGCTGGGCATTGCCGGCACCGGTCCTGGACTGAGTTCCACCAGCGACACCGCGACAAGGCCGGCGCAAGCCGGCCTTGTCGTTTCAGGAGCCGCGGGGCGCCGTCAGCCGAGCCACGCCCTCGCGTTGCGGAACATGCGCAGCCACGGCGACGGCTCCGGCCAGTCGGCCGGGGCCCAGCTGAAGTTGGCGGTGCGCAGGGTGCGCTCGGGATGCGGCATCAGGATCGTCGCGCGGCCGTCCCGACTGGTGACGCCGGCGATGCCGTCCGGCGAGCCGTTCGGGTTGGCCGGGTACTGCAAGGCCACCTGCCCGCCCTCGACGTAGCGCACCGACACGTCCACCGCACTGCGGTCCATGCCTGCGTCGAACACCGCGCGTCCTTCGCCGTGCGCCACCGCCACCGGGATCCGCGACCCGCTCATCCCGCGCAGGAACAGCGAGGGCGACTCGCCCACCTCGAGCAGGGCCAGGCGCGCTTCGTACTGCTCGCTGGCGTTGCGCTGGAAGGTCGGCCAGTGCTCGGCACCGGGGATGATCCCGCGCAGCTGCGCCATCATCTGGCAGCCGTTGCACACGCCCAGCGAGAACGTGCCGCTGCGCGCGAAGAAGGTCGCGAACATGTCGCGCAAGGCGGGGCGTTCGAGGATCGAGGTCGCCCAGCCGCGGCCGGCGCCGAGCACGTCGCCGTAGCTGAAGCCGCCGCAGGCGACGAAGCCGTGGAAATCGGCCAGGTCCACCCGGCCGGCGACCAGGTCGCTCATGTGCACGTCGTAGGCGTCGAAGCCGGCGCGGTCGAATCCGTAGGCGGTCTCGACCTGGCTGTTCACGCCCTGCTCGCGCAGGATCGCCACCTTCGGGCGGGCGCCGGTCGACACGAACGGTGCGGCGATGTCGTCCGCCGGGTCGAAGGTCAGCACCGGCTGCAGGCCCGGCGCATCGAAGCGGCGCGCGGCCTCGCGTTCGGCATCCGCGCATTCCGGGTTGTCGCGCAGGCGCTGCATGGCGTGGGTCACCGACCACCACGCGTCGAACAAGTCCTCCCAGCGCCATTCCGCCAGGGTTTCGCTGGCGTCGCTGACCCGCACCACCGGCGCGGTGGTCGGCACCGCGATGCGCTGCGCGCATTCGATCAGGCCATGGCGGGCGACGAGGTCGGCGAACGCGGCGCGTTCGTCCACTGCGACCTGCACGATCGCGCCGAGCTCCTCGTTGAACAGGGTGCGGAACACGTCGTCGTTGCGGCCGTCGCCCCAGCCGTCGAGGCGGATGTCCAGGCCCAGCCGCGAGGCGAACGCCATCTCGCACAGCGCGGCGAACGCACCGCCGTCGGAACGGTCGTGGTAGGCCAGCAGGAGGCCGTCCTCGCGCGCGTCGCGGACCAGCTCGAACAGCGCGCGCAGGCGCTGCGGGTCGTCGAGGTCGGGGACGTCGCCGCCAAACGCGGGCAGGCCGTCGCCGCCGGCATCGGGATGGCACTGCGACAGCACCGACCCGCCCAAGCGCTGCTTGCCCGCGCCCAGCCCGATCAGCCACAGCTCGGTGGCGCCGTCGCGCTGCAGCAGCGGGGTCGACTGGCGGGTCACGTCGGCGACCGGCGCGAACGCCGAGACCACCAGCGACACCGGCGAGACGCTCTTGTGGGCGACGCCGCCGGCCTGCCACTGCGCCTGCATCGACAAGGAATCCTTGCCGACCGGGATCGCCAGCTCCAGCGCCGGGCACAACTCCAGGCCGACCGCGCGCACCGCGTCGAACAGGCGCGCATCCTCGCCCGGGTGGCCGGCGGCGGCCATCCAGTTGGCGGACAGCTTGATCCGCTCCAGGCCCTCGACCGGCGCCGCGATCAGGTTGGTGATCGCCTCGCCGACCGCCATCCGCGCCGCGGCGGCGGCATCCAGCAGGGCCAGCGGGGTGCGCTCGCCGATCGCCATCGCCTCGCCGGCCTGGCCTTCGAAGCCGGCCAGGGTGATCGCGCAATCGGCCACCGGCAGCTGCCATGGGCCGACCATCTGGTCGCGCGCGGTCAGGCCGCCGACCGTGCGGTCGCCGATGGTGACGAGGAACGACTTCGCGGCCACGGTCGGATGCGCGAGCACGCGCAGGCCGGCCTCGCGCAGGTCCAGTGCGCTGGTGTCGATCTCCGGCCAGCGCGGCGGCGCGGGGTGCGCGGTATCGCGGTGCATCTTCGGCGCCTTGCCGAACAGCACGTCCATCGGCAGGTCGATCGCCGGCAGCTCGCCCGCGTAGCCCACGACCAGGCGTTCCTCGGCGGTGGCGGTGCCGACCACCGCGAACGGACAGCGCTCGCGCGCGCACAGCGCGGCGAACTCGTCCACGCGCGAGGGCGGGATGCCGAGCACGTAGCGTTCCTGGGATTCGTTGCACCACAGCTGCATCGGCGAGAGCGAGGGATCGTCCTTCGGCACCCGGCCGAGGTCGATCACCCCGCCGACGCCGGAATCGTGCAGCAGTTCCGGGATCGCGTTGGACAGGCCGCCCGCGCCGACGTCGTGGATCGACAGGATCGGGTTGTCGGCGCCGAGCGCGGCGCAGCGGTCGATGACTTCCTGCGCGCGCCGCTCCATCTCCGGGTTGTCGCGCTGCACCGAGGCGAAGTCGAGGTCCTCGGCGGACTCGCCCGAGGCGACCGAACTGGCGGCGCCGCCGCCCAGCCCGATGAGCATCGCCGGCCCGCCCAGCACGATCACCGCATCGCCGGCGCCGAGGAGCTTCTTGGCGACCAGCGGCGGATCGATCGCGCCCAGGCCGCCGGCCAGCATGATCGGCTTGTCGTAGGCGCGGACCAGGCCGTCGGCATCGGCTAGCTCGAAGCTGCGGAAGTAGCCGTTGAGGTTCGGGCGCCCGAACTCGTTGTTGAAGGCGGCGGCGCCGATCGGGCCGTCCAGCATGATGTCCAGCGCCGGCGCCATCCGCGGGTTCAACGCGCGCGCGGCTTCCCACGGGCGCTCCAGGCCGGGGATGCGCAGGTGGCTGACCGAGAAGCCGCACAGGCCCGCCTTGGGCCGGCCGCCGCGACCGGTTGCGCCCTCGTCGCGGATCTCGCCGCCGGCGCCGGTGGACGCACCCGGGAACGGCGCGATCGCGGTCGGGTGGTTGTGGGTCTCGACCTTGATGCAGAACGCGCTGTCGACCGGCGGCTCGCTGCGGTAGCGGGCATCCGCCGGGTCCGGCCGGAACCGCGCGGCCGGATAGCCGACCACCACCGCCGCGTTGTCGCTGTAGGCCGACAGCACGTGGCCCGGCGTGGTCGCGTGGGTGTGCTTGATCATCTTGAACAGCGAGGTCGACTGGTCGCGACCGTCGATCGTCCACGACGCATTGAAGATCTTGTGCCGGCAGTGCTCGGAGTTGGCCTGCGCGAACATCATCAGCTCGACGTCGTGCGGGTCGCGGCCCAACTCGCCGTAGCGCGTGCGCAGGTACTCCACTTCATCGTCGGCCAGCGCCAGGCCCAGGCGCGCGTTGGCGGCCTGCAGGGTCTCCAGCGGGATCGCTTCGAGCGCGCCGGCAGGCTGCGCGCCGAACAGCGCGGCACCGGCCTCGCGGCTGGCCAGCAGCGACTGCGTCATCGGGTCGTGCAACAGCTTGGCCAGCGCGGCCTGGCGACCGGCATCGTCGGGCCAGCCGCCGAGGTCGATGCGCATGCCGCGCTCGACCCGGTGCACCGGCAGCCCGGCACCGCGCAGCAGCTCGGTGGCCTTGCTCGCCCATGGCGAGAGCGTGCCCAGGCGCGGCACAACGAAGCGGCTGGTCGCATCAGGCGCGGCGGCGGCGGGCTCGGCTTGCGCCTGCAGGATGCGGCGCAGCGCGGCCGGATCGGGCGCTGCGCCCTCGTCCGGCTGGATCCAGTACCCATGCCAGGTGCCGAGCACCCGCAGGCCGGGGACGATCGCCTGGAGGCGGGCTTGCAGGCGGTCGCGGCGGAACGGCGACAGGGCGGGCGCGCCCTCGAGGACGATCATGTCCGGCAGCACGTGGAGTCGGGCCGGACATTGTAGCCGAGGCCGGCACCCGGGCCGGCCCCGCGCGACCCTCAGCCGCCGCTGGCGGCCGCGTTGTCCTGATCGAGTGCCCGCAGGCGTTGTTCAAGCGCGTCGGGCGGCAGGTAGCCCCCCAGCATCCGGCCATCCTCGGTCAGGATCATCGGGGTGCCGGTCAGGCCCATGCGCTGGCCGGCGCGGTACTGCATGTCGACCGGCGTCTTGCAGGTCTTGCTGGGCACCGCGCGATCGCTCTTGGCGTCGGTCAGCGCCTTGCGGCGATCGTCCGCGCACCAGACCGACACCATCTTGCGGTAGTCCGCGCTGCCCAGGCCGGCGCGCGGGAACGCAAGGTATTCCACCTGGATGCCGCGCTTGAGGTGCTCGCCGATCTCGGTGTGGAACTTGCGGCAGTAGCCGCACTCGATGTCGGTCAGGACCACCACCCGATGCTTGGGCGTGCCCGCCGGCGAATAGACGATGCGATCCGCCATCGGGATGCCCTTGAGCACCTCGCCGCGCAGGCGGGCCATCGCCGCCTCGCTCAGGTCCTTGCGCTTGGCCACGTCGAGCAGGCTGCCCTGCAGCAGGTACTTGCCGTCATCGCTCACGTAGACCACCTGCCCGCCCGCGATCACCTCGCGGAAGCCCGGCAACGGCGCGGGTCCGACATGGTCGACCTGGATGCGCGGATCGAGTCCGCGCAGGACCTCGCGCACGCGCGCCTCCGGGCTGCCGGCCGCATAGACGGGCTCCGCCGGGACAGGCGCCTTGGCCGCGCTGGATACGGCGATCTTGCTGCCGTCCGCAGACGTGGGAGAGGCCGACTGCGCGCATGCAGCCAGGCTGAAGCTGCACAGCGCAGCGAAGAGGGTGAATCGCATGGAAGCTCCTGGGTCGATGGACGCGCAGACCCGCCGCGGCGTCCAGGGTTCCGCCCATTCTCGCACGGGGCGATGGTCGGTTCGCCCGCGCGAGCAGCGGTCAGCCGCGCGGGTGGTGCCGCGCATGCAACTGCTTGAGGTGCTCGCGGGCGACCAGGGTGTAGATCTGGGTGGTCGACAGCGAGCTGTGCCCCAGCAGCATCTGCAGCGCGCGCAGGTCGGCGCCATGGTTGAGCAGGTGGGTGGCGAAGCTGTGGCGCAGGCCATGCGGGCTGATCCGCGCGGGATCCAGGCCCGCCGCCGCGGCGCAACGCTTGACCAAGGCCCAGAACGCCTGCCGGGTCAGCGGATTGCCGCCCGGCTCGACGAACAGCGCCTGCGCACCGGCCGGATCGCGCAGCGGCGCCAACAACGCGGGGCGGGCGTCGTGCAGGTAGCGCTGCAGCCAATGCTGCGATTCCTCGCCCAGTGGGACCAGGCGCTCCTTGCTGCCCTTGCCGGCGACCCGCAGCACGCCCTGCCGCAGGTTGGCCGCGGTCGCGGGCAGCTGCACCAGCTCGCTGACCCGCAGCCCGCAACCGTACGTGAGTTCCAGCATCGCGCGATCGCGCAGGCCGTGCGGGGTCGCGGCGTCCGGCGCATGCAGCAAGGCCTCCACCTGCGCTTCGGACAACGCCTTCGGCAACGCGCGCGGCAGCCGCGGCGGCTGCAGCAGCGCGGTCGGGTCGTCGCTGCGCTGGCCGCGCCGGAGCGCGTGCGCGTAGAAGGCGCGCAGGCTGGACAGCAGGCGCGCATTGCTGCGCGGCGAATAACCCGCGCGCGTGCGCATGGCCAGGTAGTCGAACAACGCACCCCGATCCAGCCCGACCAGCCCCGGCCGGAACCGTGCCAAGCCTTCGAGGTCCCGCCGATAGGCGGCCAGCGAAGCGCCGGCCAAGCCGTTCTCGGCCCAGATCGCATCGATGAAGCGCTCGATCGCGGCGGCATCCACGTCCGCCAGGGGCGGCAGCGACTGCGCGAGCTTGCGGCGATCTGCGGGCGTGCCCATGCGCCTAGGGTAGCGCCTGTATCCTTGCGCGATGCCCGGATCCCACCCACCACGCGCACTCGTCGGCTGGCGCCTGCTAGCACTGGCCTACGATCTCCTGCCGGTGCTCGCGCTGTGGTTCGTGGTCGCCGCCGGCTTCACCGCGGCGCATGGCGATGCCGTGCGCGGCGGCGCACTCGGCCTGCTCGAGTTCGCGGTGTTGTGGGCGGTGGCCGGCGTGTACGCGACGCTGAGCTGGCGCCGCGGCGGGCAGACCATCGGCATGCGCGCCTGGCGCCTGCGCGTCACCGACGCCGCGGGTGGCGCGCCCGGCTGGCGCGCGCTGTGGCTGCGCTACCTGGTCGGCGCCATCGGCCTGCTGGCGGGCGGACTCGGGTTCTGGTGGACATGGATCGATCGGGACCGCCTGGCCTGGCACGACCGCGCCAGCGGCACCCGGATGCAGCGGATCGACAAGCCGGCCAAGGCCTGATGCCCGCCTCGGCGGTCAGCCCGAGCGCCGCTTGAACAGCCACAGCGACACGCCGAGCATGATCGCCGGCGGCATCGCGTAGGCGATGCGGAAGTCGAAGTGGTAGATGCCGGCCAGCCGGGTGAAGACCTGCTGCAGCACCCAGAAGCCCAGCGCGAACACGATGCCAAGGAACAGGCGCTTGCCGTAACCGCCGCTGCGCAGGCTACCGAAGGCGAACGGGATCGCCGCCAGGCACAGGGCCAGCACATTGACCGGGTAGAACCAGCGGCCCCAGTAGATTTCCTCGAAGTCGGAGGATTGCAGGCCGTTGCGCTTGCGGTAGTCGATGCTGCGCCGCAGCTCGCCGCTACCCATGTTGCGCGGCTTGGTGACGCTGGCGGCCAGCGCCGTCTCGTCCAACCCCGATTCCCAGCGTTCTTCCGGAACGCGCGTGCGCTGCACCGACTTCGCGCCGAAGACCGTGCGCTCGACGTCGCGCAGCAGCCACTTGCCCTTGCGATGCTCGGCGACCCGCACGTTGGCGATCGACTGCAAGCGTCCCTCGGCGTCGAACTGGAACAGCCGCACGCCCTGCAATTCGAGCCACTGGTCGCCGTTGCGGGCTTTCTGCTCGCCCGTCCTGGCATTGAGGAACATCCCACCCTCGCGCGCCCACAGGCCGCTGTACTGCGCCACCACCAAGTCCTGGTGGCGCGTGCTGCGCAGGGCCTGGCTGCGTTCCTCGCCCCAGGGCGCGAGCGCTTCGCCGTTGGCGACCATGAGCAGGGTCAGCAGGGCGAGCGGGAGCGCGACCGATATGCTCAAGCGTCGCCGCGACAGCCCCAGTGCGCGCAATGCGGTGAGTTCGGAGGTCGCAGCCAGTTGGCCCAGGCCCAGGAGGGCGCCGATGACCGCCGCGGTGGGGAACAGGTTGTAGGCCCGCCACGGGATCGACAGGCCGGTGGCCGCGATCGCGTGGTTGATGGTGTAACTGCCCTTGCCGATCTCGCCGAACTCGCCGGCGAAGGCCATCACCACGTCCAGCCCGAGCAGCACGCCCCACGTCGCCAGCACGGTGAGGATCACGGTGCGGGCCACGTAATGGTCGTGGAGCCTGGGTTGCAGCCTCATCGCGACCACCCGGGCTTGGCGATCCGCCCATCGCGGGCGTAGAGCCACGCGCCGAGGGCCAGCATCGGCAACAACAGCCACCACAGGCCCGCCACGCGCGGCAGGCTGCCGTCGGCCAGCCACTGGGTCCCGAGCAGCATCAGGAACACGCCGACCAGGTAGGCGAGGAAGGCGAGCAGTATCGCCCCGTAGCGCGCCTGTCGCGGCGAGCTCCGCGACAGCGGCACCGCCAGCAACACGAAGGCGAAGGCCAGCAGGGGCGGCGCGATCCGCCAGTGGAGTTCGGCCGCCGCTCCGCGTGACGGATCGCCAAGCAGGGCGAGCGTCGACTTGAATGCCGGAGAATTGCCGGGACGCTCGTCGTCCGCAGCGGGCAGGCCCATTTCGTTGCGCTTGTAGCGCATGAGGCGGTAGTCCAGGGCCTCGCCGCTGAGCGGCCCTTCCACCCGGAACCCATCCTCCAGCGCCAGCACGCGGGCGCCCTCGTCGCGATACAGCTGGCCCGCGCGGGCGGTGGCCACGTCCATGCGCTCGCCGCGCTCTCGGTAGACGAACACGCGGTCGAGGTGGGTGCCGTCTGCGGACATGGCGTCGGCGTAGGCGACGCCACCGTTGGCCATGACCGTGAACCGGCCCGGCTCGAGGCCGGCGACCAGCAGGTTCTTGTTGGCCTCGGCGACCATCGCCCGCGCCACCCGGTCGGCCCACGGGCCCAGCCACAGCGAACTCAGCGCGATCACCGCGATCACCGGCAAGGCGACCAGCAACACCGGCTTGAGCAGGCGCCGCGGGCCGATCCCGGCGGCCGCCAGCACGAACATCTCGGAGTCGCGGTACAGCCGCCCCAGCGCCAGCATGAAGCCGAGCAACAACGCCAAGGGCAGGATCAGCGGCAGGTAGCGGACCAGGCGCAACCCGAGTTGCGACAACAATAGCGGCGGCGGCACCTTGCCACGCGCCATTTCCCCCAGCAGGTCGGCGAACAGGCCGCCCAGGCTGACCATGCCCAGCACCACCAGGGCCGCGAACACGGCCCGGGCGAATTCACTGCTGAGGTAGCGGTCCAGCTTGGGCATCGGGCCTGCGTGGGTGGGAAGTTGCTTTAGAATCCGGGGGTTCGATCGCGCATGGGCCGCGCCTGGACGCGGCCGCGCATTGTAAGCGACGCCGCCTCCCGGCCCGTGCCCCGCCGCGCGGACGCCTTCCCTTTCCCCCGGAACAGTGGTCGATGAGCCTCGAATTCAGCCTGAACCAGTCCGCCCCCGCGTCCGCCGCGGTCGATTGCATCGTCGTCGGCGCGCATGCCGATGGCAGCCTCACGCCGGCCGCCACCGCGATCGATGCCGCCAGCGGCGGCAAGCTGCAAGCCCTCGTCGCCCGTGGCGACCTCTCCGGCAAGACCGGCAAGACCGCGCTGCTGCACGACCTGCCGGGCGTCGTCGCGCCGCGCGTGCTGGTCGTCGGCCTGGGCGATGCCGGCAAGTTCGGCGTGCCGCAATACCTCAAGGCGGTCGGCGATGCCGCGCGCGCGCTCAAGAGCGGCGCGGTGCAGTCCGCCCTGCTGACCCTCTCCGAAGTGCCGGTGAAGGGCCGCGACGCCGCGTGGAACATCCGCAGCGCCGCGATCGCCGCCGACCACGCCTGCTATCGCTACACCGCCACCCTCGGCGCCAAGAACAAGAAGCGCGACGACAAGGGCCTGGCCCGGCTGGAGATCGCCGGCGACGATGCGGTCGCGCTGGCGCGCGGCGTCGCCATCGCCCGCGGCGTGCAGTTCACCCGCGAGCTGGGCAACCTGCCGCCGAACATCTGCAACCCCGCCTACCTCGCGCAGCAGGCGCAGGACTTCGCCGCGGGCCAGGACAAGGTCGAGTGCGAGGTGCTGGACGACGCGGCGATGGAAGCGCTCGGCATGGGCTCCCTGCTCGCGGTCGCGCGCGGCTCGGCTAACCGCCCGCGGCTGGTGGTGCTGAAGTATTCCAACGGCGGCGACGCCAAGCCCTACGTGCTGGTCGGCAAGGGCATCACCTTCGATACCGGCGGCGTCAACCTGAAGACGCAGGGCGGCATCGAGGAAATGAAGTACGACATGTGCGGCGCGGGCACCGTGCTCGGCACCTTCGTGGCCGCGGTCGGAATGCAGTTGCCGGTGAACCTGGTCGCCATCGCCGCGGCCGTCGAGAACGCCATCGACGGCAACGCCTACCGCCCGTCCGACGTGATCACCAGCATGTCCGGCAAGACCATCGAGGTCGGCAACACCGACGCCGAGGGCCGCCTGATCCTGTGTGATGCGCTGACCTACGCGCAGCGCTTCGAACCCGCCGCGCTCATCGATGTCGCCACCCTGACCGGCGCCTGCGTGGTCGCGCTGGGCAAGTTCGCAACCGGGGTGATGACCAAGGACAGCGACGACCTGGCGCGCGAGTTGCTCGCCGCCGGCGAGACCACCTTCGACCGCGGCTGGCAGCTGCCGCTGTGGGACGAATACCAGGGCCAGCTGGAGTCGGCCTTCGCCGACGTCTACAACATCGGCGGGCGCTGGGCCGGCGCGATCACCGCGGGCTGCTTCCTGTCGCGCTTCACCGAGGGCCAGCGCTGGGCGCACATGGACATCGCCGGCGTGGCCAATGGCGACGGCAAGCTTGGCATGGCCACCGGACGTCCGGTCGGCCTGCTCAGCCAGTGGCTGCTGGACCGCGTGGCGGCGTGATGCGGCGGGTTCCTGCGAGGCATCACGATGGGCTGGCGCGATGTCGCGCCCGTCGCCAACCGGAGTTGACGCATGGTCAATGAGGATTGGCGATGGGCGACGCAACAACGCCAGCACGAGTGAGGACCGCGGGATGCGCGCCGACTTCTACCTGATCGACAAGGACCGCTTCCGCGCGCAGCCGCTGCTGCTCGTGTGCGAGCTCGCGCGCAAGGCCTACGCGGCCAGCCAGCCGCTGCTGGTGCTGGCGCGCGACAGCGCGCAGGCCGAGGCGCTGGACGACCTGCTGTGGTCGTTCGACCCCGACGAGTACCTGCCGCACCAGATCGCCGGCATGGACGAGGACGACGACGAGGCCCCGATCCTCATCGCCACCCCGGACATGGACGTGCCGGCGCGCCCGTTGCTGCTCAACCTGCGCGACGACCCGCCGGCCGGCCGCTTCGAGCGCGTGCTGGAGGTGGTGCCCGCCGACCCGGCCGCGCGCGCGCCCTTGCGCGCCCGCTGGAAGCATTACCAGGCGCTCGGCTTCGAGGTGAACAAGCACGACATGTAATGGCTGTTGATGTTCCCTCTCCCCTTGCGGGAGAGGGTGGCGCGCAGCGCCGGGAGAGGGGTTGTGACTGCGCCCCTCTCCTGCCCCTTCGGGGCATCCTCTCCCACGAGGGGAGAGGAAAAAGCAAACAGGAAAGACGGAACCCATGACCACCCTCGCCCCTGGCTACGACCCGAAATCCTTCGAATCCCGCCTGTACCAGCAGTGGGAAAGCAGCGGCGCGTTCGCGCCCGCGGGCAACGGCCCGGCCTACACCATCCTGCTGCCGCCGCCGAACGTCACCGGCACGCTGCACATGGGCCACGCGTTCCAGCACACCCTGCAGGACGCGCTGATCCGCTACCACCGCATGCGCGGTTACCGCACGCTTTGGCAGATGGGCACCGACCACGCCGGCATCGCCACCGAGATGGTGGTCGGCCGCAACCTGATGCTCGAGGGCAAGGGCGAGACCCGCGACTCGCTGGGCCGCGACGCCTTCATCGAGAAGGTCTGGGCGTGGAAGGAACAGTCCGGCGGCACCATCGAGCGGCAGATGCGCCGGCTCGGCACCAGCGGCGACTGGTCGCGCAGCGTGTTCACGATGGACCCGATGGCCTCCACCGCGGTCACCGAGGCCTTCGTGCGCCTGCACGAACAGGGCCTGGTCTACCGCGGCCAGCGCCTGGTCAACTGGGACCCGGTGCTGAAGACCGCGATCTCCGACCTCGAGGTCGCCAGCGAGGAAGAGAACGGCCACATGTGGTCGATCCGCTATCCGCTGGCCGACGGCGCGACCTACGAGCACATCGAAATCGACGGCGACGGCAACGAGATCCTGCGCGAGACGCGCGACTACCTGATCGTCGCCACCACCCGCCCGGAAACCATGCTCGGCGACACCGCCGCGATGGTGCATCCGGAAGATCCCCGCTACACCGCGATCCACGGCAAGTTCGTGGACTTGCCGCTGACCGGCCGCCGCATCCCGGTGATCACCGACGACTACGTGGACCGTGACTTCGGCACCGGCGTGGTCAAGGTCACCCCGGCGCACGACTTCAACGACTACGCGGTGGGCCAGCGCCACGGCCTGCCGATGATCAACATCTTCACCGACGAGGCGAAAGTCGTTTCGTCGCGCGACGACGTCGCGGACGCATATCGCGGCCTCGACCGCTTCGATGCGCGCAAGCTGATCGTGGCCGACCTCGAGGCCGCGGGCCTGCTGGTCGAGGTGAAGCCGCACAAGCTGCAGGTGCCGCGCGGCGACCGCAGCGGCCAGGTCATCGAGCCGTTCCTGACCGACCAGTGGTTCGTGAAGATGGACGAACTCGCCAGGCGCGGCCTCGAACTGGTCGAGTCCGGGGACGTGAAGTTCGTCCCGCCGAACTGGATCAATACCTACCGCCACTGGCTGGAGAACATCCAGGACTGGACGATTTCGCGCCAGCTCTGGTGGGGCCACCGCATCCCGGCGTGGTTCGACGATGCGGGCAATGCCTACGTCGGTCGCAGCGAGGCGGAGGTGCGCGCCGCGCACGGGCTGGGCGACATCGCGCTGCGCCAGGACCCGGACGTGCTGGAGACCTGGTTCTCCTCGGCGATGTTCCCGTTCAGCACGCAAGGCTGGCCGGACGAAGACACGATGGGCGCGCTCGGCTTCGACGTCGCGCTGCCGACCAGCGTGCTGGTCACCGGCTTCGACATCATCTTCTTCTGGGTGGCGCGGATGATCATGATGACCGACCGCCTGGTCGGCCGCGTGCCGTTCCGCGACGTCTACATCACCGGCCTGGTTCGCGACAAGGACGGCCAGAAGATGTCGAAGTCGAAGGGCAACATCCTCGACCCGCTGGACATCATCGACGGCATCGGCATCGACGCACTGGTCGCCAAGCGCACCACCGGCCTGATGCAGCCGAAGATGGCCGAGAAGATCGAGAAGGCCACGCGCAAGGAATTCCCCGACGGCATCAACCCGCACGGCGCGGACGCGCTGCGTTTCACCATGGCCGCGCTGGCCGGTCCCGGCCGCGACATCAAGTTCGACCTGGCCCGCGCCGAGGGCTACAAGAACTTCTGCAACAAGCTGTGGAATGCGACGCGCTTCGCGCTGATGAACCTGGGCGATGCGACCTTCACCGGCGCGCCGCAGCCGAAGACCGACGCCGAGCAGTGGATCCTCGCCCAGCTCGACCGCACCAGCGCCGAGGCCGCCGCGCATTTCGTCAGCTACCGCTTCGACCTGCTCGCGCAATGCCTGTACGAATTCACCTGGAACCAGGTCTGCGACTGGTTCCTGGAACTGGCCAAGCCGGCGCTGCAGGGCGAGGACGCGGCGGCGGCGGACAGCACCCGCCACACCCTGGCCTACGTGCTGGACGCGCTGCTGCGGATGCTGCATCCGCTGATCCCGTTCGTCACCGAGGAACTGTGGCAGGCGGTCGCGCCGAGGCTGGGCAAGTCGGGCAGCGTGATGCTGCAGTCCTACCCGCAGCCGGGCGAGGTGGATGCCGGCGCGTTCGCGCAGGCCGAGGCCGACATCGAATGGCTGAAGGCGATGGTGTCCGCGGTGCGCCGCATCCGCAGCGAGCTGGGCGTGTCGCCGGCGAAGCAGATTGCCTTGCTGGTCCGCGGCGGTGGCGAAAGCGAATGCGCGCGAATGGGCCGGCTGGACGCGCCACTGCGCTTCCTGTGCAAGCTGGAACGGATCGAAACGCTGGCGGGCGAGCCGCCGGCTGCGGCGCCCGCAGTGGTCGGCGAATTGCAGCTGTTCGTGCCGCTGGAAGGCTTGGTCGACCTCGATGCCGAGCGCGTGCGCCTGGACAAGGAACTGGCCAAGGTCGCCGCCGAGAAGGACAAGAGCGAGGCCAAGCTGGCCAAGTTCGGCGCCGGCGTCCCGGCCGCGGTGGTCGAGCAGGAACGCCTGCGCCTGGCGGACTGGACCGGCAAGCTGGCGGCGCTCGCCGAACAGCGCGCGCGGCTCGGGTAACCCGGGATTCCGGCTTACAGCGGCGGCATCTTCGCGATGTCGTCGCCCAGCAGCTCCATCGCCATCACGATCGCATCCTCGCGGCCGTGGTCGGCAGCGGGGTAGTAACGCGGCCGCCGGCCGATCTCGTTGAAGCCGCTGCGTTCGTACAGCGCGATCGCCCGCGGGTTAGATGGCCGCACCTCCAGGAACACCCGCTGCGCGCCGCCGCCGCGCGCCACGCGCAGCAGCGCCTGCAGCATGCGCCGGCCCAGGCCCTCGCCTTCGTGGCCGGGCGCGGTGCACAGGTTCAGGACGTGGGCCTCGCCGACGGCGATGCTCAGCACGCCGTAGCCGACGATCTCCCCCGCGCGCTCCTGTACCCACATGGCGTAACCGGCGTGCAGGCAGTCGCGCATGATCCCGCGCGTCCACGGGAACGGGTAGGCCTGCTCCTCGATCCGCATCACCGCGTCGAGGTCGGCCTCGCGCATCGGCCGCAGGCTGGCGTCGCGCAATGCCGCGGGCGCGGCCACGCTCATCCGCGCTCCCGGCGCAGGCGCCTCAACCGCGGCCAGAGTGCGCGCTTGGCCGCCGCGTCGCCGGCCAGTCCCGCGCAGGCGGCGGCGATCGCCGGTGCGCTGGCCTGCAAGGCCTCGGGCGCGAGCCCGGCTGCCCGCGCGACGCGCGCCAGCATCGTGGCGTCGCTCCCGCCTGCCGTAATGGCCATCGCCGGCGGCATCGCCGGTGCACGCTGCGTCACCGGCTGGTAGGCCACCAGCCCCAACTCGGCGAGCACCTCGCGCTGGAACGGATCCCAGCTCACGGCGTGGCGGCGGGCGGCGACGGCGCGCGACGGCGCAGTCCGAGCAGGGGCCCGGACAACGCGTACAGCGCAGCGGCCACCAACAGGGTCACCGGCGGTTCGATCCACAACGCGATCAACACCGCCACGGCGACCAGCAGGGCGACGAAGGGCACGCGGTCGGCCTTCGGGCCGGTGCCGCTGCCCTTGAAGCTGTGGTAGCGGATGCGGCTCACCATCAGCAGGCCGGCGACCACGGTCAGCGCGAGCGCGGGATAGCGCAGTTCCTGCCCGCTCCAGCCGAATTCGTGGCAGGTCCAGACGAAGCTGGCCATCAAGCCGGCCGCGGCCGGGCTGGCCAGGCCGATGAACCAGCGCTTGTCGACCTGCCCCACCTGGCTGTTGAAGCGGGCCAGCCGCAGCGCCGCGCAGGCCGCATACAGGAACGCCGCCAACCAGCCGAGCTTGCCCGCGGTGGCGCCATCCAGCTTCATCGACAGCAGCGCCCAGTGGTACATCACCAGCGCCGGCGCCATGCCGAAGCTGACCAGGTCGGCCAGCGAGTCGTACTGCACGCCGAACTCGCTCTGGGTATTGGTGAGGCGGGCGACGCGGCCATCGATCCCGTCCAGCACGCCGGCCACGAAGATCGCGATGCAGGCGGCCTCGAAGCGCCCCTGCGAGGCGGCGATGATCGCGAAGAAGCCGCCGAACAGGCCGCCGGTGGTGAACAGGTTGGGCAGCAGGTAGATGCCGCGTCCGCGCGGGCGCGGCGTCGGCGTGTCGTCGTGGGCGTCCATCCCGCCGAGTGTAAGGGGTTGCGGCGCTGCCGGCGCGGTGCTGCAATCGGCCCACGTGCCCCCCGGAGTCCGCCATGGACATCGCTCGTCCGCTCGTCGCCGTCCTCGTCCTGTCGCTCGCATCGGCCACGGCGCTGGCGGAGCAGCAGCGCGTCTACCAATGGAAGGACGCCAACGGCGTGACCCACTACACGGATACCCCGCCGCCGCAGACCCACAAGTCCCGCGACATCGACGACCGCGGCACGCCGGCGGAGGCACCGAAGGCCAAGGTCGAGGAGAGCCGCCAGTGCCTGGATGCGCGCGCCAACCTGCAGCGCCTGCAGGGTGGCCAGGCGGTCGGGATCGATACCGACGGCGACGGCAAGGCCGACCGCAACCTCACCGCGGACGAGCGTGCCTCGCAAGTCGAGCTCAACCACGCCGCGGTCAAGGCGTACTGCCCGGCGACCCGATGAGGCAGCTCGGCCTGCTGGTGCTGGCCATCCTGTTGGGCGTGGCGGCCTGGTGGTGGTTCAGCCACGAGATGCCGCGCCGCGAGCGGGAACGCGCCGTCGCCGCCGAAGCCGCCGCCCGCCAGGCCGAACGGGCGAATTCGCTGTACCGCTGGCGCGATGCCAACGGCGTGCTGCAGGTGACCGAGCAGCCGCCGAAGGGTCGTCGCTACGAACGCATCAGCCGCACCCCGGAGGATGGCATCGAGGTCCGCGGCGACCGCGACTGAGGGCCGGCGCGGCCGCGCGTGGCAAAATGCGGGTTTCCCGACGCGAATCCCCACGCCATGCGCCTGTCGCAGTTCCACCTCCGGACCGAGAAGGAAACCCCCGCCGAGGCCGAGATCGCCAGCCACAAGCTGATGCTCAAGGCCGGCATGATCCGCAAGCTGGCCGCCGGCCTGTACACCTGGTCGCCGCTGGGCCTACGCGTGCTGCGCAAGGTCGAGGGCATCGTCCGCGAGGAAATGAACGCCGCCGGCGCGATCGAGATGGCCATGCCCTCGATCCAGCCGAAGGAACTGTGGGAGGAAACCGGGCGCTGGGCCAAGTTCGGGCCGCAGCTGCTGAAGATCCGCGACCGCAAGGAGCAGGACTACTGCTTCACCCCGACCGCCGAGGAAGCGGTGACCGACTTCTTCCGCCAGGAAGTCGCCAGCTACAAGCAGCTGCCGGTCAACTTCTACCAGGTCACCACCAAGTTCCGCGACGAGATCCGCCCGCGCTTCGGGGTGATGCGGGCGCGCGAATTCATCATGAAGGATGCGTACTCGTTCCACGCCGACGACGCCTCGCTCGCCGCCGAGTACCGGAACATGTACGACACCTACGCCCGCATCTTCACCCGGCTCGGGTTGAAGTTCCGCGCGGTGGCCGCCGACACCGGCGCGATCGGCGGCAGCGCCTCGCACGAGTTCCACGTGCTGGCGGATTCCGGCGAGGACGCGCTGGCGTTTTCGGAAACCTCCGACTACGCGGCGAACGTCGAGCTGGCCGAGGCGGTCGCGCCGGGCGAGCGCCCTGCGGCGTCCGAGGCGCTGCGCGACGTCGCCACCCCCACGCAGAAGACCTGCGAGGACGTGGCCGCGCTGATGTGCATCCCGCTGCAGCGCACCGCGAAGTCGGTGGCGCTCATCGGGACCGATGCCGAAGGCCGCGACCAGTTCGTGCTGGCGCTGGTGCGCGGCGACCACATGGTCAACGAGATCAAGCTGGCCAAGCTGCCGGGGCTTGCCGAGTACCGGCTGGCGACCGAGGCCGAGATCGCCGCCCACCTGGGCAGCGAGCCGGGCTTCCTCGGCCCGCTCAACGCGAAGACCGCGATCCGCGTCATCGCCGACCGCAGCGTGGCCGCACTGGCCGACTTCGTGGTCGGCGCCAACAAGCCCGGCTTCCACATCGCGGGCGTGAACTGGGGCCGCGACCTGCCCGAGCCCGAGGTCGCCGACATCCGCAACGTGGTCGCCGGCGATGCGTCGCCGGATGGCCAGGGCGTGCTGGGCCTGGCCCGCGGCATCGAGGTCGGCCACGTGTTCGCGCTGGGCCGCAAGTATTCCGAGGCGATGAAGTGCACCGTGCTCGACGCCACCGGCAAGGCGGTCAACCCGGCGATGGGCTGCTACGGCATCGGCGTGTCGCGCATCGTCGCTGCCGCGATCGAGCAGAACCACGACGCCAACGGCATCGTGTGGCCGGAGGCGATGGCGCCGTGGCGCGTCGCGGTGTGCGTGATCAACCCCAAGGACGACCCCGCGGTGGCGGCGGCCGCGGAATCCCTGCACGCCGAATTGAACGCGGCCGGCATCGACACCGTGCTCGACGACCGCGGCTTGCGCCCCGGCGCGATGTTCGCGGACATCGAACTGATCGGCATCCCGCATCGCGTAGTGGTGTCGGGCCGGGGGCTGGAAGCGGGCACCTTCGAATATCGCGCGCGCACCGCGGAGGCCGCGGAAAACCTCGACCGCGCCGCGCTGCTGGCGAAACTCCGGGGTTGACCGCGAATATCCCCGGATTTGCCCGGGGATATTCCCATGGTTAATATCGCGATTATCCCGCCCGGGGATATCACGACCACATCCAAGGAATCGCGCCGATGAGCATCAACCTCGAAAGCCTCAGCACCAAGGAACTGTCCGAATTGATCAGCAAGGCCAACCTGCGCAAGAAGGTCCTCGCCAAGCGCAAGCCCGCCAACCAGGTGAAGGCGGCGGTGGCCAAGTTCCTGAAGAGCACCGGCTGGACCTTCGACGAACTGTATGGCCGCGCGAGCGCGCCGAAGGCGGCCGCCCCGGCTGCGGAGAAGCAGCCGCGCAAG
The DNA here is from genome assembly GCA_017302075.1 of Lysobacterales bacterium. Classification (GTDB taxonomy): domain Bacteria; phylum Pseudomonadota; class Gammaproteobacteria; order Xanthomonadales; family Xanthomonadaceae; genus Thermomonas; species Thermomonas mangrovi. The sequence goes on from JAFLEB010000007.1 coordinate 21,301, forward strand.
ACCACCAAGGGCCGCAGCCTCGGCAAGGTCGCCCCGAAGTACCGCAACCCGGCCAACGCCAAGGAAACCTGGACCGGCCGCGGCAAGCAGCCGCGCTGGCTGGCCGCGGAAACCGCGAAGGGCCGCAAGCTCGACGAGTTCCTGATCAAGTAAGCGAAGGCCTGGACAACGCCCTCCAGGCGTTGCCAGCCCACGCCGAGTCCGGTCAAGGCCCGGACTCGGCCCACACGAAGCAATCACGCGCATGAGTGCTTCGTGGCCCGCTATCCATGGCTGGTGGGAACCTCTGGATGGATCAGCGGTTCCCAAGCGCCTGCGCTGCACCCGAGGGAACGCCGGCGATCGCCGGCGTTTTCGTTCGTACCGCCCGCACTCAGAGGTTGCGGCGCGCCGACACCAGCAGGTTGCCGAACAGCAGGCCGGCGAGCAGCGCCATCAGCGTGTTGAGCGCGGCCAGTGCGGCATCCTGCCCGGCGCCCAGGTCTTGCGCCTGCACCAGGGTGATCACGCCGCGCAGGGCCACGCTGCCGGGCACCAGCATGATCAGCCCCGGCAGGCGCACCAGCGCGCCCGGGCGATTGCGCCAGCGCGCATAGGCATTGCCGGCGGCGGTGGTCGCCAGCGCGGACAGGAACAGGCCGGCCTGCGGGCCGACCCACTCGCCGCCGTAGCGCGAGATCAGGTAGCCCGCGGCCGCGGCCGCCATGACCAGCGGGTAATCCCGGCGATGCGCGCGGAACAGCACCGCGAACGCATAGGCGCCGACCACGAGCGCGGTCCACACCACCCATTCCGGTTGCGGGCGGGCGGCCTCGACGTCGGGCTCGATGCCGAGGCCGTCGGCGACGGCCAAGGCGATCGCGGTGCCGATGGTCAGCTTGAGGATGGTGGTCAGCGCGCCGGCGAAACGCGCGGTGCCGGAGACCAGGTGGCGGCTGGTCAGTTCGTTCATTGCATTGGTCAGCGCCATGCCGGGCAGCAGCACGATCAGCGACGCGATGATCACGGTGTTGAGGTTCAGCGGGCCGACCAGCGCCGAGACCGCGATCGCCATCGCGCCGGCCACCAGCCCGCAGATGGCCTCGAAGGCCTCGTGCAGGCGCGGCCGCGACTGCGCGGCGAGGTCGAGCACGCCGATCACCAGGCCGATCGCCCCCGCGGTGCCGATGTCCAGCCACGGCAGGCGCAGCAGGCCGGCCACCGCCGCGGACGCCAGCGCAAACCCGAGCAGCTGCATCGCCATGCCGCGGCGTCCGGGCGGCCGCCGCAGTTCGCGCAAGGCCGCGCGACCCTCGGCCACCTGCATGCGTCCGGACAGCACGTCCTCGGCGATGCGGTCGGCTTCGCACAACTTGTAGAGATTGGTGTCGCCACCCTCCAGCCGGATCACGCGGGTGGTGTCGGATTCGCCGGCCGGGCGCAGCGGATCGCTGAAGGCCAGGATCATCCCGGTCGGGTTGACCCAGGGTTCGCATTCCAGCGACAGCTGCTTGGCCACCGCGACGATCGCGCCCTCCAGGCGCTGGGTGGTGGTGCCGTAGGCATGCAGGTGCATCGCCATGTCCACCACGAAGGCGATGCGCTCGGTGTAGGACGCGGTGTCGCGGGCATGCGCGGTCATCCCGCTAGGATGACATGCGTCCCACGGCATTCACACCCGCGGCACCGCATTGCGTAAGCTTGGCGGGCGCATGAGCCACGCCCCGAACCACCACCCACCCGCCACCGCCATCGACCCCGCCAACCCGCAGGTCCTGCGGCTGTCGGGGCGCTGGACCCTGCGCTTCGCCAACGAAGTCGGGGACGCGCTGCGCGACCTGCCGGACGGGATCGCCTGCATCGATGCGCGCGACGTCGAGCGCCTGGACACGCTGGGGGTGCTGCAGCTCCTGCGCTACGCCGACCGCCGCTCGCTCGCGTTCGATCGCTTCCACTTCCGAGACGAGCACAAGGCGCTGATCGCCGCGATCGAGGACGTCCACGACCAGCGGCCGAAGCGCAAGCGGGACACCGGCTTCAAGGCCGCGCTGGGACGGCTCGGCTTCGCGGTGGTCGACAACGCGCGCGAGATCGTGGCGCTGGTCGCCTTCCTCGGCGAGACCCTGGTCAAGCTGCTGCGGCTGTTCAAGGAGCCGCGCCGCTTCCGCCTGACCGCGACCTTCCACCACATGGAGCAGGTCGGCCTGGACGCGGCGCCGCTGGTCGCGCTGCTGTCGTTCATGGTCGGCGCGGTGATCGCCTTCCTCGGCGCGATGGTGCTCAAGGATTTCGGCGCAACGATCTTCGTGGTCGAGCTGGTCAGCGCGGCCTTCCTGCGCGAGTTCGGCGTGCTGCTGACCGCGATCCTGCTCGCCGGCCGCACCGCCAGCGCATTCACCGCGCAGATCGGCATGATGGTCAACCGCGAGGAGGTCGACGCGATCCGCGTGCTCGGCCTGGACCCGGTCGACCTGCTGGTGATCCCGCGGGTGCTGGCGTTGCTGGCGATGCTGCCGCTGCTGACCTTCATCGCGATGATGGCCGGCCTGCTGGGCGGAATGGCGGTCGGCGCGTTCACCCTCGACATCCCGGTGCCGGCCTACCTCGCGCGCATGCAGGAGATGATGGAATTCCGGCACTTCATGGTCGGCATGGTCAAGGCACCGGTGTTCGCGATGGTGATCGCGCTGATCGGCTGCCTGGAAGGCCTGCAGGTCGAAGGCACCGCGCAGTCGCTGGGCGAGCGCACGACCTCCAGCGTGGTGCAGGCGATCTCGATGGTGATCGTGATCGACGCGATGGCCGCGCTGTGGTTCATGGAAATGGACGTCTGAGCATGGCGACGCCCCGCGATCCGAATACCGTGGACGGCGTGGTGATCGGCGATGCGCCGCTGATTCACGTGCGCGGCCTGGTCAACCGCTTCGGCGAGCAGGTCGTGCACGACGGGGTCGACCTCGACGTGCGCCGCGGCGAGATCCTCGGCGTGGTCGGCGGCTCCGGCACCGGCAAGTCGGTGCTCATGCGCTCGATCCTGGGCCTGCGCAAGCCGGACGCGGGGCGGATCCAGTTGCTCGGCGTGGATGCGCGCAGCGAGGATCCGGTGACCCGCCGGCACATCGAGCGCAATACCGGGGTGCTATTCCAGGACGGCGCCCTGTTCTCGTCGCTGACCGTCGGCGAGAACGTGCAGGTCCCGCTCAAGGAGTACTACCCGGACCTGCCGGACTCGCTGCGCTACGAGCTCGCGCTGCTGAAGATCAAGCTCGCCGGGTTGCCGGCGGACGCGCTGGACAAGCTGCCTTCGCAACTGTCGGGCGGCATGCGCAAGCGCGCCGGGCTGGCGCGCGCCCTGGCGCTGGATCCCCCGCTGCTGTTCCTCGACGAGCCGACCGCCGGCCTCGACCCGATCGGCGCGGCCGCCTTCGACACGCTCATCCGTACCCTCCAGCAGGCGCTGGGCCTCACGGTGTTCCTGATCACCCACGACCTCGATTCGCTGTACGCGATCTGCGACCGGGTGGCGGTCCTGGCCGACCGCAAGGTCATCGCGGTGGCGCCGGTCGCCGAGCTGGAAACCCTGGACCACCCCTGGGTCCAGGAATACTTCAACGGGCCGCGTGGGCGCGCGGCCCGGAGCTGAAGCGCCGGCATGCACGCCCTTGTCACCAGATGACGTAGAGTCCGAACGATGGAAACCCGTGCCAACTACGTGCTGATCGGCGGCTTCACCATCCTCGCGTCGGTGTTCCTGCTGTTGTTCGCCCTGTGGGCGACCAAGTTCAGCTCCGACCGCAGCTGGCGCCGCTATGAGGTGATCTTCAGCGAGCCCGTCACCGGCCTCACCGAGGGCGGCAGCGTCCAGTACAACGGCATCGCGATCGGCACCGTCGACAAGCTCAGCCTGGACCCGGACGACGCGCGCAAGGTCGTGGCCCTGCTCAAGCTGAAGGCCGATGCCCCGATCAAGGTCGACACCCGCGCCAAGCTCTCGCAGCAGGGCATCACCGGCGTCCCCTTCATCCAGCTCACCGGCGGCAGCCCCACCGCGCCGCGGCTGGAGCCCAGCGAGAGCGTGGAGATCCCGATCATCCGCACCGAGCCCTCGGCGCTGCAGAACATCGCCGACACCGCCAACCGCCTGGTCGCGCGCATGGACCAGCTGCTGAGCGAGCAGAACATCCGCCACGTGTCCGACACCCTGGCCCACATCGAGGCCGCGACCGGCACGCTGGCCGGCCAGCGCGAGGACATCGCCGCGCTCATCGTCAACGCGCGCGAGGCGACCGCCTCGCTGAAGACCACGCTGGCCACCGCCAACGGCTCGATGGCGAAGATCGACCGCGACGTCGTCGACCGCCTGCCGGCGCTGATGGACCAGCTGGAGGCGACCGTCGGCAAGCTCGATTCGGTGGCGGGCAACGCCAACGCGATGATCGCCGAGAACCGCCCGGCGTTGCAGAGCTTCGCCAACGAAGGCCTGTCGCAGATGGGCCCGACCCTCGCCGAACTGCGCGCGCTGATCCGCGACCTGCGCCGGGTGACCGACCGCCTCGACGGCGGCCCCGCGCGCTACATCCTCGGCCGCGACGCGCCCAAGGAATTCGAACCGAAATGAGCCGACCGACGCCCTTACCCGCCCTGCTCGCCGCCTTGCTGTGCGCGGCCCTCTCCGGCTGCCTGTCCACGCCGAAGGACGCGCCCGCGATCTACGCACCCGCGCTCGCCACCCAGGCCGATCCGGCATGGCCGGCGGTGACCTGGCAACTCAGCATCGCCCGCCCGACCGCGCCGCGGATGATGGACAGCTCGCGCATCGCGGTGAGCCCGGCGCCGGGCGAACTGCAGGTGTACAAGGGCGCGCTGTGGGCCAGCGCCCCCGGCGAAATGCTCGAGGACGGCGTGCTGCGTGCACTGGAGGACTCCGGCAAGATCCCGGCGGTCGCGCGCCAGGGCAGCGGGATCGGCGCGGATTACCGGCTGGTGATGGACATCCGCCACTTCGAGGCCGACTACGCCGGCGCGGCCACGCCGTCCGCGCTGGTCGAGGTCAACGCCAAGCTGCTGCATACCATCGACCAGTCGGTGATCGGCACCCGCACGATCCGCCAGGCGGTGCCCGCGGACGGCACCGAGGTCGCGCGCGTGGCCGATGCCTTCGGCCGTGCCCTGCAGGCGACCAGCCGCGAGATCGCGGGCTGGGTGCTGGAGACGGGCCAAGCCCACGAGCGCACCCACGCGCCCAGGCGCTGAGGCCCCCGCCGCATTTGCGGCGCCGCGTGCAAACCGGGGACAATCCATCCCGAACGGATGGAGCATCACGGCATGGGTCACGAGCAGGTCGAACGCGAGGCGATGGAGTACGACATCGTCGTGGTCGGGGCAGGCCCCGGCGGGCTAGCGACGGCGATCCGCCTCAAGCAGCTGGCCAGCGAAGCCGGGCGGGAGGCCTCCGTCTGCGTGCTCGAGAAGGGCTCGGAACCGGGTGCGCACATCCTCTCCGGCGCGATCATGGATCCGCGGGCACTGGCCGAACTGTTCCCGGACTGGAAGGAGCGCGGCGCACCGCTGCGGCAGGCAGTGGCCGAGGACGAATTCCTGTTCCTCGACGAAACCGGCGCCAAGGCCACGCCGCACTGGCTGCTGCCGGACTGCTTCAAGAACGACGGCAACTACATCGTCAGCCTGGGCGCGGTGACGCGCTGGCTGGCGCAGCAGGCCGAGGCGCTGGGCGTGGAGATCTTCCCCGGCTTCGCCGCCGCCGAGGTGCTGTACGACGAGGCCGGCGCGGTCAAGGGCGTGGCCACCGGCGACATGGGCATCGGCAAGGACGGCGAGCCGACCGAGCAGTTCCAGCGCGGCATGGAACTGCACGCGAAGTACACGATCTTCGCCGAGGGTTCGCGCGGCCAGCTGGGACGGCAACTCATCGCGAAGTACCAACTCGATGCCGGCAAGGACCCGCAGAGCTACGGCATCGGCATCAAGGAGCTGTGGCAGGCCGATCCGGCCAGGCACCGGCCGGGCCTGGTCGTGCACACCGCCGGCTGGCCGCTGGACAGCGACACCTACGGCGGCTCGTTCCTCTACCACGCCGAGGGCGGGCAGATCGCGATCGGCTTCGTGGTCGGGCTGGACTACAGGAATCCGTGGCTGAGCCCGTTCAACGAATTCCAGCGCTTCAAGACCCATCCGGCGATCCGCAAGCACCTCGAGGGTGGCAAGCGCATCGGCTACGGCGCGCGCAGCATCACCGCGGGCGGCCTGCTCAGCCTGCCGAAGACGGTGTTCCCCGGTGGCGCGCTGGTGGGCTGCGAGGCCGGCTATCTCAACGCCAGCCGGATCAAGGGCAGCCATGCCGCGATCAAGACCGGCATGCTGGCCGCGGAGGCCGCGTTCGCGGCGCTGGGCGAAGGCCGCCAACGCGACGAACTGGCCGCCTACCCCGCCGCGTTCGAGCGCAGCTGGCTGCATGCCGAACTGCAGCAGTCGAAGAACTTCAAGCAGTGGTTCAAGAAGGGCCGCACGTTCGCCACGCTGATGACCGGCATCGAGCAATGGCTGCTACCGAAGCTCGGCATCCGCAACCCGCCGTGGACCCTCCACCGCCAGGCGCCCGACCACGCCTGCCTGGAACCGGCCGCGACCCAGCCGAGGATCGAGTACCCGAAGCCCGACGGGGTGTTGAGCTTCGATCGCCTCAGTTCGGTGTTCCTGTCCAGCACCCACCACGACGAGGACCAGCCGGCGCACCTGACGCTCAAGGATCCGTCGGTGCCGGTCGCGGTGAACCTGAAGGAATACGCCGGCCCGGAGGCGCGCTACTGCCCGGCGGGCGTCTACGAATTCGTCGGCGAGCCCGGCGCCGAGCGCCTGCAGATCAACGCCGCCAACTGCGTGCACTGCAAGACCTGCGACATCAAGGACCCCACCCAGAACATCGTCTGGGTCGCCCCGCAGGGCGGCGGCGGGCCCAACTACACCGGCATGTGACGCGAATGAAAAAGCCGCCCGAGGGCGGCTTTTTCAATCTGCGCTGAGTTCCGGGTTCCGCCGGACTGCCGCGATGCATGCCGCGCCGTCAGTGCAGCGGAACACCCGTCTTCGCCACCACTTCCTCGCGGGTCACGCCGTCGGCCAGCTCGACCAGCTCGAGGCCCCCGGCGGTGACGTCGAACACGCCGAGCTCGGTGATGATGCGGTCGACCACGCCGACGCCGGTCAGCGGCAGCGTGCAGGCGGGCAGGATCTTGGGCGCGCCGGTCTTGGTCGCGTGCTCCATCAGCACCACCACGCGCTGCACGCCGGCCACCAGGTCCATCGCGCCGCCCATGCCCTTGACCATCTTGCCGGGCACCATCCAGTTGGCGAGGTCGCCCTTGTCGGTGACTTCCATCGCGCCGAGGATCGCCAAATCGATGTGGCCGCCGCGGATCATCGCGAACGAATCGTGGCTGCCGAAGTAGCTGGCGCCGGGCACCGCGGTGACGGTCTGCTTGCCGGCGTTGATCAGGTCGGCGTCCACCGTGTCCTCGGTCGGGAACGGGCCGATGCCGAGCAGGCCGTTCTCGCTCTGCAGCCACACCTCCATCCCCTCGGGGATATGGTTGGCCACCAGGGTGGGCAGGCCGATGCCGAGGTTGACGTAGGCGCCGTCGGTGAGTTCCTGCGCGGCGCGCGCCGCCATCTGGTCGCGGGTCCAGGCCATGTCAGTTGCCCTCCGGCTGGCGAATGGTGCGCTGTTCGATGCGCTTCTCGGGGGTCGGGTTGACCACGATGCGCTGCACGTAGATGCCGGGGAGGTGCACGTGGTCCGGATCGATGCTGCCGGTCTCGACCAGTTCCTCGACCTCGGCGATGCACACCTTGCCGGCCATCGCGCAGGCGGGATTGAAGTTGCGCGCGGTCTTGCGGAACACCAGGTTGCCGGCCCGGTCGGCCTTCCACGCCTTGACCAGCGAGACGTCGGCCTTCAGCGCGGTCTCCAGGACGTACCAGCGGCCATCGATCTGCCGGGTTTCCTTGCCGTCGGCGACGATGGTGCCGTAGCCGGTGGCGGTGAAGAACGCGGGGATGCCGGCGCCGCCGGCGCGCAGGCGCTCGGCCAGCGTGCCCTGCGGGTTGAACTCCAGTTCCAGCTCGCCGCCCAGGTACTGGCGCTCGAATTCCTTGTTCTCGCCCACGTAGGACGAAATCATCTTGCGGATCTGCCGGGTGGCCAGCAGCTGGCCCAGGCCGAAGCCATCGACGCCCGCGTTGTTGGAGATCACGGTCAGGTCCTTGGCGCCGGAATCGCGCAACGCGGCGATCAGGGCCTCGGGGATGCCGCAAAGGCCGAAGCCGCCGACCGCGAGGGTCTGGCCATCGGCGACCAGGCCTTCAAGGGCCGCGGCGGCGCTGGGGTAGTGCTTGCTGGATGCAGGCGTGCTCTGGGCGGATGCCACGGGCAGGACTCCAGGACGTGGGGAGGGCGCCATTCTAGCGGCGTGGCCGCGCGTGCCCACCGTACCTTCGGGCAGGCGACAGCGCCGGCGACTACCGTACTGCAGCGTATGCGCGGGTCCGGTAAAATGCCGGGCTCGCCCCCGTGGCGCCCTTCCCCACTAGGACTCCCGAGACGATGAAGATCCTCGTCGGCTACAAGCGCGTGGTGGACTACAACGTCCGCATCCAGGTCAAGCCGGATGGCTCTGGCGTGGTCACCGACGGCGTCAAGCTGTCGCCCAATCCGTTCGACGACATCGCGCTGGAAGAAGCGCTGCGCCTGCGCGACAAGGGCATCGCGACGGAAGTCGTGGTCGCCACCATCGCCCCGGCGGATGCCCAGGCGCACCTGCGCAATGGCCTGGCGATGGGCGCCAACCGCGCCATCCACGTGGTCGCCGACGGCCCGGTGCAACCGCTCACCGCCGCGCGCACCCTGCTCAAGCTCATCGAGAAGGAACAGCCGGACCTGGTGATCCTGGGCAAGCAGGCGATCGACGACGACGCCAGCCAGACCGGGCAGATGCTGGCCACGCTGTGGGGCCGCCCGCAGGCCACCTTCGCCAGCAAGCTCGACGTCGAAGGCGGCAAGGCCACCGTGGTGCGCGAGGTCGATGCCGGCCTCGAGACCCTGGAGGTCGAACTGCCGGCCGTGGTCACCACCGACCTGCGCCTCAACGAACCGCGCTTCATCAAGCTGCCCGACATCATGAAGGCCAAGAGCAAGCCGCTGGAGACGATCGCCTTCGCCGACCTCGGCGTGGAGGCCAACGAAGGCCTCAAGACCCTGCTGCATGCGCCGCCCGCCAAGCGCAGCCGCGGGGTGATGGTGAAGGACGCGGCCGAACTGGTCGCCGCACTCAAGCAGAAGGGGCTCCTCTGATGGCCAAGGTCCTGATCATCGCCGAACACCTCGGCGGCAAGCTCAACGCCGCCACCGCCAAGTGCGTCTCCGCCGCGCAGGCGCTGTCGCCCGAGGCCATCGACATCGTCGTGCTGGCCGCGGATCCCGCCGGCGTCGCCGCCGAGGCCGCACAGATCGCCGGCGTGGCCAGGGTGCTGACCGTCGCCAACGCCGCGAACGAACACGCCATCGCGCAGGTGCAGGCGCCGCAGGTGGCCGCGCTGGCTGCCGGCTACAGCCACGTGTTCGGCCCCTCCACCACCTTCGGCAAGGACCTGATGCCCTGCGTGGCCGCGCTACTTGGCGTGAACCAGGTGTCCGACCTGATGGCGGTGGAAGGTACCCACACCTTCAAGCGCCCGATCTACGCCGGCAACGCGATCGTGACCGTGGAAGCGCCGGCCGGCCAGGCCGTGGTCGCCACCGTGCGCACGGCCTCGTGGCCGGAGGCCGCGCGCGGCGGCAACGCGACGGTCGAAGCCGCCTCCGTCGATGCCGCCCTGCCCGCGCACACCCGCTACGTCGCGCTCGCCGCCGGCAAGTCCGACCGCCCCGACCTGCAGAGCGCCAAGCGCGTGGTCTCCGGCGGCCGTGGCGTCGGTTCCGAGGAGAACTTCCGGGTGATCTACGCGCTGGCCGACAAGCTGGGCGCGGCGGTCGGTGCCTCGCGCGCCGCGGTCGACGCCGGCTACGTGCCGAACGAACTGCAGGTCGGCCAGACCGGCAAGATCATCGCGCCGGAGCTGTACGTCGCGGTCGGCATCAGCGGCGCCATCCAGCACCTCACCGGCATCAAGGACGCCGGCACCATCGTCGCGATCAACAAGGACGGCGACGCGCCGATCTTCGAGATCGCCGACATCGGCCTGGTCGGCGACCTGTTCCAGGTGCTGCCGGAGCTGGAAGCAGCGTTGTAAGCCCCCGCCAAGCTGGGAACGGAAAGGCGCCCGAGGGCGCCTTTTTCGTTGGCTGGATGGTCCCGCCGATTGACCGCATCGCAGCCCGAAGCTGCCGCGCCTCAGTGCACCCTTGTCAGGCGACCTGCCCGCTCGACGAAGCATGAACCAGTGGGATCACCGCAGGGATCGCCACCCGCCTGCAACCCGACGACCCGCACCTTCAGCGCGTGGTCATCGTGGTAGAGCCGCACGGCATCGCCATCTCCCCACGAGAAGGGATCGAAGTAGGTTTCGGCGACGGCGATCGTCATTGGCGATGTCGCTTTATCGTGTTGCATCAGGCGAGCGTAATCGTAGAAGAGCGACTTGCTGTACGCGCCCTTCACCAACACGAAGTACCTGGCATCCCTGAGAAAGCCGGTGTACGCGGGCCAGGAGAGGAGCACGACCACGAGCAAGGTCGCGGCGACACCGGCGAGGCGCCGTTGCGGGAAGGGTGCGACCAGCGCGATGGCGACGAAGAAGTGCGGGACGTACAAGTACAGGGGATGCCTTTGGCTGCCCAGGAGAAGTACGGCCGACACCAGGACGCCAGCGACTGCGAACGACGCGATTCCGGCACGACTGCATCCTGCCAACACCGCCGCCAGAGCCGCGAAGCACAGCCCGACGAAGACATGCGTCTGGTTGCTGCCGGGAACGAACGCGTAGAACGCCTGCGCGAAATACCAGCCGACCCCTTCGATCACGCTCGCAGCGGTGAGCGTGAGCCCGTACGCACCGCCGTCGAGCGCGGCATGCTGGTGTCGGTACAGCCATGCGTAGCGCGCCAGGAACACCAGCGCGATGATCGCGTGGGGCAACAGTCGAATGCAGCGCTCGCGAATCCCGCCTCGCCTGAGCAACACGAATTCCCAGATCGCCAGCACCGCGACCAGGCCGAGCGCGAACTCCTTGGTCCGGATCGCCGCCACGTGGAGGACCAGGGACAACAACAACCACGGCCACTTTCGGTCGGCGGACAGCACCGCATGCTGGTAGGCCAGCAACGTGCCGAGGACCAGGGTCGCACCGACGAGATCGAACACCGCACCGATCCAGTGGACGGCGGTCAGCGTGGAGAACCAACAAGCCGACAACAAACCCGCGAGCAGCAACCGATAGGTCGGCAACCATGGCCGCGCGAGCAACATGAGAAGCGCAACGTTGAGCGCGTGCACGACCCACCACGCCTGGTTCCACGCCCTGTGCCTCAACCAGAATGCGCGGTAGAACCCGCGGATCACCAACTCGCCGACCGGTCGATCGTTGTACAGCGCATCGGGCAGGAGATGGACCGTCTCCGTCCACTCATGGAAGTGGACGCGCGCGAGCCATCCCCAGTCGTCCGCAAAGAAGAAGTGCGCGGGGTCGAGCACCCACGCGTTGAACCACAACGCCGCCACCACGGCGATGGACATCGCCAGCCATTGCCGCAGGTCGCTGGCGGGTCGACCCGCGTCAGCCATGGCCGCGGCGGGATGGAATGATCTGCTTGGTGAAGTACAGGGGACGCCCCTTGGTTTCGTTGAACATGCGACCGATGTATTCGCCGAGGGCACCCAGCGCCAACAACTGGATGCCGCCGAGGAACAGGACCACGGACATCAACGACGGATAGCCCTTCACCGGATCGCCGAAGAGCACCGTCTTCACGATGATCGCCACGATCGCCACGAACGCGACCAGGGCGACGGCCAAGCCGAAGTATGTCGCCATCTTCAGCGGCGCGATGGTGAACGACGTGATCCCTTCGATCGCGAAGTTCCAGAGCTTCCAGTAGTTGAATTTCGTCTGGCCCGCCATCCTCGGATCACGATCGTATTCGACCGCGATGGAGGGATAGCCGATCCACGCGAACAGTCCCTTCATGAAGCGATGCTGTTCGCGCAGTTGACGGAGGGCTTGCACGGCCCTCCGGCTGAGCAGGCGGAAGTCGCCTGTGTCGCGCGGGATGTCGACCCGGGACAGCCTGCCGATGAGCTTGTAGAACCACGCGGCGCTCGCCTTCTTGAGCCAGGTCTCGCCTTCCCGCCGCCGCCGCCTCGCGAAGACGTTGTCGTACCCTGCATGCCACTGCTCGAGCAGGCGCGGGATGACCTCGGGCGGATCTTGGAGATCGGCGTCGATCACGACGACGGCTTCGCCGACGACGTGGTCGAGACCCGCGGCCATCGCGATCTCCTTGCCGAAATTGCGGCTCAGGTCGACCAGCGCGACTGCCGGATCACGGTCGCAGATAGCCTCCAACCAGGCGAGTGAACCATCGGTGCTGCCATCGTTCACGTACATGACCTCGTACGCAGGCACGCAGGCGCCCAACACCGCGCTCAATCGACGGTGGAATTCCGGGAGGACGTCGATCTCGTTGTACACGGGCACGAGCACGCTGAGCACCACGCCCTGCGCCGTCGTCGACCCGCCCCCGCTCTCCATACGACGGAACTCCTCACTCGCAGGGGATGGCTTTCACCGTGAGTTCCGCGAGGGACTTCCCGCCTTCCCGCTCCACGAGCTGGAACTTGGTATCCGGGAAGACCCAGTTGCCGGTCGTCGACTGGCCGGAAGGGCCGCCGTTGAGCCACAGCTTCCTCTCGCCCTTGGCATCGACCACGTAGATCGAAACCTCGGCCACCTGCTTGGAGGCGACGTCCCACTTCGCGGTGGAGGTGATCGCGCCGTCCACCGCATCGCAGGTGCGGAAGGAACCGGGATCGATCGAGAACATGGCGTCGCCGATGGGCGGCTGCACCTGCTTGGCCGCAGTGGGCGCAGCGGCCGCGGTGGGCGTCGAGGCCGCATCGTTCGGTGCAGGCGGGGCCTCCTGGCTGCAACCGACTGCGCCGCTCAGCGCAAGCGCGAGGGCAAGCGATCCGATCTTCATGGTGATTGAACTCCACGTTGGGGGTTTTGTCGTGGCATGGATCGGCGGAGGAAGCGCGGTCGCCAATCCTTCAGCTTCAGCGCCGGTCGCTCCAGGGACCACCAGGAGAGGTATCCCAGACCGACGGCGACCGCGGCTGCCATCAAAAAATTATGCCATGGGCGTGCGTCGGGGAATGCGGACACGACGAGTTGCTGGACCGGCCATCCCCAGAGGTAGATGCCGTAGGACGGGTCGCCCCAGCGCTCCAGGCGCGTCCATGCAGGCGTTCGGTATGCGAACCAGAAGCAGAAGTACGCGAGCGCGAGCGCGAACAGATAGGGCGCGGACTGGGTGCGCATCGACAGGTAGACCAGCATGGCGAGCATCGCCATCGCGGCATGGCCGATGCGCAGCTCGTCCTTGTGCAGCTGCACGAGGATGCCGAGCAGGAAATAGCCCGCCAGGCGGAACCAGTCCTGGTGGAGCGGGATGAACTCCGGGTGGGCGATGCCCAGCCAGGCCAGCAGGGCGAGGGAAGCGGTTGCCAACCATCGCCGTCCCAACAAGCCGAACACCCCCAACGCTGCGGCCAAGAGATACATCCGCATCTCGGCCGGAAGCGTCCAGATCGACCCGTTCACGGCGTCCCGCACGTGGTCCTTGAACACACCCGGGAGTTGCCAGGCCATGTCCGAACTGAACCTGAGGTTCTTCCACACGTACGCAGCCACCTCGGGACTACGCAGGTACTCGCCCGTGGAAGATTGCGTCGCCAGCGGCCCGATGACGAACGCACTCGCCCCCAACACCGCCGCGAAGGCCGGCACGATGCGCAACAGGCGCGCCTTGGCGAAATCGATCACGTCGCCACGCGCCAGGAAACTGCCGGACACCATGAACCCGCTGATCACGAAGAACATCGCGACCGCGATGTCCCCGCTGTACATCGGCCATCCAAGCCGGATGAAGACGTCTTGAGAACCATCCGGCTTGGTCAACGCGAAACTGTGGCCGTAGATCACGGCGAGCGCAGCGACGATGCGAAGCAACAGGAAATTGTCGCGCCGCATCGACAGGTAGTCTGAAACGCGCAGTGCGTCCATGGAGCCTCCGCTCATCGAATCCTTCTCCATCCCCTTCGTCCCTCCTCACCCGCGGTCGTCGCTGCGTGCTGCGGCTCTCCGCCACAGCATGGCGGATCAGGGGCTTCCCGGCCATGCACGGATCGCGATCCGCGGCACACGCCTCAACGACCGTCGTGCTTGCCGCGACCCCGCCCGCAGCCCGCGCTGCCGGCGGGATCCGCCCATGCCTGCTCGCCGCCGGCGGCATCCTGCATCCGCCAACCGCCTGCAACCAGCACCTGCGCCAAAACCGGGGACTCGGCGGGCGCCAGCACCACGTGCGACGGGCGCCACTGCGCCAGCGCGCTGCGCCATGCCATGCCGGTCGGATCCGCCTCGGCGCGTTGGCGCGCCTGCCAGGCGGCGGGGTCGTAGCGGCGGTGCACCGAGAAGGCCCGGCCGCGGCCGGCACCGACGAACGGGCGCCTCGGGTCGGCCATCAGCACGCATGCCATCGGTTCGCGGGCCATGATCGCCTCCAGCAACGCGCGTTCCGGGATCGCGGCGCGGAGGTGCGCGGCACGTCCTCCTGGCCCCTCCCGCAGCATCCGCGCCCATGCGTTCTGCTGCAGGGTCCAGCTGGTGGTCGGCATCAGCGCGGCGTCGACCACGACCAGCACCAACACCGCGGCCACGAACCCGCGCGTCGGGGCCAACCGGGCGAGCGCGACGGTGCCGAGCACGACCAGCACGGCGTAGGCGGGGAACAGGTAGCGCAGGTACTGCATCTGCCAGAACAGCAGTGCGGCGACGGCGATCGCCCACGCGCCAAGCCAGGCCAGCGGCCGGCTCGTCCGCGCTGCCGCGAACAACGCCGGCAAGTTGGCCAGGAGCGCCAGGCCCGCGGCGCCCGGCGCGACCTGGCCGAACAGGTTGGAACGGAAGCTGAGGTCCCATGGCGCACGCCAGGTGATCCCCGCCATCCATTTCAGGTCGCGGAAATTCTCGAGCGGATACAGCGGCGAGCGGAAGACCGCATTGAAGAACGGGAACAACGGGTTGCCGGTGATGGACCACGCATAGGCATAGTTGGGCAGGGCGATCGCCAGCCCGATCGCCAATGCCCGCGCCAGCCATCGTCCGCGCGCGGGGGATGTCCACGCGATCCACGCCAGCAGGGGCAGCGCGAACAGCAAGTTGACGGTCTTCAGTCCAAGCAGCAGCCCGCCGATCGCGCCGGTCGCCCATGGCCCGGGGCGGGCGGCGGGCGGGCTGGCAGCGATCGCCGCGAGGTGCAGCAGGATCGCCGCGCTGGCACCGTCCACCTGCATCGTGGTCGTGAAGTAGCCGGTGAAGGGCTGCGCCGCGAACACCGCGGCGGCGGCCAGCGCCACCGCGACCGGCGCGCCAAGCGCCAGCGCCAGCCGGCGCGCACCGTCGATCCCGAGCAGCAGCCAGATCGCGCCCATGGCCGCGCGCGCCTCGTGCCCGGCCAACATCGCTGCGATCGCATGCAGGACGTTGTTGGCCCAGGGCGCCACCGCCCAGGCCTGGCGCTGCACGTCGAAGTGGTACCGCGCATCCGCGAGCAGTTGCGCCTGCATCACCAGGTGCACCGCGTTGTCGTCGTAGTTGAGACTGGGCAACCACAGCCCGAGGCTGGCGACGCTGGCGGCCGCCACCAGCAGCATCGACCAGGCCGGATGCGCGGCGGCGACGGCGCGTGCGGAGGCCAACGCGTCGCGCGACATCGCCAGCAAGGCCTGCCGTCGCCACGCCAGCACCACGACCGCCCCCAGCAGGTAGGCGCCGCGATGGTGGATCGGCAGTGGCAGGGTCCAGCCGACGATCGCGGCCAACACCGCAAGCCCCGCCAGCAAGGCGGTGGCGGATCCGCTGGATCGCGGCACGATGCAGCTGCCGATCCCGATCGCCACCAGCGCGAGCAGTGCGCCTGCGACGACGGTCGAAGGCCCCGCGAACGCCACCACCGCAATGCTCGCCGGGAGCGCCGCAAGCGCCACCCACCGCACGCCGCGCGCACGCTGCCGGCGCGCCCCAGTCCATGCCAGGCCGGCGAGCACGGCCATCCACCCGGCCAGCGCCACGAGCAACAGCCGGTAATCGCGCGCGACCTGGTCGCCGAGCTGGTAGGCCACGAACGCCACCAGCAGCACGCCGACCGGCAGCACGAACACCCAGCCGGCGAGACCGTTGCGCGCGGCGGATGACGTCATGGCGCGAACGCCAACAGCCCGGCCATGGCGTCGCCCCAATCCGCGCGGTCCACGCGCCTGCCGGCCACGCCCGCACCCGCCGCGGCAAGCACGTCGCTGTCGTGGTCGCCGACCAGGAAAGAGGCCTCGGGCGCCAATGAGAACCTGGCTAGCGCCGCCAGCAACATGCCCGGCGCGGGCTTCCGGCACGCGCAGGCGACCCGGTATCCACCCTGCCCGGCCTCGGGATGGTGCGGGCACCAGTAGGTCGCGAGCAGCGGCGTGCCGCGCCGGGCGAATTCGCGATGCATCCACGCGGTGTAGTCGAGGAAGGCGGCTTCGTCGTACAGTCCGCGCGCGATGCCGGCCTGGTTGGTCACCACGATCGCCAGGTAACCGCGCGCGGCGGCCGCGGCGACCAACGCGAAGATGCCGGGCACCCAATCGGTCTGCGCCGGCGCATGCACATAGCCGTGGTTGACGTTGATCACCCCGTCGCGATCCAGGAACAGGGCGCGGCGCGGCGTCGGCGCCGCCGCCAGCAGCGCATCGGCGGCCGGGTCGAGATAGGGCGGGCGGATCGCCGGCGCGGTCACGGCGCGTCCGCGAACAGGCCCTGGGCGCGCGCGAAATCCTCCGGCACGCCGATGTCGATGAAGCCCGCGGTCGCGGTGAAGGCGGCCACCTCGCCGCGCGCGACGCTTGGCTGCAACACCGCATGTTCGAAGGAGAACGCCTGCGTCGCCGGCAGCGCGTCCAGCGCGCGGGCATCCAGGAAGTAGCAGCCCGCGTTGATCCAGCCCGGGCCGCGCTCGCCCTTCTCGCGGAAGGCGACCGCGCGGCCGGCGTCGATGTCCACGGCGCCGTAGCGGGCGACGTCGTCCACCCGGGCCAGGGCCATCGCCATCGGCGCATCGATCGATCGCGCCGCCGCCTCCAGCGCCGCGGGCGCGTACGCCAGCCAGGTATCGCCGTTCAGGACATGCGTGCCGCTGCCCCGCAGGAGGCGCGCGGCGAGCCGGATCGCGCCACCGGTGCCGAGCGGCGCGGGTTCGACCGAATACGCGATCTCCATGCCCTGCCAACGCGGGCCGACCACGGCCTCGATGCGCTCGGCGAGGTAGCCGGTGGCGAGGATGCAGCGACGGATGCCGTCGCCGGCGAGGCGATCCAGCAGGCGCGCGAGGAACGGGCGGCCGGCGACCGGCGCGAGCGGTTTCGGCAGGTCGTCGACGATCCCGCGCAGGCGCGTGCCGAAGCCGCCGGCGAGGACGATGGCCTCGTCAGCCGGCATCGCGCGGATGCATGCGCGCCTCGACCAGCGCGCACAGCAAATGGCCGACGAACTCGTGGCCTTCCTGGATCCGCGGCGTCTCGTCCGAAGGCATGCGGAAGGCGATGTCGGCCAGCGGGGCCAGCGTGCCGCCGTGGCGACCGGTGAAGGCGAGCACGCGCATGCCGCGCGCGCGCGCGGCCTCGGCGGCCCGCAGCACGTTCGGCGAGTTGCCGGACGTGGAGATCGCGACGAGCACGTCGCCGGCGCGGCCGAGCGCCTCGACCTGGCGGGCGAAGGTGTAGTCGTAGCCGTAGTCGTTGCCGACCGCGGTGAGGATGCTGGTGTCGGTGGTCAGCGCGATCGCCGCCAGCCCGGGCCGGTCGTAGTAGAACCGGCTGACCAGTTCGCCGGCCCAGTGCTGCGCGTCCGCGGCGCTGCCGCCATTGCCGCAGAACAGCAGCTTGCCGCCGCCGCGCAGCGCTTCCACGCAGGCCTCCACCGCGCGCTGCAGGTCGTCATGCAATGGCGCATCCGCCGCCAGCGCCTGCATGTTGGCCAAGGCCTTGCGGAACTCGTCGTCGATGTAATCCTTCACGGCACCCTCCAGGCCACTGCACCGGCCGGGTTGAAGTGGAAATCCAGCAGGCGGCCGCCTTCGCCGTGCAGCGCACGCGCCAGGCGGATGCGGTCGACCGGGTCGCAGGCGAACATCATGAAGCCGCCGCCGCCCGCGCCCGACACCTTGGTCGCGGTGGCGCCATGCGCGCGCGCAGTTGCTTCGAGCGCATCGATCATCGGGTTGCTGATGCTGCTGGCCATGCGCTTCTTCGCCTCCCAACCCTGCTGCAGGGTGGCGGCAAAGGCGCGCAGGTCGCCGCGCAACAGGGCCTCCTTCATCTGCACCGCTTCCCGCTTGAGCGCGTGCATGGCGTCCAGCGCCCCGGCGGCCCCGCGTTCCGCGTTGCGCGACTGCTCGTCGATGATCCGCGCCGACTCGCGCGACACGCCGGTGAAATACAGCAGCAGCGAGGCCTCGAGTTCGGCGAGCACCCAGTCCTTGATGCGCAGGGGATTGACGATGACGCGGTCGCCGGCATGGAACTCCATGAAGTTGAAGCCGCCGAACGCCGCCGCGTACTGGTCCTGCTTGCCGCCGGCCAGGGCCAGGTCCTGGCGCTCGACCTCGTAGGCCAGGTGCGCGACCTCGTATTCGCCGAGGCCCAGCGCGAAGTACTCCGCGAATGCCGCCACCAGCGCGACCACCAGGGTCGAGGACGCGCCCAGCCCGGAACCCGGTGGCGCATCCGACCAGGTGCGGATGCGCAGCGGCGGGCGCTCGCCGCCGAGGAAGTCGCGGCTGATGCGCAGGTACACGCCCGACAGCAACTGCAACGGCCCCGGGGCGGCCTCGAGGGCGGCCGGCGCGCAACTGGCCTGCACGCCCCCATCGAGCGCATGCAGCTCGACCAGCGCGTCGCCGGCTTCGATCGTCGCATGCGCGTACTTGTCGATGGCGGCGTTCATCACGTAGCCGCCGTGCAAGTCGCAATACGGCGCGACATCGGTCCCGCCACCGGCCAATCCCAGCCGCAACGGCGCGCGTGCCCGCACGATCATGCCCGTTCCTCCCGCGCTGCGATCCCCAGCGCCCCGAGCAGGGTAGCCTGCAGCGCCGCGCGCGAGAACCTCGCCCCGGCATACGCCGCCCCGGCGCGCGATGCCGACAACCAGGCCTGGTCGTCATCCAGCCACGCGAGGATCGCCTCGGCCAGGGTCGCCGGGTCGTCGGCCACGGTGCATGCGGCTTCCACGCCCGGCAACCCCTGCGCGCCCACGCTGGTGGTGACCAGCGGCAGCCCCTGCTGCAACGCCTCCACGACCTTGCTCTTGACCCCGGCGCCGAAGCGCAACGGCACCACCGCCACCCGCGCCGCGCCGTAGCGGCGCTGCAATTCGGCGTCGCTGACGAAGCCGGTCACCTCGACCCGATCGCCGGCGAGCGCCAACACCTCCGCGGTCGGGTTCGAGCCGACCAGCGACAGGCGCAAGCCGGGACGCCGCGCCCACACCACAGGCATGATCGCCTCCACCAGCCAGCGGGCGGCATCCACGTTCGGCGGATGCGCGAAGCCGGCGACGAACAGCACGCCCGCGCGGCCCGCCGGCGTCGCATCGTCGACGAAGCGGTCGTAGGCATATGGCAGCACAGCGCGTGCATCGACCGCGGGTTCCAGCGCGCGTACCTGCGCCGCCTCGTCCTCGGAGGGATACAGCACGACGTCGTGGCGCCGCCACAGTGCGCGTTCACGGGCCTGCATGGCATCCGCCTCCCGCTGCAGTCGCGCGGCATCGTCGCCGCCGGCCTGCGCAGCCTGGTCTTGCATGCGCCGGAAATGCAGGTCGTGCCCGTAGTAGGCGACCGCGCAGCCAGCGTGCGCGCGCACGGCGTCGAGGTGCGCCTCGGCCACGTCGGGCCGCGACAGCAGCACCGCGTCGGGCCGGAGCCCGGTCTCGCGCAGCATCGCGCCGATGCCCTCGCGCCAACGCGCGCCGTGGAAGACTTCCACGCCCATCGCCTGCAGCCGCGGCGTGTACACCGGGTCGTGCCAGAGGTTGTCCGGCCAGAACTTGACCACCGCGCCGGCATCCAGCAAGGACTGCATGAACGCGACCATCGTGCGCGAGCCGGCGTCGCGGTCGGGTTGCGGCACGTAGTGGTCGACCACCAGCACCACCGGTCGATCCCATGCACGGTCGCGCGCACGCACGACCTGTTCGGCATTCGGGTAATGCGCCGCGAGTGCCGCCTCCCAGCGTGCGTGGAAGGTCGCCTGGTTGCGCACCTGGTAGGCCTTCACCCCGCCGCCGGTGTCGGTGCCGTGCGAGACCCCTTCGTGGTGGACCACCCGCGAGAATGGCGTGTAGTAGGCCTGCAGGCCGAGCTCGCGGACCCGGAAGCAGAGGTCGGAATCCTCGCAATAGGCCGGCGCGTAACGCGGGTCGAAGCCGCCCAGCCGCGCGAACAGCGCGCGCGGCAGCAGCAGCGACGCGCCGGAACAATAGTCGACCTGCCGCACGTAGTTGAACTCGGTGGCGTCGGGATCGCCGAGCCGGCCATAGTTCCACGCTGACGCATCGCGCCACACGATGCCGCCGGCTTCCTGCAGCCGGCCATCGGGAAACAGCAGCATCGATCCGGCGACCCCGGCATCCGGGTGCAGGTCGAACACCTCCAGCAGCGCATCCAGCCAGCCCGGGGTGACTTCGGTGTCGTTGTTGAGGAAGCAGACGTACTCGCCGCGGGCCAGTTCGAGGGCCTGGTTGCACGAGCGCAGGAAGCCGAGGTTCTCGGGATTCTCGTGGTAGCGCAGGCCCGGCACGGCGCGCAGCGCGGCCATGGCCTGATCGCCGGACGCGTCCTCGAGCACCAGCACTTCCGCGCTGGCCAGCGACGGATGCGCCTGCAGCGAGCGCAGGCAGCGCGCGGTGTAGTCCGGCTTGCCCCAGGTCGGGATGACGATGGTGACCGTCGGCGCTTCGACCGCCGGGAACGCGAGGCCCGCGAAGTGCATGGGGCCGAGGTCTTGCTGCGTAGGCATCGATGCGGCCGGACTTGGCCCGTCCGCTGGCGCGGGGGCCGGCGCCACCCGCGCGGCGCCGGCGGGCC
>JAFLEB010000070.1 GCA_017302075.1 Lysobacterales bacterium
ACACCCTGGCCCGGATCTTCGCCGCAATCGTGTTCGTGGTCGCGGCCTACATCCTGTACCGGAGCGGGAGCGCGCTGCTGGCCTGAGCGGGGGTGCGAACCCGCCGGTCCGGACGTTGGCCGGCAGGGAAGGCGACCGGTCCGGCGGGTCCGGTCGCGGCGGATGCGGGGCGGCGACACGCTGCAGGCCCCTCCCGCCTGAAGGATCCCCGATGCAAGCCCGAATCGCCGACCGCCTGTGGACGGTCGCAAGAACCCTGTTCGGCGCCCTGTGCCTGCTGATGGCCTACGCGTCGTTCCAGTACCTGTACGTGCGTTCCGGCGGGTCGCCGGGTTCGCTGCCCTCCAAGTTCGCGAGCGCCGGACTGGATGTCCCGGCGCATTTCTTCGCCTCCGGCCTGGCCCTCGCGCTGGTGCCGGTGCAACTCAGTCCCGCGATCCGCCGTCACTGGCCGGCATTGCACCGGCTGGGTGGCTGGTTGTCGGTGGTAGTGATCGTGCTGGGCGGCCTGTCCGGCCTGTCGCTGGCACGCGATGCCCATGGCGGCGCGGTCACTGCGACCAGTTTCGCGATCATCGCGCTGGGTTGGCTGTACACGCTGTGGCGCGGGATGCGCGCGGTCCTGGCGCGCGATCTTGCCGGGCACCGGCGGTGGGTGGCCCGCTGCATCGCGGTGTCCAGCGCGGCGATCAGCCTGCGCCTGTTCCAGGCGTTCGGGATGGGCGTGCTCGGGCTGCCGTTCGAGGTGGCTTATCCGTTCTCGGCATGGTTGTGCTGGCCCTTCAACCTGCTGGCGTGCGAGTGGCTCCTGCACCGCGCCGGTCGCCAGCGCTGAGGCTGCCATGACGAAACGCACTGGGTGTCTTGCCGGTCAGCCGCTTGAAGGCGGCGTTGAAAGTCGATTTGGAGGTGAAGCCGGCGTCGTACGCGATCTCCAGCACGCTGCGGCTGTCTGCCGGATCGGCGAGGGCGGTGCACGCCGCCTCGATCCGCAAGCGGTTCACGTATTCCCAGAAATTGCCGCCGAGCCGCCGGTTGATGACCGCCGAGACCAGGTATTCGGGATAACCGCTGCGCTTGGCCACCTGGCCGATGGTCAGCGCCGGCTCCCGGTACAGGGCGTGGTCCTGCATCAGGCTGGCCAGGCGCGCCTCCACGTCGGCGGCACGGGGGTCCTCGGGCTCCTCGCGCGATGGCGCCGGTTCCACGATCTCCGGGTGCGGCTCGGCCGCCGACTGGGTCAGGCTGATGTAGCCCAGCACGCAGATCCACGACGACACCGCGCCGTACACCAGGGAACTGCCACCGGGCAGCGGCAGCCAGCGATTGACCAGGCCCAGGCCCCAGATCGCGGCTTGCCCCAGCGCCATCCAGCCCACCCAGGCCATCGCATGGCGGCGTTCGACGGTCGAATGCTGCTGCATGAGCGCGCGACGGTAGCGTTGGCCCAGCCACACCGAGGCAGCGACGTAGGGCAGGCCATACGCGAACATCGCGGCATCCTTGAAGGCCCACAGCCGGGTGGTGGCCTGGCGCGTGTCGTATTGCAGGCCGACCGCGCCGTCCAGCGCCCAGGCCAGCAACAACAACAGTCCGGCGAGGTGCAACAGGTCGCGTCGGCCCAGGCCACGCGTGGTCGTCAGCGTGCGTGCATACAGGTAGAACAGGCTGGCGTAGAGGAACGGGAACAGCGAGACCAGCGCACGGGCGGCGAACAAGCCGGGGGAGGGGGCTGGCGAGAGCTGGTAGCCGGCGACCACCGACAGGTTGACCGCGATCAGGGCCAGCAGGACCGACAGGATGCGGTTGGCCGCGGCATTCTCCCGGCGCACCCGCAAGGCCACGGCCAGCAGGATCGCCTGCGCGGCACCGATGACCAGCAGGATGGCCGTGAACGGCATGGGGGCCTGCATCCGGAACCGAGGGAAAGGGGGCGCCATGCTGCCACAGTCCCGGGCTCGGCCCGCGCCGCGCGCGCAGCAGCGCGGGCGATGCCGATGCTGGCGCTGGTGGCGGCGCTGCTGTCGCCGACGACGGCCGCCGCCGCGGGCGGCTGCGAGGTGAGCATCAAGCCGGAGATGAAGGGCTTCTACCTCAACCCCACCGTGGTCAGCGTGCATGTGTCGAAGGTGTCGCCCCCGCCGCCGGGCGGGCAGTGCAGGCTGGTCGCCGGCGACGAGATCCTGCGCATCAACGACCGGCAGGTAAAGGGGGCGAAGGCCTTGGGGGTGATGCGCTACTGGAAATCCCTCCAGGCCACCGATCCACGCGTGTACACCGTCCTCCGCGGGGATGACGTGCTGGTGGTCGATGTCAGGAAGTGAACCGCCCTGCCGGCGTTCATCCGGCGTCCGGGTTCTTCGGCCGCGCTGGACGCCGGCTTCACCCCGGTGCGTGCAACCTGCCGCCACCCCAGGAGCACGCCGATGACCCGCCACGTCTACCTCACGCGCGACCTCGCGCACGCCCGCGAAGCCCTCTCCACCCTGCACATGCAGGGCATCGGCAACGAGGCGATCTCGCTGGTGGCCCGCTCGGACATCGAGCTCGAGCGCATCCCGGACAGCATGAAGGAAGCCGACACCGACGCCGTGCCGGCGGCGCTGCGCGGGATGGGCGTGGGCGGTGCATCGGGCTTGCTCGCCGGGCTGGTCGCAACGGTCTTCACCCCGCTGGGCGTGACCCTCGCGGGTGCCGCGGCGATCGGGGCCATCGGCGCGCTGGTCGGCGGCTGGTCGTCGGCGATGGTCGGGGCGTCGCTGCCGGACCCGGTGCGCCAGCAGTTTGAGGACGAGATCGCCGCCGGCCGCATTTTGGTGCTGGTCGATGTCGCCGAAGGGCAGGAGCCCGCGGTGCACGAGGCGATGCTCGCGGCCGACGCGCCCCGCCTGAGCTACGACGCGCCGCTCGGTGCCGCCTGACCCGGCGATCGCCCAACAAAAAACCCGCCGGCGGCGGGTTTCTCTGTTCCGAACGTGGTGCCCAGGAGAGGACTCGAACCTCCACGGTTTTACCCGCTAGTACCTGAAACTAGTGCGTCTACCAATTCCGCCACCTGGGCGTTCGGAGCCGCGCATTCTGGGCATGCCGCGGGCGCTTGTCAACGCCCGCGGTGAAACGCGAGGCCTGCACGCGCGGGCGTTTACCATCGCCGCATGAGCAAACCCCCGAGCAAGCGCGGCGGCAGCCGCGGCAAGGGTCCCGGCGGCAACCGCCCCGGTCCGCGCAGCGATGCGCCCAAGCCCAGCGGCGGCAAGCGCACGGGCACGGCATCTGCAGGCAGGCGTCCGCCCTGGATGCCCGACATGCCGGCCCCCGCGGTTGGGAAGCGCCCCGGTCCGCAGCCGCAACGCGCGCCCGGCTTCGACCCCCATGCCCAGCGCGAGGCGCAGCGTTACGCCAACCCGATCGCCAGTCGCGAGATGATCCTGCAGGTCCTCGCCGCGGCGGATGGTCCGATGGATGCCGAGGCGCTGGCGGCCAAGCTGGCCTTGGACGCGCCGGATCGCTTCGACGCCCTGCAGAAGCGGCTGTCGGCGATGCTGCGCGAAGGCCAGTTGCTGCAGAACCGCCGCGGTGGCTACGTGCCCGCGGCGCGCGCCGACCTCGTCCCCGGCACGGTCATCGCCAATCCGGACGGCTTCGGCTTCCTGCGCCCGGAGCAGGGCGGCGACGACCTGTTCCTGCCGCCCTACGAGATGCGCAAGGTCAGCCACGGCGACCGCGTGCTTGTGAGCATCACCGGGATGGACCGGCGCGGGCGCGGCGAGGCGAGCATCGTCGAGGTCCTCGAGCGCCGGCTGACCCGCCTGCTCGGCCGCTATGCGGAGGAGCTCGGCATCGGCTACGTGGTGCCTGACGACAAGCGCATCCAGCGCAACGTGATGATCCCGCAGGATGCGCGCAACGGCGCGCGCGCCGGGCAGCTGGTGGTGGCCGAGATCACCACCCCGCCCGATGCGCACCGGCCACCGATCGGCCGCGTGCTCGCGGTGCTGGGCGACAAACTGACCGCCTCGCAGGCGGTGGAGGCCGCGATCCATGGCCACGACATCCCGCACGAATTCCCGCCCGAAGTGCTGGCGCAGGCCACTGCCGTGCCGCTGGAGGTGCAGCCGGCGGACATCGCCGGCCGGGTCGACCTGCGCGGCGTGCCGCTGGTGACCATCGACGGTGAGGATGCCAAGGATTTCGACGATGCGGTCTGGTGCGAACCCAACAAGGACGGGTTCCGACTCATCGTCGCGATCGCCGACGTCTCGCACTACGTGCGGCCGGGCACGCCGCTCGACGACGAGGCGCAGCTGCGCGCGACCTCGGTGTATTTCCCCGGCTTCGTCGTGCCGATGCTGCCGGAGACCCTGAGCAACGGCATCTGCTCGCTCAATCCGAAGGTCGACCGCCTGTGCTTCTGCTGCGACATGCAGGTGGGGCGCGACGGCAGCGTGCGCGAGTCGTGCTTCTACGAGGCGGTGATGCACTCGCATGCGCGCCTGACCTACACCGACGTGTGGAACGCGGTGGGCGAGGGCATCCCGGACGACGACCACGCGGCGGCGCTGGCCAAGATCGGCCCGCTGCTGCCGCAGGTCCAACGCCTGCACCAGTTGTACAAGGTGCTGGACAAGGCGCGGGCCAAGCGGGGCGCCATCGAGTTCGAGAGCGGCGAAGTCCGCTTCGTGCTGGACGCGCAGGGGGCGGTGACCCAGGCCGGCATGCTCCAGCGCAACGACGCGCACAAGCTGATCGAGGAATGCATGATTGCGGCCAACGTGCAGGCCGCGCTGCACCTGCTGGAGGCGCGCATCCCCGCGCCGTACCGCGACCACGACAAGCCGCCGGAATCCAAGTACGCGGACCTGGAGGAGTTCCTCAAGGAATTCGCGCTGCGCCTGCCGCCGTGGGGCAAGGTAAAGCCGAAGGACTTCCGCGCGCTGCTGGAGAAGATCCGCGAGCGGCCCGACGCGGCATTGTTGGAGTCGGTGATCCTGCGCAGCCAGTCGCTGGCGGTGTATGCGCCCGACAACATCGGCCACTTCGGGCTGGCGCTGGAGGCCTACGCGCACTTCACCTCGCCGATCCGCCGCTACCCGGACCTGCTGGTGCACCGTGCGATCAAGCATGCGCTGGCCGGCGGCAGGCCGGAGGCGTACGTCTATTCGCCGCACGACATGGCCGCGTTGTCGCTGCAGTGCTCCGAGCGTTCGCGGCGCGCCGACGAGGCGCAGCGCGAGGTGGACGAGCGCTACCGTGCGGCGTGGATGGAAGGCCACGTGGGCAAGGAGTACGACGGCACCATCAGCGGCGTCACCAGTTTCGGGCTGTTCGTCGAACTCGACGAGTCGAAGGTCAACGGCCTGGTCCACGTGACCCAGCTGCCGCGCGACTTCTACCACTTCGACGCGGTGCGCAAGACCCTCACCGGGGAACGGCGCGGCCGCGAGTTCCGCCTGGGCGACCGGGTCCGCATCGTGGTCCTCAAGGCCAGCGTCGAGGATCGCAAGATCGACTTCCGCCTGGCCGAGGACGAGGGCGGCGCGAAGCCGCTGCCGGAGCGCGGCAAGCCGGCCAAGCGGCAGAAGCAGGCGTATTGAGCCGCGAGGATTCCGCAAGGACGTGTGCGCGAGGCGTGTCGAGAGCCGGCCATGGATGGTCGGCGTCCGCGCATCGAACAGGACGTTCGCACAAGCGGCTCGACAGGCCTGCGCACGCGGCCACCCGTGAAGGCACAATGCGCGCATGAGCAAGCAAGCCCAATGGATCGTCGGCCTGAACGCGGTGGCCTCCGCGCTGGAGCACGATGCCGAGCACGTGCGCGAGGTGCTGCTGGAAGCCGGCGGCAAGAACCCGCGCATCGTCGACATCGAGGGCCTGGCGCGCCGGCTCGGCATCGACGTGCGTCGCGTCGCGGGTCAGGCGCTGGACGGCGTGGCCGGTGGCGTGCGCCACCAGGGCGCCGCCGCTCGCTATGTGGCGGCGAAGACCTGGGACGAGCATGAACTGCCCGCACTGGTCGAGGCCGCCGAGGGCCGCGCGCTGGTGCTGGTGCTGGATGGTGTGCAGGACCCGCACAACCTGGGCGCCTGCCTGCGCAGCGCCGCCGCTGCAGGCGCGACTGCGGTGGTGTTCCCGAAGGACAAGGCGGTGCAGCTCAACGCCACCGTGCGCAAGACCTCGGCGGGTGCCGCCGACACCTTGCCGGTGTTCAGCGTCACCAACCTCTCGCGCACCCTGCGCGACCTGCAGAAGGCGGGCGTGTGGATCTACGGCTTCGCCGGCGAGGCGGACGCATCGTTGTACGCGCTGGACCTGACCGGCAACGTCGCGCTGGTGATGGGCGGCGAGGGCGATGGCCTGCGCCGGCTGACCCGCGACAACTGCGACCAGCTGGTGAAGATCCCGATGCCGGGTGGGTTCGAGAGCCTGAACGTGTCGGTGGCCACCGGCGTGGCCTTGTTCGAAGCGGTGCGGCAGCGGCAATGACGACAAGGGGGAGTAGGCGATGAACCTGCAGTGGTACGACTGGGTCGGGATGGGCGGCACCGTGCTGGTGGTCGCGGCCTTCTTCCTGCTGCAGGCCGGGCGCCTGCACGGCAACCGGCTCACCTACCAGCTGATGAATCTGTTCGGCGCGGGCGGCATCCTGGTCTCGCTGTGGGGCAGCTTCAACATCTCGGTGTTCCTGCTCGAGGCCACCTGGGTCGCGATCAGCGCCTACGGCATCGTCCGTTCGTTCAAGCAGCCGCCGGCGCCGCGGGGCTAGGCCAGGCGTTCGCGATCGCGCAGAACAGCTCGGCGGTGCGCTCGGCGTCGTACACCGCCGAATGCGCCTCGCGCCCGTCCCACGGAATGCCGGCCGCATGCACCGCGCGCGCCAGCACGGTCTGCCCGTAGGCCAGGCCGGCCATGGTCACGGTGTCGAACACGCTGAACGGATGGAACGGGTTGCGCTTGTGCTGCACCCGCGCGACCGCGGCGTTGAGGAAATTCAGGTCGAAGTGCGCGTTGTGCCCGACCAGGATCGCGCGCTGGCAGCCGTGCCGCTTGACCGCGGCGCGCACCGGCACGAACACCTTGTCCAGCCCGGTGCGTTCGTCCACCGCGAAGCGCAGCGGATGCCCCAGCTTGATGCCGGTGACTTCCAGCGACTTCGGGTCCACGCTGGTGCCCGGCGCGGGGTCGAGGTGCGCATGCGCCACCTCGCCCGGCACGAAGCGGCCCTCGGCATCCAGCTCGATCGGCACCGCGGCGATTTCCAGCAGTGCATGGCGGTTCCAGTCGAAGCCGCCGGTCTCGACATCGACCACCACCGGCAGGTAGCCGCGGAAGCGCGCGGCCATCGCGGAATGGCCGTCGTGGCCGACGGCCGGGGTGCTGTCGAGGTCTGTCATCGCGACAGGTTAATCGATGCGCATCAGTCGATGCGCGTGCCGGGGAGGACGCCTTCCTCGCGCAGGCGCGCGAGCATCGGCCGCGCCTCGTCGATGAAGGCGTCGGCATCCGCCTGGCCGATGCCGGCGGCGAGCGATCGCAGGAGCGCGCGACCGCTGAGATCCTGGTTCGCGGCGATCGACGCCAGCAGCTGGTACAGCAACGGCGACAGCGTCGAGAAGCGCACTTCGCCGGAGGCCGCGCGGCGCAGCAACACCAGCGTGGGCGACGCGGGCGGGTCGGTGGGCTGGTGGCCGGGGCCGATCCGGTCGACCGGCCAGCGATACGCCAGCGGCCAGGCCAGCGGCGACAGCAGCGGGACGCCGTCGAGCAGATCGCCCGCGGGGTCGTGCGGCGGCATCGGCGCGTCGCTGGACTGCACGTCGGCCTCGGCCCATTCGTAATGCGCCAGCTCCGCCAGCCAGGGGCGGGCGGGATCGACCTGCGACTCCACGAGGAAGCCGACGAACTCCCCGCCCAGCGCGGGAAACAGCGGAGTGTGGGAGGCGTGCTCGACCAGGAAGCGGCGCACCAGCGCAGCCCAGTCCGCTTCGCCGAGGGTGGCGCGGATCACCGGGAAACCATGGCCCAGCAGGCCGGCGAGGTTGTTGAACACCAGCTCGCGGTAGACCGCGAGGCGGCGATCGTCGATGCCCGGCGGGCCCGGTTGCGTGGCCGGGTTGCGCACGTGCGCGGCGAGTGCGTGCAATTGCGCCTGCAGCGTGTTCATGCGAACGCCGCCTGCAGCTGGCGCACCCGCGCGAGTTCCGCCAGCAACTCGGGCAACGGCGGGAAGTTGAAGTCGCGCTCCAGCAGGGTCGGGCGCACCCCGTGCGCGCGATAGGCATGCGCGAGCAACGACCACACGTCGTCCTTGACCGGGGCGCCGTGGGTATCGATCTTGAGGTCGTCGGCCTCGTCGTAGTGGCCGGCCACGTGGTAGCTGGCGATCCGCGCGCCGGGCAGCGCGTCGATGAAGGCGCGCGCGTCGTAGCCGTGGTTGACCGCGTTGACGAAGACATTGTTCACGTCGAGCAACAGGTCGCAGCCGGCCTCGTCAAGCACCGCGTTCACGAAGTCGGCTTCGGGCATCGCCTGCCACGGCGCGGCGTAGTAGCTGACGTTCTCCACCGCGATGCGCCGCCCCAGCGCGTCCTGCACCTGGCGGATGCGCGCGGCGACGTGGTGGACCGCCTCGTCGGTGAACGGCAGCGGCAGCAGGTCGTAGAGGTGACCGCCTGCGCTGCAGTAGCTGAGGTGTTCGCTGTAGAGGACGACGTCGTGGCGTTCCAGGAAGCCACGTGTCCGGCGCAGGAAGCCGGTATCGAGCGGATCCGGCCCGCCCAGAGACAGCGACAGGCCGTGGCAGGCCAGCGGATGCCGCGACGCGAGTGCGGCGAAGCGTTCGCCGGCGCGGCCGCCGACCCCGATCCAGTTGTCGGGCGCGCACTCCAGAAAATCGAAGGCGCCCGCAGGCGCCTCGATCAATGCATCCAGCAGGGCGCGCCGCAGGCCGAGGCCGGCAGCGCGCGCGGGCAGCGCCTCAGCCACGCAGGCTCACTTCTTGGCGCCGCACTTGCCCTCGCCGCACTTGCCTTCCCCGCACTTGCCTTCGCCGGCCTTCATCTGCGCGTGGTGGGCGTCCATTTCGGCCTGGGTGATGAACCCGTCGCCGTTGCCGTCGTGGGCGGCGAACTTGTCGTCCTTGCCGCCGTGCGCCGCGGCGAATTCCGCACGCGACAGCTTGCCGTCCTTGTCCGAATCCATGTCGGCCATGCCGTGGTGGGCGGCCTTCGGCGCGGCCTGCTTGCCGCCGCACATGCCTTCGCCGCACTTGCCCTCGCCGCACTTGCCTTCCGCGGCCTTGGCGGCGGGCTTGGCGTCCTGCATGTAGCCGTGGGCCATGGCGTCCATGGTGAACAGGGTGCCGGCGACCAGGCTGCCGGCGGCAACGGCGACGGCGAGGGACAGCGGCTTGCGGGTGCGGGACATGGCGGCTCCTGGCATGCGGTCGGGGTCTGGGAACGCGATCCTAGCGCGACCCCGGGCCGGCGGGCCAGCGCGGCGGGCGCAGGGTGATGCGTTCACACCACGGTGGTGCTGCTCTCGTCCCGCTTGTCGCGCGGCGGCATCAGGTCGTCGCCATGCACCAGGAACCACACGTTCTCGGCGATGTTGGTCGCGTGGTCGCCGATCCGCTCCAGGTTCTTGGCCATGAACAGCAGGTGCGTGCACGGGGTGATCGCGCGCGCGTCCTCCATCATGTAGGTCAGCAGTTCGCGGAACAGGCCGGTGTACAGCGTGTCCAGCTCGGCGTCGTGGGCGCGCACCCGCAGCGCGGCCTCGCCGTCGCGGCGGGCGTAGGCGTCCAGCACCTCGCGCACCTGGCGCGCGGCCAGGCGGCCCAGCGCGTCCAGGCCGCGGGTGTGCGGCAGCGGCGGGGCGAGGTTCAGCGCCATCGAGCGCTTGGCGATGTTGGCCGCGAGGTCGCCGATCCGTTCGATGTCGGAGGCCACCCGCAGCGCGGCGAGGATGATGCGCAGGTCGGTCGCCATCGGGCCGCGGCGGATTAGCCGAACCACGTCCTGGTTGACCTGGTGCTCCAGCGCGTCGATCGCGTCGTCGTTGGCGATCACCCGCTCGGCGGCGCGGTCGTCGCGGCGCTCCAGTACGTCGAGCGCGGCTTCCAGCTGCGCCACCGACATCTCGCCCATGCGGATCAACTCGTCGAGCAGCGCGGCCTGTTCCTGGTCGTAGCTCTTGACGATGTGGTTGTGCTCGTTCATCAGCCGAACCTGCCCGTGATGTAGTCCTCGGTCTGTTGCTTCGAGGGGTTGGAGAAGATCTGCTCGGTCGCGCCGTGCTCGATGAGGTCGCCGAGGTACATGAAGGCGGTGTAGTCGGAGACGCGCGCGGCCTGCTGCATGTTGTGGGTCACGATCATGATCGTGAAGTCGCGCTTGAGCTCCTCGACCAGTTGCTCGATGCGGCTGGTGGAGATCGGGTCCAGCGCTGAGGTCGGCTCGTCGAGCAGCAGCACGTCCGGCTTCAGCGCCACCGCGCGGGCGATGCACAGGCGTTGCTGCTGGCCGCCGGACAGGCCCAGGCCGCTTTCCTTCAGCTTGTCCTTGACCTCGTCCCACAGTGCGGCCTGGCGCAGCGCCTGCTCCACGCGGACGTCCATCTCGGCCTTGCCCAGGCGCTCGTGGTGGCGGATGCCGTAGGCAACGTTCTCGTAGATCGTCATCGGGAACGGCACCGGCTTCTGGAACACCATGCCGACCTTGCTGCGCAGGCGGTTCATCGGATACTTCGGGTCGAGGATGTCCTCGCCGTCCAGCAGCACCTGGCCCTTGGCCTCGAGCTTCGGGTACAGCGCGTAGATGCGGTTGAACACGCGCAGCAGGGTGGACTTGCCGCAGCCGGACGGGCCGATCAGCGCGGTCACCCGCTTCTCCGGCACGTCCAGGTGGATGTGCTTCACCGCGTGGAACTTGTCGTACCAGAAGTTCAGGTCGCGCGCCGAGATCTTGGTGGCGGGCGCCTGCATCGGGGTCGCGCCGCGCGCCGCGTGGGCGACGTCGAGGTGGAGGTCGGTCATGGCGTGGGCCTGCGGGAAATTAGTCATGGGCGGGCTTGTTGCGCAGCAGGATCGCGCGCGCGCCCAGGCTGGTGGCGAGCACGAACAGGGTGACCAGCAACGCGCCGGCCCAGGCCAGGCGCTCCCAGTTCTCGTAGCCGGAGCCGGCGAACTTGTACATCACCAGCGGCACCGCGCTCATCGCGCCGGTCGGGTCGAGGCTGAAGAACTCGTTGCCGAAGGCGGTGAACAGCAGCGGGGCGGTCTCGCCGCTGATCCGCGCCAGTGCCAGCAGGATGCCGGTGACGATGCCGGGCAGGGCGCTGCGGTACAGCACCTGCATGGTCACCTTCCACTGCGGCACGCCGAGCGAGAGCGCGGCCTCGCGCATCTGCACCGGCACCAGCCGCAGCATCTCGTCGGTGGTGCGCACCACCACCGGCAGCACGATGAAGGCCAGCGCCAGCGCGCCGCCGATCGCGGAGAAGTTGCCGCCGGTCTGCATCACGAAGGCGGCGTAGACGAACAGGCCCAGCACGATCGACGGCGCCGACAGCAGGATGTCGTTGACGAAGCGCACCACCGTGCCCAGCTTGCGGTTGTTGCCGACCTCGGCCAGCCAGGTGCCGGCGGCGATGCCCAGTGGGGTGCCGATCAGCACGCCCATGCCGCACATCATCAGGCTGCCGACGATGGCGTTGCGCAGGCCGCCTTCCTCCAGCGGCGGCGGCTGGTCCTGGGTGAACAGGGCGAGGTTCAGGTTGGCCACGCCCTTGCTCAGCAGCGTCCACAGGATCCAGGCGAGGAAGGCCAGCCCGAATACCGCGGCCGCGCAGGCGAGGACGATGGCGACGGCGTTGACCAGCCGGCGACGACGATACAGCGCGGCGGAAGAAGCGCTCATCGGTTGCCCTCCTTCCGCGAGAGGTTCTGCAGCATCAGGCGGGCCAGCGCGAGCACCACGAAGGTCACGATGAACAGCACGAAGCCGAGCAGCAGCAGGGCGGAGCGGTATTGTTCGGTGGCCTCGCCGAAGTCGTTGGCGATCAGCGCCGCGATGGTGGTGGACGGTTCCAGCAGGGAGGCGGTGAACGAGACGCTGTTGCCGATCACGAACGCGACCGCCATGGTCTCGCCGAGCGCCCGGCCGAGGCCGAGGAAGACGCCGCCGATCACTGCCGAGCGGGTGTAGGGCAGCACGATGTCCCAACTCACTTCCCACTTGGTCGCGCCCAGCGCGTAGGCGGATTCCTTCAGCCGCGCGGGCACGGTCAGGAACACCTCGCGCATCACCGAGGAAATGAACGGGATCACCATGATCGACAGCACGATGCCCGAGGTCAGCATGCCGGCGCCGATCGGTGGGCCGCGGAACAGCGCGCCGATCACCGGTAACGGGCCGACATGCGCGTCCAGCCAGGGGACCAGGTGTTCGCGCATGACCGGCATCAGCACGAAGAAGCCCCACATGCCATAGATGATCGAGGGGATACCGGCCAGCAGTTCGATCGCGGTCCCGATCGGGGTGCGCAACCAGCGCGGCGCGACCTCGGTCAGGAAGAAGGCGATGCCGAAGCTCACCGGCACCGCGATCAGCATTGCGATCACCGCGGTCACGATGGTGCCGTAGATCGGCACCAGCGCGCCGTACTTGTTTTCGACCGGGTTCCAGTCGCTGGACAGGAAGAAGTCGAGGCCTTCGTGCGCCAGCACGCTGCGGCCGCCCCACAGCATCGACAGGGCGGCGCCGGCCAGGGTGACCAGGACGAACAGCGCAGTCGCGGTCAGGAGCCAGCGGAAGCGGCGGTCGGCGCGGGCGTCGGCGATGTCGCGCGCCGATGCAGGGGGGGCGAGGGTCGTCATGCGGGTGCTCGGCAGGCGATGCGGGCCTGGGTTACTTCAGCTGGTCCGCCCAGTACGCCTCGACCTGCTGCACCAGGTCCGCGGGCAGCGGCACGTAGTCCAGCGACTTGGCCTGCTCGGTGCCGTCCTTCCAGGCCCAGCGGAAGAAGTCCTGCGCGGCCTTGGCCGCAGCGGCGTCGCGCGGCTGCTTGCGCATCAGGATGAAGTTGGTCGCGGTGATCGGCCAGGCTTGTGCGCCCGGCGCGTTGGTGATGACCAGGCTGAAGTCCTTGGCGGACGTCCAGTCGGCACTCTCGGCGGCGGCGGCGAACGAGGCCGCGCTGGGCTGCACCCAGTTGCCGGCAGCGTTCTGCATGTCGGCATGCGCCATCTTGTTCTGCAGTGCGTAGGACAGCTCGACGTAGCCGATCGCGCCCTTCAGCTGCTTGACGTAGGAGGCGACACCCTCGTTGCCCTTGCCGCCGACGCTGCTGCCCGGCCATTCGACCGTGGTGCCTTCGCCGACCTTGGCCTTCCAGTCCGCGCTGACCTTGCTCAGGTAGTTGGTGAAATTGAAGGTGGTGCCGGAGCCATCCGAGCGCCGCACCACGTTGATCTTCAGCGCCGGCAGCGCCACGCCCGGGTTGGCGGCGGCGATCGCGGCGTCGTTCCACATCGTGACCTTGCCGAGGTAGATGTCGGCGAGCAGGCTGCCGGTCAGGCGCAGGGCGCCGGCCTGGATGCCCGGCAGGTTGACCACCGGCACCACGCCGCCGATGGTCGAGGGGAACTGCACCAGCCCGTCCCGGGCCAGCTCTTCCGGCGCCAGCGGCTTGTCCGAGGAGCCGAAGTCGACGGTGCCGGCCTTGA
>JAFLEB010000071.1 GCA_017302075.1 Lysobacterales bacterium
AGCCGTTGCCGAGACCGCCGCGAACGTCGAGCAGGCCACCGACGCCGCCGCCGCCGCTGCCGCCGAGGCGACCGCGAACGCCGCCCAGGCGACCGCCGACGCTGCGCAGAACGTCGCCGACAAGGCCGACGCTGCCGCGACCGAAGCCAAGAAGTAATCCGGCTTCGCGATGCACCCGGAAGGCCCGCTTCGGCGGGCCTTTCTTTTTTGCGGCAGGCTGCGCGCGCAGCGCTGCCAGCCGCAGCGGGTATTCTTGCGGTTTGCCATCGCCAGGCCCGCCGCATGCCCGCGCTGACCACGCAACTCGACCCGCGCTCGCAGGACTTCCTCGACAACGCGGCCTTCCACCGCGAACTCGTCGCCGAGCTCGACCGACGGCTGGCCCGTGCGGCCGACGGCGGCGGCGAGAAGGCCCGCGCCAAGCACGTCGAGCGCGGCAAGCTGCTGCCGCGCGAGCGCATCGACGCCCTGCTCGACCCGGGTTCGCCGTTCCTGGAGATCGCGCCGCTGGCCGCCGAGGGCATGTACGAGGACGCCGCGCCGGCCGCCGGCATGGTCTGCGGCATCGGCCGCGTGATGGGCCAGGAGGTGGTGATCGTCGCCAACGACGCCACCGTCAAGGGCGGCACCTACTTCCCGATGACGGTGAAGAAGCACCTGCGCGCGCAGGAAGTGGCGCGCGAGAACCGCCTGCCCTGCGTGTACCTGGTCGATTCCGGCGGCGCGTTCCTGCCGTTGCAGGACGAGGTGTTCCCGGACAAGGAACACTTCGGCCGGATCTTCTACAACCAGGCGCGGCTCTCCGCCGAGAACATCCCGCAGGTCGCCGTGGTGATGGGCAGCTGCACCGCCGGCGGCGCCTACGTGCCGGCGATGTGCGACGAGTCGGTGATCGTCAAGGAACAGGGCACGATCTTCCTCGGCGGCCCGCCGCTGGTGAAGGCCGCCACCGGCGAGGTGGTGGACGCCGAAACCTTGGGCGGCGCCGACGTGCACACCAGCATCTCCGGCGTGGCCGACCACTTCGCCGAGGACGACCGCCATGCGCTCGAGATCGCGCGTGGCATCGTCGCTTCGCTCAACCGCAAGAAGGTCGTGCCGGTGGCCACGCAACCGGCGCGCGAGCCGCTGTTCCCGGCCGAGGAGCTGTACGGCATCGTGCCGAGGGACGCGCGCCGCCCGTTCGACATCCGCGAGGTGATCGCGCGCATCGCCGACGGCAGCGAGCTGCAGGAATTCAAGGCGCGCTACGGCAAGACCCTGGTCACCGGCTTCGCCCACCTGCATGGCTACCCGGTCGGCATCGTCGCCAACAACGGCATCCTGTTCGCCGAGAGCGCGCTGAAGGGCGCGCACTTCATCGAGCTGTGCAACCAGCGCGGCATCCCGCTGGTGTTCCTGCAGAACATCACCGGCTTCATGGTCGGCAAGAAGTACGAGCAGGCCGGCATCGCCAAGGACGGCGCCAAGATGGTGACCGCAGTGGCGTGCAGCCATGTGCCCAAGTTCACCGTGGTGATCGGCGGCAGCTTCGGCGCAGGCAACTACGCCATGTGCGGCCGCGCCTACGGCGCCCGCTTCCTGTGGATGTGGCCGAACGCGCGCATCAGCGTGATGGGCGGCGAGCAGGCGGCCAGCGTGCTGGCCACGGTGAAGCGCGACGGCATCGAGGCGCGCGGCGGCGCGTGGACGCCCGACGAGGAAGACGCGTTCAAGGCGCCGATCCGCCAGCAGTACGAGGACCAGGGCAATCCCTACTACGCCACCGCCCGGCTGTGGGACGACGGCATCATCGACCCGGCCGACACCCGCCGCGTGCTCGGGCTGGGGCTGTCGGCATCGCTGAACGCGCCGATCGAGGACCGCACGCGCTTCGGCGTGTTCAGGATGTGACGCGCTTCGCGGTCGACGCCGGGCACGGGCCGCGAGACGCATTCATACGGGAATTTCGCACACGACGGTGCTAGCCTCGGGTGTTCTTCACCCCAAGGAACCCACGTCCATGGCCATCTGGAAAGATCCGGTCCAACCCCCGAAGCCCGCCGAACCCGTGCGCTTCGATGCACCACCGCCCGCCGCCGATCCTGTCCACGCCCAGTCGCCGGTGCGTGCGGTCGACAGCGCCGCCCGCGAATCGGTGATCGCCGCCGACCTGCAGATCGAGGGCAAGATCGAAGGCAGCGGCCACGTCCGCATCGCCGGCAAGTTCAAGGGCGACGTCAAGGTGCAGGGCAACCTCACCATCGAACAGGGCGCGAAGGTGTCCGGCGGCGTGATCGCGCACAAGGTCACCCTGGCCGGCGAACTCGAAGGCAACATCGCCTCCGCGCAGCAGGTCGAACTGCAGCAGAGCGGCGTGATCAACGGCGACCTCAAGGCCGGTTCGCTGACCGTCGCCGCCGGCTCGCGCATCCGCGGGCACGTCGAATGCGGCTGGGACAAGGAGGCCAAGGCCGCGGCCAAGCCGGAGACCGGCGCCGCCGCATGAGCGCCACGCGCCCGGGCGAGACGGGTGCCACCCGCACCTGCCCGCACTGCAAGACGACGATCCTCGAAAGCGCGGCGGTGTGCCCGGCGTGCCGCGGCCACCTGCGCTTCGATGCGCCGGCCGTGGACGCCGCGCAGCGCTTCGTGCCCTTGCGCGTGGAAGGCACGGTGGGGGCGCAGGAGGAAGGCGCGTTCGAGTACACCCTGGTCGTGGTGGTCCGCAATGAACGCGGCGAGGAAATCGGTCGGCATGTCGCGGCCGTCGGTGCGGTGTTCCCGGGCGAGGCACGCAGTTTCGAGGTGAGCGTCGAAGCCACGCGCGCGCCACCTGGCAGCAAGCGGCGCCTCAGGCATTGAGGGACGGCGCTCAGCCGCAGCTGTCGCAACCGCCGCAGTCCTTGCCGGTCGTCGTCGGTGCCGGCGCCAGCCAACGACCGAGCGCGCGCATCCAACCCGGCCGTCCCGCACGCAGCAACGGCAACGCCAGCGCCACCCGCAGGCGGCGCGTGGTGCCCGGGAAACGCTTGTGCAGGACCACCAGTACGCTGGCCGCGGCCGCGAGCGCGACCACCGCGTACTGCAGCAGCAGACCGGCGCTCATCCCAGGCCCATCGCCAGCGCGATGCGGTAGGCGACGAACGCCACCAGGTAGGCCAGGCCGAACAGGTAGCCGGTCGCGAACGCGGTCTGCTTCCACGAATGGGTCTCGCGGCGGATCGTGGCCAGCGTGGAGATGCACTGCGGTGCGTAGATGAACCACGCCAGCAGCGCGATCCCGGTCGCGACCGACCAATCCTGCGCAATCATCCCGCGCAGCACGTCGCTGGCCGCGTCGTCGTTGGCCGCCGCCACCGCGTAGACGGTGGCCAGCGAGGACACCATCACCTCGCGCGCGGCCATGGTCGGGATCAGCGCGATGCTGATCCGCCAGTCGAAGCCGAGTGGCTCGAACAGCACCGCCAGCGCGCGGCCGATGCGGCCCGCGAGGGTGTCCTCGATGCCGACCCCGGCCGGCACATTGAGCAGCACCCACAACAGGATGGTCAGGGCGAGGATGATGCCGCCCACGCGCTTGAGGAAGATCAGCGCGCGCTCCCACAGGCCGATGGCGACGTCGCGCAGGTGCGGCAGGCGGTACGACGGCAGCTCCAGCAGCAGCGGATGCTCGCCGCGGTCGCGGCGCCAGCGCTTCATCACCCACGCGACGGCCAGCGCGCTGAGGATCGCCGCAACGTACAGGGAAAACAGCACGAGCCCCTGCAGGTTGAACCAGCCCACCGCGCGCTGCGGGATGAATGCCCCGATCAGCAACGCGTACACCGGCAGGCGCGCCGAACAGGTCATCAGCGGCGCAACCAGGATGGTGGCGAGGCGATCGCGCGGATCCTGGATGGAGCGCGTGGACATGATCCCCGGCACCGCGCAGGCGAAGCTCGACAGCAGCGGGATGAAGCTGCGGCCGGACAGCCCCGCGGCGGCCATGCCGCGATCGAGCAGGAAGGCGGCGCGCGGCAGGTAGCCGGATTCCTCCAGCGCGAGGATGAAGGCGAACAGGATCAGGATCTGCGGCAGGAACACCACCACCCCGCCGAGCCCGGCGATCACGCCATCCACCAGCAAGCCGCGCAACGGGCCCTCGGGCAGGGTCGCGCCGACGGTGGCGCCGAGCCAGCCCGTGGCCGCCTCGATCGCGTCCATCAGCGGCGTCGCCCAGGCGTACACCGCCTGGAACACCAGGAACATCACCAGGGCCAGCGCCAGCAGGCCGAACACCGGGTGCAGCAGCCAGCGATCCAGCGCGTCGTCGACCGCCGCGGTACGGCGCGGCATCGCCACCGCCAACGCGAGCAGGCGTCGGGTTTCCGCGTGCAGCGCGGCGCCCGGCTCGACACCGGGGTCGCCGATGCCGGGCAACGCCTGGCGCGGTTGCTGGGCGGCATCGCCGATCGCATCCAGCTGCGCCAGCAGGTCGCGCGCGCCGTCGCGACGGACCGCCACGGTTTCCACCACCGGCACGCCGAGCTCGCGGGCAAGCGTGTCGACATCGATCTCGATGCCGCGGCGGCGGGCGGCATCCATCATGTTGAGCGCGACCACCATCGGGCGACCCAGCCCGCGCACCTCGAGCACGAAGCGCAGGTGCAGGCGCAGGTTGGTGGCATCGACCACGCAGACCAGCAGGTCCGGCGCCGGTTCGCCCGGGTAGAAGCCGCGGATCAGGTCACGGGTCACCGCCTCGTCGAGGCTGGCCGCGTTGAGGCTGTAGGCGCCCGGCAGGTCGAGCACCGCCACCGGCCTGCCGCCGGGCGTGCGCAGGCGCCCTTCCTTGCGCTCGACGGTCACGCCGGCGTAGTTCGCGACTTTCTGCCGGCTGCCGGTCAGCAGGTTGAACAGCGCGGTCTTGCCGCAATTGGGATTGCCGACCAGGGCGACCCGCACGAGCTCGGAGGCCGCGTTCATGCAGCCCCTGCCGGCGCGCGCACGCGGACGCGCGCAGCCT
Organism: Lysobacterales bacterium; assembly: GCA_017302075.1. GTDB lineage: Bacteria > Pseudomonadota > Gammaproteobacteria > Xanthomonadales > Xanthomonadaceae > Thermomonas > Thermomonas mangrovi. Next base: position 4,988 of record JAFLEB010000071.1, read on the forward strand.
CGGCGCGGCGCAGGGCGAAGCGGGTGAAGCCGATCTGCACCAGCAGCGGTTCCGCGCCCACCGGCCCGGCCGCCACCACTTCGACCTGTTCGCCCGCGACGAAGCCGAGTTCGCGCAGGCGCTGCGCGATGCCGTCGTTGGGCGTCTGGTCGAGCACCGCGTCGACCAAGGCCGGGGTTCGGCGCGGGAGTTGCACGAGGGTCATGCCGGTCACGGTGGGCGCACGACAAATGGGAATTGTTCTCATTCTATCATCGCGCGGGTCCGCTGCATTGACCGAGCGCAAGCCAACCGCTCCTCGCCCGCCCGCTATCATGCGAGGCCCGCCGACCGGATCCCGCCATGCCGCCGTCCCTGGAAACGAGGCTCGAAGGCGCGGTGGCGCGCCTGCGCCTCACCCGCCCCGCCGTGCACAACGCCTTCGACGCCGGCCTGATCGCCGACCTCACCGCGGCGCTGCAGGCGATCGCGGCCGATCCCGGGGTGCGCGTACTGGTGCTGGAGTCGGAGGGTGCCTCGTTCTCCGCCGGCGCCGACCTGAACTGGATGCGCGGGATGGCCGCCGCCAGCGAAGCCGACAACCGCGAGGACAGCCTCGCCCTCGCCCGCCTGATGCGCACCCTGGATACGCTGCCCAAGCCGACCATCGCCCGCGTCCAAGGGGCGGCGTTCGGCGGCGGCGTAGGCCTGGTCGCCTGCTGCGACATCGCCATCGGCGTGCCGGCCGCGACATTCGGCCTGACCGAATCGAAGCTCGGGCTGCTGCCCGCGGTGATCTCGCCCTACGTCATCGCCGCGATCGGCGCGCGCAACGCCCGCCGCTACTTCGCCACCGCCGAGCTGTTCGATGCTGCCGAAGCCCTGCGCATCGGCCTGCTGCACCAGGTGGTCAATCCCGACCAGCTGGATGCCGCGGTGCAGCGCCAGGTCGACCTGTTGCTGAAGGCCGGCCCGGTCGCCAGCGCCAGCGCGAAGGCACTGGTGCGCGATGTCGTCGCCCATGCCGACGGCGCCCGCCACGACGCCGACAACGCCGCCCTGATCGCCCGCCTGCGGGTCTCGCCCGAGGGGCAGGAAGGCCTGTCCGCCTTCCTCGACAAGCGCAAGCCCGCGTGGATCGCCGAATGAGAGCCGACGCCTGATGTTCGACACCCTGCTCATCGCCAACCGCGGCGAGATCGCCTGCCGGGTGATCCGCACCGCCCGCCGCCTCGGCATCCGCACCATCGCCGTGTTCTCCGAGGCCGATGCCGACGCGCAGCACGTGCGCCTGGCCGACGAGGCGCATTGCATCGGCGGCCCGCGCCCGCAGGACAGCTACCTGCGCGGCGACGCGATCCTCGAGGTGGCGAGGCGCACCGGCGCGCAGGCGATCCATCCGGGCTACGGCTTCCTGTCCGAGAACGCCGACTTCGCCGACGCGGTGCTGGCCGCCGGGATCGCCTTCGTCGGGCCGTCCGGCGCCTCGATGCGCAAGATGGGCAGCAAGGCCGGCGCCAAGGACCTGATGGCCGCGGCCGGGGTGCCCGTGGTGCCCGGTTACACCGGCGAGGACCAGTCGCCGGATGTGCTCCAGCGCGAGGCCGACCGCATCGGCTACCCGCTGATGATCAAGGCCGCGCACGGCGGCGGCGGCAAGGGCATGCGCATCGTGCGCAGCGCCGGCGAGTTCGCCGCCAACCTGCAGAGCTGCCAGCGCGAGGCCGCCAACGCCTTCGGCCGCGACCGCGTGCTGCTGGAGCGCTACATCGAGCATCCCCGCCACATCGAGATCCAGGTGTTCGGCGACGCGCACGGCCGCGCGATCCACCTCGGTGAACGCGAATGCTCGGCGCAGCGCCGCTACCAGAAGGTGCTGGAGGAATCGCCCTCGCCCTTCCTCACCCCGGCGCTGCGCGCGGCGATGGGTGCGGCGGCGGTGCAGGCCGCGCACGCGATCGACTACGCCAATGCCGGCACGGTGGAATTCATCGTGGGCCAGGACGGCGGCTTCTACTTCATGGAGATCAACACCCGGCTGCAGGTCGAGCATCCGGTCACCGAGGAAGTCACCGGGCTGGACCTGGTCGAGTGGCAGCTGCGGATCGCCGCCGGCGAGCCCTTGCCGCTGGCGCAGGACGAGGTGGTGCAGCGCGGCCACGCGATCGAGGTGCGGTTGTACGCCGAAGACCCGGATGCCGGCTTCCTGCCCGGCTCCGGCACGCTCCGGACGCTGCGCCTGCCCGCGCCGTCGCGGCATGTCCGCGTGGACGCCGGCGTGGTCGAGGGCGATACGGTGACGATTTTCTACGACCCGATGATCGCCAAGCTGATCGTGTGGGACGAGGACCGTCCGCGCGCGCTCGCCCGCCTGCGCGAGGCGCTGGCCGACTGCGAGATCGACGGGCCGAAGTCGAACATCGGCTTCCTCGAGCGGCTGGTGCGGCATCCCGCGGTCACCGGCGGCAGCATCGACACCGGCTACCTGGACCGCCACCTCGACGAGTTCCTCGCCCCCGCGCAGGCGCAGGCCTCCCTGCTGCTGGCCGCGGCGACCGTCGCCCTGCTGGCGGCCGAAGCCGACGCGCGCGAGCGCGCTAGCGGCAGCGACGACCCGACCTCGCCGTGGGCGTCCGCGGACGGCTGGCGGCTGGGCCACGTGGGTGCGCGGCGGTTGGCGTTCGCGCACGCGGGCCGGCGGATCGAGCTGGTCGCGCATGGGCATCACGGCGACTACCGGCTGGACCTCGACGATGCCTCGCACGCGATCGCCGGGGCACGCTGGCGGGACGGCGTGCTCAGCGCCCGCATCGACGGTGCGATGCAGCGCTTCGCCGCGCGCGTCGATGGCGACACGGTGCTGGTCCACGACGGCAACGCGCGGCTGCGCCTCGCGTCGGAGCCGGTGTATCGTCGCGGGGATGCGGAAGGCGGCGCGGCGGAACATCGGCTGCGCGCGCCGATGCCGGGCCGGGTGGTGCTGGTGCAGGCCGCCGCCGGCGACGCGGTCCAGGGCGGAGACGTGGTGCTGGTGATCGAGGCGATGAAGATGGAACTGGCGCTCAAGGCCCCGCGCGACGGCGTGGTCGCCGAGGTGCGCGTGGCGGTCGGCGAGTTCGTCGAGGCCGACGCCATCCTGGCCGCGCTGGAGCCCTGAGCATGGCGATGCCGGCCGAGGTGCGCATCGTCGAAGTGGGCCCGCGCGACGGCCTGCAGAACGAGCGCGTGGACATCGGCACCGCGGCCAAGGTCGAACTGATCGACCGGCTCTCGCGGACCGGCCTGCGCAGCATCGAGGCCACCGCCTTCGTCAGCCCGAAGTGGGTGCCGCAGATGGCGGACGCCGCCGAGGTGCTGGCCGGCATCGAGCGCATGGCCGGCATCGCCTATCCGGTGCTGGTGCCGAACGAACAGGGCTACGCGCGCGCGCGCGAGGCCGGTGCCGACGAGGTGGCGGTGTTCACCGCCGCGTCGGAGGCCTTCAACCTGCGCAATACCAACGCCAGCATCGCGCAGTCGCTGGAACGCTTCGCCCCGGTGCTGGAACGCGCCCGCACCGATGGCGTACGGGTGCGCGGCTACGTCTCGACCGTGCTCGGCTGCCCCTACCAGGGCGAGGTACCGCTGGCCGACGTGGTCCGGGTCGCGCGTTCGCTGCACGCGATGGGCTGCTACGAGATCTCGCTGGGCGACACCATCGGCGTGGGCACGCCGGCGAAGGCACGCGCGATGCTGCGCGCGGTGGCCGCCGAGGTGCCGATGGCGGCGCTCGCCATCCATTTCCACGACACCTACGGACAGGCCCTCGCCAACGTGCTGGCCTGCCTCGAGGACGGCGTGGCCGTCGTCGACAGCGCGGTCTCGGGTGCCGGCGGCTGCCCGTACGCGAAGGGCGCCAGCGGCAACGTCGCCAGCGAGGACGTGGTGTACATGCTGCACGGGCTGGGCATCCGCACCGGGGTGGACCTGCCCCTGCTGGCCGAGACCGGGCGCTGGCTCGCCGGCCTGCTGGGCCGCGAGACCGGCAGCAAGGTCGGGCGGGCGCTCGCCGCATGAGCACCGACGCGCCCTCGGGGAGCGGGACGATCCAGCGGATCGACCAGACCCTGGCGGCGCTCGAGCAGGCCAGCTGCGATCCCGAATTCCCGCAGCATTGCCTCGGGATGATGGACGACGTGCGCGCTGCGCTGCTGCAGGCGCGCGAGGCGATCGCCGCCGAGCACGACAAGTACCGCGCGCTGTTCGACGCGGTGCCGGACCCGGTCAGCATCATCGCCCGCGACGGCACCGTGCTGGACCTCAACCGCGCCGGCATGCAGGCCTACAACCGCCCGCGCGAGGACATCGTCGGCAAGCCGATCGAGGTGCTCAACCCGGACCTGCCGCGCGACCACCTGGCGCCGGTGCTGGAGACCCTGGACCGCGGCGGCACCTACGTCATCGAAGTCACCAACATGCGCGCGGACGGGACCCGCTTCCCGGTCGAGGTGCATTCGGCGAACCTCGCCTACGACGGGCGCGACGCGATCGTCGCGGTGGCGCGCGACCTCAGCAAGCGGCAGGAAGCGGAAGTCCGCTACCGCGAGCTGATGGAGTCGATCGACAAGGGCATCATCATCCAGGATGCGCAGGGCCGCTTCGTGTACGGCAACCCGGCGGCGATGCGCATCCTCGGCCTGCGCTCGGGCGAGTCGCTGGCGGAGGCGATGGGCAACGGCCGCTGGAAGGTGCTGCACGAGAGCGGCCACGAGATGGCCTACGACGACTTCCCCACCGTGCGCGCGCTGCGCGGCGGCCGCATCGTCGAAAGCACGGTGATCGGCCTGTACCACCTGATGCGCCGCCAACTGCTGTGGCTGGCGGTCACGGCGGTGCCGCAGTACGCGCCGGGCAGCGACCGCCCCGGGCAGATCCTGTCGCTGTTCAGCGACGTCACCGAGCTCAAGCGCGACGGCGCCTGGTTCGATCGCGCGCAGGCGCTGGCGCGCATCGGCGGCTGGCAGTGGGACCGCGGCACCGACGAGTTCTACCTGACCGAGGAAGCGGTGCGCATCCTCGGCGCGAGTTCGCCGCCGGAAGACATCGCCGGCTTCCTGGCCTGCCTGCGCGAGGGCGACCGTCAACGCGTGCGGAACCTGCTGTCCGAAGTCGACAGCGGCACCGGCTTCGAACTTGAACTGCAGGGCGCGCAAGCCGATGGCGCGCCGTTCTGGATCCGCCTGATCGGCGAGTCCGAATCCGAGGGCCATGCCGCCGACGTACTCACCGGCACCCTGCAGGACATCACCGACCGCAAGCGCGCGGAAGAGACGCTGCGGGTGCAGGCGCAGACCGATGCCCTCACCGGCCTGATGAACCGCGACGCGATCCTCGCCCAGCTCGATGCGCGGCTCGCCGACCCCGCGGAACACCGCGTCGCCCTGCTCTACATCGACCTCGACCGCTTCAAGATCGTCAACGACGTGCTCGGCCACGGCGCCGGCGACCAATTGCTGGTCGGGGCGGCCAACCGGATGCGCGAGGCGGTCGGTGGCGAAGGCCTGGTCGCGCGCTTCGGCGGTGACGAATTCCTGGTGGTGTGCCCGACGGCGGACGATGGCGAGCGCCCGAAGCGGCTGGCGCGGCGGATCCAGGAAGCCTTCGACCCGCCCTTCCGGCTGGACGGCGACGAGTTCAACGTCACCACCAGCATCGGCATCGCCCAGGCCCCCACCGATGGCACGGCGTCGCAACAGCTGATCCAGAGCGCGGACCTGGCGATGTACGACAGCAAGCGCCGGCACCGCAACGGCTGGCAGGCGTTCTCCCCGGAGCTCGCCGCGCGCCAGAACGAGCGCCTGCAGACCGAGACCCAACTGCGCCGGGCGCTGGACAACCGCGAGTTCCACCTGGTCTACCAGCCGCAAGTGGACCTGCGTTCCGGGCGCATCCTCTACGCCGAGGCGCTGGTGCGCTGGCACAACCCCCAGCTGGGGGAAATGCGACCCGACCGCTTCATCGAGCTGGCCGAAACCACCGGGGACATCATCCGCATCGGCAACTGGGTGTTGCGCGAAGCATGCGACCAGATGCGCCGCTGGCGCGAGCAGTCGCTGCCGATCCATCGCGTCGCCATCAACGTGTCCTACCGCCAGTTCACCGGCGACAACCTGGGCGAGAGCGTGCGCCTCGCCCTGGCCGAGGCCGGCCTGCCCGGCTCGGCGCTGGAGCTCGAGCTGACCGAACGCGTGCTGGTCGACGACACCGCCGACACGCTCCATGTCTTCGACCAGCTGCGCAAGCTGGGCGTCCAGCTGTCGATCGACGACTTCGGCGAGGGCTACAGCGCGCTCAACTACCTGCGTCGGTTGCCGATCCACTCGCTGAAGCTCAGCCAGTCCTTCCTCGCCGGCGTCCCGCGCAAGCCGTCGGACGTGGCGATCTGCCAGGCAGTGGCCGGCATCGCCAACAGCCTGGGCCTGGGCATCGTCGCCGAGGGCGTGGAAACCGAGGCGCAGCGCGATTTCCTGTTGCGGCTCGGGGTCCGGATCGGCCAGGGCTTCCTGTTCGCACCCGGGCTGCTGCCCGGCGAATTCGCCAAGCGCGTGGCCGCGCAGCAGGAGCAGGCATGACCCTGCCCGCCGGATGTGCGCTGCGCCCGATCACGGCGGAGGACGATGTGGCGATGGCGACGGTGATCCGCACGGTCATGCCGGAGTTCGGCGCCTGCGGCGACGGCTTCGCGATCAACGATCCCGAGGTGGACTGGATGAGCCGCGCCTATGCGGCGCCGCGGCATGCGTACTTCGTGCTGGTGCGCGATGGCCGCGTGCTCGGCGGCGCCGGCGTCGCGCCCCTGGCGGGCGCCGATGCCGGGACCTGCGAACTGCGCAAGATGTATTTCCTGCCCGAGGCGCGCGGGCTCGGGGCCGGGGCGGCGATGATGGCGCGCTGCCTGGATGCCGCGCGCGCCTTCGGCTTCCGCCAGTGCTACCTGGAAACCCTGACCGGCATGGACGCGGCGATGCGGCTCTACGAACGCAGCGGCTTCCGTCGCATCGCCTCATCGATGGGCGCCACCGGCCACGGCGGCTGCAACCGCTTCTACCTGCTGGAACTTGCCCTGGCGTAGTCCGCACCCGGCCGCCACCGGGGGCTGCTTGCGGGTCACTGCGAACGTCCTGTTCGACCTTGCCGACGTACGCCATCCATGGCGCACTCCGCGCAGCCCCCGGCGGCGAACCGGTGCTCATCGCATTTCGCTAAAATCGCGGTTTTCCGCCCGCAGGAATCCCCCATGCAACTCGCTTCCGCACGCGCCGTGGTCACCGGCGGCGTCTCCGGCCTCGGCCTGGCCGTCGCCCGGCACCTGGTCGCCCAGGGCGGCAAGGTCGCCCTGTTCGACGTCAACGACGACAAGGGCGCGGCCGCCGTCGCCGAGCTCGGCGAGGCGAACGCCCGCTACTTCCGCACCGACGTCACCGACGAGGCCGGCGTGGCCGCGAACGTCGCCGCCGCGCACGCCGCGATGGGCGGGATCAACGCCTGCATCAACTGCGCCGGCATCCTCGGCGCGGGCCGCGTGCTGGGCCGCGACGGCGCGATGAAGCTCTCGCAGTTCCAGGCCACGGTGATGGTCAACCTGGTCGGCAGCTTCAACGTCGCCAAGGCCTGCGCCGAGCGCATGCAGCACAACGAGGCCGGTACCGACGGCGAGCGCGGGGTGATCGTCAACACCGCCTCGGTCGCCGCCTACGAGGGCCAGATCGGCCAGGCCGCCTACTCGGCGTCGAAGGGCGGCGTGGTCGGCATGACCCTGCCGATGGCCCGCGAACTCGCGCGTTTCGGCATCCGCGTCAATACCGTCGCCCCGGGCATCTTCTGGACGCCGATGGTCGACGGCATGCCCGACGACGTGCAGGCGTCGCTGGCGGCGTCGATCCCGTTCCCGGCGCGCCTCGGCAAGCCGGAGGAATTCGCCGACCTGGTGGCCTACATCCTCGGCAACACCTACCTCAACGGCGAGACGATCCGCCTCGACGGCGCGACCCGGCTGGCCCCGAAGTGAGCACGCACGGCGCGCGGGCGGAGCGCTGGAACGCCACCCGCTGGCCGGCCATCCGCGCGCGCGGCATGTGGCGCTTCGTGCTGGCCCGCAGTGTGTTCGCGTGGGGCGGGCTCATGCTCGCGTTCATGGCCGTGGCCATGTCCATCCAGCTGGGCATCGACCATCCGCGACTGCCGCTGGTCCTTGCCATCGCGGTGCCGCTTTGCGCCGTCGGTGGCGCCTGCTGGGCCTTGCTGACCTGGTATTTCAACGAGCGCATCCACCGTGCGCTGCGATCCCGCAACTAGGAACTTCCCATGAAGGCTTACGACATCAAGAAGGGCAACGTCGTCGAACACAACGGCGGCGTCTACCAGGTCCGCGACATCGAGCGCAGCAGCCCGCAGGGCCGCGGCGGCAACGTGCGCTTCCGCTTCGTCATGTA
>JAFLEB010000072.1 GCA_017302075.1 Lysobacterales bacterium
CGATCGCCTCGGCCTTGGCGATGACCTTGTCGTTCTCCTGCTTCTCGAACAGCTCCTGCATCTCCTGCAGTTGCTTGACGATCTTCGGGTTCGCCTTGGCCTCGGGCTGCACGCGGGTCGCGTTCGGATACAGCGCCGCGGCTTCCTCGGTCTTCTGCTCGGCATCCTTGTTCTTGCCGAGTTCCGCCATGCGCTTGGCGCGCTGTTCGCGCATGCTGGTGGTGCCGGACTGCTGCTGGGCACTGGCCGACGGGGCGAGGACCATCAACCCGAGCGCACCGCACAGGGCCGCGACGAGGGGACGACGGATCGACTTGTTCATGCAACACCTCGAATGTGGACTATTGCCGCCAACAACCGGCGAGGGGACGCACCCTAGCAGAAAGTACGCCGATTCGACCGTGCCGGGATTCTGTCGGTCCCCCTTGTTAAGTCAGCGGCAACGTGGCATCCGACCGGCGCGCCGCGCCTGTTCCATGACCGGCTCCAGGCTGGCCGCCCGGGTATCGAGCTCACGCAGGCGCGAGGCCGGGTCAGGGTGGGTCGACAGCCAGCGCGGCGGTCGCGCACCGCCCGCCTCCGCCATGTTGCGCCACAGCACCACGGCGCCGCGGGGGTCGTAGCCCGCCTCGGCCATCAATCGCTGCCCGACCACGTCGGCTTCGCTTTCCTGGGCCCGCGAGTTCGGCAGCAAGAATCCGGCCTGGGCCAGGATCGAGCCACCCTGCGTGGCCACCTGGCCGTAATCGCCGGCCAGCGCCCCCAGCAGGTTGACCGCGCCGGCCGCGCCCACCTGCCGGGTGATCCGCTCATCATGGTGGCGCGCCACCACGTGGCCGACCTCATGGGCAATGACCGCCGCCAGCTGGTGATGGTCGCGGGCGACGCGGAAGATGCCGGTGTACACGCCGACCTTGCCGCCCGGGAGGGCAAAGGCATTGGGTTCGTCGTCCACGAACACCGCGGACTCCCAGCGGTAGGCCCGCCACTGGGCCGGCAGGCCGGCGACGATGGAATCGGTGACGCAGGCGACATAGCGCCGTTGCGCGGCATCGCTGGCCTGCGGCTTGCTCGCCTTCTGCTCGGCGAAGGCCTTGGCACCCAGCTGGTCGAGCTGGGCCTGCGAGACCGCGCCGACATACTGGGTGCGCCCGGTGGGCGAGGTGGTGGTCGCACAGGCCGCGACGAGGGCGGCCGCGAGCACGGCAGTGGCAACGGGGCGGGTGCGGGACATCGGCGGGATCCTGGCGGGGGTTGCGCGCTGTTGTAGCGATCGATGCCTCAAGGGCGCGTCAATGCGATGCGCGCCCTGCCCTCACACGTCGAGGTTCGCCACCTTGAGCGCGTTGTCCTCGATGAACTCGCGACGCGGGTGAGCCACAGCGCCGACGTGCCGCAGGCACGTGCGGCGGCGAACGCCGAGGGCAGGAGCCCGAGGCCGGAGGCACTTGGCGAGCGCGGGATGCGCGAGCCTAGCGCCACTGGAGCCGCGCACGGCTCACCCTCACACGTCGAGGTTCGCCACCTTGAGCGCGTTGTCCTCGATGAACTCGCGGCGCGGCTCCACCACGTCGCCCATCAGGGTGCTGAAGATGGCGTCCGCGGCCACCGCGTCCTCGATCTTCACCTGCAGCAGGCGGCGGGTTTCCGGGTTCACCGTGGTGTCCCACAGCTGCTCGGGGTTCATCTCGCCGAGGCCCTTGAAGCGCTGGATCTGCCGACCCTTCTTGGCTTCGTCGAGCAGCCACGCCTGCGCCTCGGCGAAACTGCCAACCGCCTGCGAACGCGTGCCGCGCAGGATCTGCGCGCCGTCGCGGACCAGGCCGTGCAGGGCCGCCGCGGCTTCGCGCAGCGGCTTGAGCTCGCCATGCTCGAACGCCGACACCGGCAACACCTGGGTCAGCGATTCGCCCATGTGCAGGCGGGTCACCAGCAAGGCCGCCGGGCGCTGTTCGGCCGCGGGCTGGAAATCCAGCGTGTAGCGCGGCTTGCCCAGCCCGCCACGGTTGAGCCGGCTGGCCAGGGTGGCCAGCGCGCCGGCCGGGTCCGCGTCCTGCGCGAAGCGGGCGGCCTCGACCGGGGCGAAATCGATCAGCGCTTCCAGCACCTGCGGGTCGTAGCGGTGGGCATTGCGGGCGATCGCCTCTCGCGCCTTGGCATAGGCCAGCAGCAGCGATTCCAGCGCTGCGCCGTCGATCGGCGGCTCTCCCGTCGCCGGCACCAGTTGCGCCCCCTCGACCGCGTTGCCGGCGAGGTAGGCATCCAGCGCGGCATCGTCCTTCAGGTACAGCTCGTTCTTGCCCTGCTTGATCTTGTACAGCGGCGGCAGGCCGATGTAGATGTGGCCGCGCTCGATCAGCTCCGGCATCTGCCGGTAGAAGAAAGTCAGCAGCAGGGTGCGGATGTGGCTGCCGTCGACGTCGGCGTCGGTCATCAGGATGATGCGGTGGTAACGCAGCTTGTCCGGGTTGTACTCGTCCTTGCCGATGCCGGTGCCCAGCGCGGTGATCAGCGTGCCGACCTCGGCGCTGGCCAGCATGCGGTCGAAGCGCGCGCGCTCGACGTTGAGGATCTTGCCCTTCAGCGGCAGGATCGCCTGGGTCTTGCGGTTGCGGCCCTGCTTGGCCGAGCCGCCCGCCGAGTCGCCCTCGACGATGAACAGCTCGGACAGCGCCGGATCCTTCTCCTGGCAGTCGGCGAGCTTGCCGGGCAGACCGGCGATGTCCAGCGCGCCCTTGCGGCGGGTCAGGTCGCGGGCCTTGCGGGCGGCTTCGCGCGCACGCGCAGCGTCCACGATCTTGCCCGCGATGGCCTTCGCTTCGTTGGGATGTTCCTGGAGGAACTCCTCCAAACGTGCGGCGAACGTGCTGTCAACAACCGGTCGAACGTCCGATGAGACGAGTTTTTCCTTGGTCTGGCTGGAGAAGCTGGGATCCGGCACCTTCACCGACAGCACGGCGATCATGCCTTCGCGCATGTCGTCGCCGGACAGCGCGACCTTGGCCTGCTTGGCGATGCCGCTCTGCTCGATGTAATTGGTGAGCGTGCGGGTCAATGCCGACCGGAAGCCCTGCAGGTGGGTGCCGCCATCCTTCTGCGGGATGTTGTTGGTGAAGCAGAACATCGTTTCCTGGTAGGCGTCGGTCCACTGCAGGGCGACGTCGACGGTGATGCCGTTCTGCTCGCCGCTCACCGAGATCACGTTGGGATGCAGCGGGGTCTTGAGCTGGGCGAGGTGCTCCACGAAGCTGCGGATGCCGCCTTCGTACTGGAACACGTCGCGGCGGCCTTCGCCGCGCTCGTCGACCAGGGTGATCTTGACGCCCGAATTGAGGAAGCTGAGCTCGCGCAGCCGCCGCGCCAGGATGTCGTAGTGGAACTCGACGTCGGTGAAGATCTCGGCCGCCGGCCAGAATCGCAGCGTGGTCCCGCGCCGGTTGCCTTGGTCGCCGAGGCGCTTGAGCGGGTAGACCGGCTCGCCAAGCGCATATTCCTGCTGGTGGTGCCCGCCATCGCGCCAGATGTCCAGGGTCAGCTTGCTGGACAGCGCATTGACCACGGAGACACCCACGCCGTGCAGGCCGCCGGAGACCTTGTAGCTGTTGTCGTCGAACTTGCCGCCGGCGTGCAGCACGGTGAGGATCACCTCGGCCGCGGAGACACCCTCTTCCTTGTGGATGTCGACCGGGATGCCGCGCCCGTTGTCCGACACCGACACCGACCCGTCTTCGTGGATGGTGACCACGATGTCGTCGGCGTGGCCGGCCAGCGCTTCGTCCACCGAGTTGTCGACCACCTCGAACACCATGTGGTGCAGGCCGGTGCCGTCGTGGACGTCGCCGATGTACATGCCGGGACGCTTGCGCACGGCCTCCAGGCCGCGCAGCACGGTGATCTTGCTGGAATCGTAGGTTCCGGACGGGGCGGCGGCGGGCGCGTCGCCCGGGGTGTGCTCATGCTGCGACATCAACGGCTCAGGCTCCCGTGGCGCGGTTTGCAGCGCGCCTCGACACATTAGCTATAGGGATCGGCAGTATAGCAACCCGACCTTGGGCCCCGCCGCTCAGGCCGCGTCGGCGCGCGTGACACGCCCTTGTTCCACGTGGAACCTCGACACCGTCATGTCCAGCATCGCCAAACCGGGCGGCGCTTCGGTGCCGGTCACGATAACTTGCGCCCCGCTTCCCGCCAGCGCACGCAGTACGCCCGCCTGGTGGTCGCGATCCAGCTCGGACGCAAGATCATCCAGTTGCAGGAGCGGCCAATGGCCCTCCACGTCGGCCAGATGCCGCGCCTGCGCCAGCAGCAGGGCCAGCGCGGCCAGCTTCGCCTGCCCACGCGAGAGGCCATCGCGGCCCGGCAGCGCCTCCAGCGCCAGCTTCAGGTCGGCCCGGTGCGGTCCCAAGCTGGTATGCCCGAGCAGGCGGTCGCGATCGCGGGACAGCAGCAGCGCATCCGCGAGCGGCAGTTCCTGCCGGCGCCAGCCCGGCAGCAGCGCAATGGCGGCCCCGCCGGCCGATGGCAGCAATTCGGCCATGCCAGCCTCGACATAGGGCGCAAGCTGGACGACATAACGCTCCCGGCACCGGGTCAGGGCCTCGCCAGCCTGCGCCAATTCATGCTCCCAGGCATCCAGCTGTGCACCATCGGCCTGCTGCCGCAGCAAGGCGTTGCGCTGCTTGTGCGCCCGCGCGTGACGGCGCCACAGGGCAAGGAATCCGTCATCGCCCAAGTGACGTTCCACGTGGAACAAGCCCCAGTCGAGGAAGCGCCGACGCTGCTCGCTGCCACCATCGATGAGTGCATGGCTGCCCGGTTCGAACGTCACCACAGCCATGGCCTCGCAGAGCTGGCCAAGATGGGAGACCGGGGCGCCATCCAGGCGCGCCTCCCAATCGCCGCCGGCATGCCTCAGCCCGGCCCGATGCGGGGTATCGGTGCGGTCCCGCCATTCGGCGAACACGTCCAGCGATGGTTGGCCTTGGCGGATGAGGCCATCGCGCACGCGGCCGCGGAAACTGCGCGCATGGGCGAGCAAGTGGATCGCTTCGAGCAGGCTGGTCTTGCCGCTCCCGTTGGCCCCGGTCACGAGGTTGAACCCGGGCCGAGGATGGAAATCCACGGCCTCGAAGCGGCGCACATTCCGCAGACGCACGTGCTGGATCTGCATCAGGCGGGGCTCACAGGGCAGGAAACGACGACGCCCGGACCAGCCGGGCGTCGTGTTGCCGGTTCCACGTGGAACACGAATGCGTCAGAGACGCAGCGGCATCACCACGTGCCGCGCATGGCCGGTATCCGCGCCGCGCACCAGTGCAGATGAATTGGCGTCGCGGAGCTGGATGACGACCTGCTCGTCGCGCAGCGCGCCGAGCGCATCCAGCAGGTAGTTCACGTTGAAGCCGATCGCAAGCCCGTCGACCCGGGTGTCGGCCTCGATCTCTTCCTGGGCTTCTTCCTGCTCCGGGTTGTGGGCGCTGATCCGGAGTTGGCCCGGCGAGACTTCGACGCGCACGCCGCGGTACTTCTCGTTGGACAGGATCGAGGCGCGCTGGAGCGCCGCACGCAGGACTTCGCGATCGACCCGCACGTCCTTGTCCGCACCGATCGGGATCACCGCCTCGTAATCGGGGAACTTGCCGTCGATCAGCTTGCTGGTGAATGTCACATCGTCGCGCTTGACCCGGATGTGGCCCTTGCCGAGTTCCAGTCCCAAGGTGCGATCGCCGCCTTCAAGCAGGCGCTGCAATTCCTGTACGCCCTTACGCGGCACGATGATCTGGCGCTTGTTACCGCCGCCGCCCTCGAGGCTGGCTTCGCACAGCGCCAGGCGGTGGCCGTCGGTGGCCACGCAACGCAGCGCACCATCACGCAGGTCGAACAACAGGCCATTGAGGTAGTAGCGCACGTCCTGCTGGGCCATGGCGAAGGCGGTGCGCTCGATCAATTCCTTGAGCGTGCTTTCGGGGACGTCGACCTGTTCGGTCGCCTCGACCTCGTCGACCGAGGGGAAGTCGTTCGCCGGCAGGCTGGCCAGGCTGAAGCGGCTGCGGCCGGCCTGCACCGCAATCTTGTCGCCGGTCTGGCTGATCGTGACCTTGCTGCCATCGGGCAGGGCGCGGACGATCTCGAACAACTTGCGCGCCGGGATCGTGGTTTCACCATCCTGGGCGTCGTCGACCGCCGTACGCGCCACCATTTCGACCTCGAGGTCGGTCCCGGTCAGCGACAGCTGGCCATCGCGCACCTTGGCCAGCAGGTTAGCGAGGACCGGCAAGGTCTGCCGCCGTTCGACCACGTTGACGACCTGGGCGAGTGGCTTCAACAGGACTTCGCGTTGCAAGGAGAACCGCATGTCGACCCCTATGTTCCGATGCCGGGACCCGCGTGGTGCGGGCGTCCAATGCTCTTGAGGATGCAGAGATAAATCAGAAAGCGGTGGTGCTGGTAGCGCCGAATATCCGGTATAACTGCATCAACCTATTGTTTTTATTCGCTATTTCAGAAAAGAAACCCGGTGGATGATGGCCCCGCTCGGCGGGGGACAGCCTGTGGATAACGCGTCGCCCCGGGGGGCCGCCCCGACTTGTCCACAGGTTGCCCCGTCGTCATTCACTGAGTTTCCGGATCAGCTTTTCCCAGTCCTCGTGCAGCTTGCCATCGGTCTCCATGAGGTGCCGGACCTGCCGGCAGGCATGCAGCACGGTGGTGTGGTCGCGGCCCGCGAAGGCATCGCCGATCTCGGGCAGGCTGTGCTCGGTCAGTTCCTTGGCCAGCGCCATCGCAACCTGGCGCGGGCGGGCCAACGAGCGCGTCCGCCGTTTCGACAACAAATCCTTGATTTGCAGGCCGTAGTAGTCTGCCACGACCTTCTGGATGTTGGGGATGCTGATCGCCTGTTGCTGCGCGCGCAGCAGGTCGCGCAGGCTCTCCTGGGCGAAGGCCAGGGTGACCTGGCGCCCGGCCATGCCGGCCTCGGCGATCAGCTTGTTGATCGCGCCTTCCAGTTCGCGCACGTTGCTGCGCATCTTCTTGGCGATCAGTTGGGCGACCTCGGGCGGGACCTCGGCGCCGCGCTCGCGCGCCTTGGCCAGCACGATCTGCGCGCGGGTCTCGAAGTCCGGCGGGTCGATCGCCACCGACAACCCCCAGCCCAGGCGGGACTTCAGGCGCGGTTCGAGGCCTTCGACCTCGCGCGGGTAACGGTCGCAGGTCAGGATGATCTGCTGCTTGCCGTCGAACAGCGCGTTGAAGGTGTGGAAGAACTCCTCCTGGGTGCGGTCCTTCCCGGCGAAGAACTGGATGTCGTCGATCAACAGCGCGTCGATGCCCTGGAACTGGCGCTTGAACTGGTCGGCGGTGCGCTCCTGCAACGCGCGGAAGAATGCGTTGTAGAACTCGTTGGAGCGCATGTAGAGCACCTTGGCGCCCGGGTTGCGCGCCCGCATCAGGTTGCCGGCGGCGAACATCAGGTGGGTCTTGCCCAGCCCGGTGCCGCCGTACAGCAGCAAGGGGTTGTGGGCGCGGTCGCCCGGGCGCTGGGCCGCCTGCCAGGCCGCTGCGCGGCCGAGCTGGTTGCTGCGCCCCTCGACGAAGTTGTCGAAGGTGTAGTGGCCATCCAGGTTGCCGTGGAATGGCTCTTGCGGGCGCCCGGGAGCGGTGGCCGCCGGCGACGCGTTCGCCGCCGGATCCGCGCGGCGGACCGCGCCCACGTCCAGCAGGACCCCGGCTTCGCCGTAGTGGCGGGCGAGTTCGCGGATGCGCGGCAGGTAGCGGCTGTGCACCTCGTCGCGCACGAAGCCGTTGGGGGCGTACAGCACCAGGGCGTCACCGCGCTGGTCGGGCTGCAATGGCTTGAGCCAGGTGCGCACGTCTTCCGCGGGGAATTCGGCCTCGAGGTGGTGCAGGCACAGCGGCCAGAGATCCGGGATGGCGGGCATGTTCACGAAGGCAGGGTCGACGCCGGCAGGCGCCGGGCAGGGCGCCTGTGGATAAGTTCGGGAGGGCGGCAGCGTATCACCGCGACCCGAGTCGGGCCATCCACCAGCGCGCGCTGGTTTGGGCCAGCGGGGATACCTTGCGGCGAGACGCACTGGCTGCTAGACTTTCAAGTCTTTTCCGCCAAAACACGACGCAGGCCCCGCCATGGCGACCAAGCGCACTTACCAACCCAGCAACCTCAAGCGCAAGCGCGATCACGGCTTCCGTGCGCGCATGAAGACCGCCGATGGCCGCAAGGTCCTGGCTCGCCGCCGCGCCAAGGGCCGTCGCCGCCTGACCGTCTGACCCGTCTTCCGGCCAGCCGGCCGGGATCGCGCGTGACGATGTCGAAGTCTTCCGGGACGCCGGTATCCGACGAGGATGCCGGCGTCTCCGCGTCTGCATCCACGGACCGCCAAGCGTTCCCGCGCCACGCCCGGGTGCGCGCGAAAGCGGAGTTCGACGCGGTGTTCGCCCGCGGCCGGCGCATCGCCGCGCCCGAATTCGTGCTGCACCTGCTCGCCGATGGCGAAGCGCCGCGGCTTGGCCTCGCGGTCTCCCGCAAGGTCGATCCGCATGCGATCGGCCGCAACCGGATCAAGCGCGTGCTACGCGACGCCTTCCGCCGCCAGCGCGCGGGCCTGGCTCCTGCCGCCTACGTGGTGGTGGCCCGCACTGCCGCGGCCCGCGCCGACAACGCCGCCCTGCGCGCCGCCTTCGCCGCCCTGCTGCAGCGCGCGGCTGCATTGCCCCTCCCGGCCTCGGCCGGCACAATGCCGGCCGCATCCCTCCCGTCCCCCTCCACGCGCCGTGCTCCAGGACGGCCGGACCAGCCTGCCCGATGACCCAGACCCGCACGTTCCTGCTCCTCGCCTGGCTGATGGTGGCCACCCTGTTGTGGATGGAGTGGGGCAAGGAACAACAGGCGCCGGTGGCGCCGGCCACCCCCACGGCGGCGCCCGCCGCCACCTTGCCCACGGGCGGTGTGCCTGCCGCGGCGCCGACCGGAGCGCCCGCGGCGCAAGCCGTCGCGTCCGCGTCCGCGAGCGCGCCGTTGGTGCGGCTGTGCAACGACGTGCTCGACCTGCAGCTGGATGGCATCCAGATCGTGCGCGCGGAGCTGTTGTCCTATCGCCAGACCCGCGAGGCCGGCAGCCCGCCGGTGGTGCTCCTCAATCACGACCCTGCCCACGCGTTCACCGCCAGCAGCGCCTGGCTGGCATCGAACGGGCGGGCGATCCCGCTGCAGCCCGAAGGCTCGGTCCGCGAGCATGTGCTGGCCGATGGGGCCACCCATGTCGAAGCGGTGTTCAGTGGTCGCCTGGCCGATGGCGTGACCCTGCGCCGCACCTATCGCCTTGCCCGAGGCAGCTACGCGCTGCGCGTTCACGACGAAGTGCTCAATGCCGGCACCGCAAGTTGGACCGGCGACGTCGAGCGACGGTTGGAACGGGTGCCGCCCATCGTCAAGAGCGGCATGACCAACCCGGAGGCGTTCAGCCTCAACGGCGCGGCCTGGTGGAGCCCCGAAGAGAAGTACGAGAAGCGCAAGTACCCGGACTTCGTCGATGACGGTCCGCTCGACCAGCAGGTGACCGGCGGTTGGGTGGGCCTGTCGCAGCATTACTTCCTCGGCGCCTGGATCCCGCAGAAGGACCAGCCCGCGCTGTATTCGCTCGGAACGCGGGGGAATCTGCACAGCATCTCCGCCCGCGGCCCGCGCATCACCCTCGCGGCCGGCCAGCGCTACGCCAGCGATGCCACGCTGTGGGTGGGCCCGAAGCTGGCCGAGCAACTGAAGGCGGTCGCGCCCGGCCTCGACCTGGCGATGGACTACGGCATCTTCACCGTGCTGTCCAAGCCGATCCACTGGTTGCTTACCCAGCTGCACAAGCTGACCCACAACTGGGGTTGGGCGATCGTGCTGCTGGTGATCCTGATCAAGCTGGCGCTGTACCCGCTGTCGGCCGCGCAGTACCGGTCGATGGCGAAGATGCGCAAGTTCCAGCCGCGCATCGAGCAGCTCAAGGAGCGCTACGGCGACGACAAGCAGAAGTTCCAGATGGCCATGCTGGAGCTGTACAAGAAGGAGAAGATCAACCCGGCCGGCGGCTGCCTGCCGATCCTGATCCAGATGCCGGTGTTCCTCGCCCTGTACTACGTGCTGCTGGAGGCGGTGGAACTGCGCCAGGCGCCGTGGATCCTCGGCTGGATCAACGACCTCACCGCGCGCGACCCGTACTTCATCCTGCCCATCGTCAACGGCGCGGTCATGTGGCTGACCCAGAAGATGACGCCGATGGTCGGCATGGATCCCATGCAGAAGAAGATGATGCAGATGATGCCGCTGGTGATGGCGGTGATGTTCGCCTTCTTCCCCGCGGGCCTGGTGTTGTACTGGGTGACCAACGGCGCGCTCGGCATGCTGCAGCAGTGGTGGAACACCAAGCGCTACGCCGAGGAACCGGCGAAGGCCTGACCGGGCCGCGTCGTGACCACCGGAGCCCGCCGCGAGGCGGGCTTCGCGTTTCTGCGATCATCCCGCCGTGACCTCTGTCGACACCATCGTCGCCATCGCCACCGCGCCGGGCCCGGGCGGGGTCGGCATCGTGCGGCTGTCGGGGCCGCGGGCGCAGTGGATCGGCGAGGCCATCGCCGGCAAGCCGCTGGCGCCGCGCATGGCGACCCATGCAAGGTTCCTCGACGCCGGCGGCGAGGCCATCGACGACGGCATCGCGCTGCGCTTCCGCGCGCCCGCCAGCTTCACCGGCGAGGACGTGGTCGAACTGCAGGCGCATGGCAGCCCGGTGGCGCTGCGCGCGCTGGTGGCGCGTTGCATCGGCCTCGGCGCGCGCCAGGCGGCGGCCGGCGAGTTCAGCCAGCGCGCCTTCCTCAACGGCAAGCTCGACCTCGCCCAGGCCGAGGCCGTGGCCGACCTCATCGCCGCCACCGACCTGCAGGCGGCACGCGCTGCGCGCCGCTCGCTGGAGGGGGATTTTTCCCGTCGCGTCGAGGCGCTGATGGACGCCGTGCTGGCGATTCGCGTGCACGTCGAGGCGGCGATCGACTTCGCCGACGAGTCGCTGGACACGCTGGGCGGTGCCGGCTTGCGCGAGCGCCTGCGCGAGGCGAGCGACCAGCTCGCCCTGCTGCGTCGCGCCGCCGAACGCGGGCGGCGCCTGCGCGACGGCCTGCACGTGGTGCTGGTCGGCCCGCCCAATGCCGGCAAGAGTTCGCTGCTCAACGCGCTGGCGGGCAGCGAGCGCGCCATCGTCACCGACATCGCCGGCACCACCCGCGACCTGCTGCAGGAAACCCTGCGCATCGACGGCGTCGAATTGACCCTCGTCGATACCGCGGGCCTGCGCGATGCGGGCGATGCGATCGAAGCCGAAGGCATCCGCCGTGCGCGCGCCGAACTGGCTCGCGCGGATCTTGCCCTGGCGCTGGTCGATGCCCGCGACCCCGCCACCGGACGCGCTGCGCTGGATGGCGACGTGCACGCGGCCGGGCATTGGCTGTGGCTGCACAACAAGGCCGACCTGCTCGACGGGCGCCCCGCCTTGCCGGCGGATGCGCTCTACGTGTCGGCGCGCACCGGCGAGGGGCTGGAGGCGCTGCACGCCCGCCTGCTGGCACTGGCCGGTGCGGGCGCAGGGGCGGACGAAGGCGCATTCAGCGCCCGCGTCCGCCACCTGGATGCCCTCGCCGCCGCCGCCGATCACCTGTCGCGCGCCGCCGATGAACTGGCGGCGGAGCGGCTGGACCTGGCGGCGGATGCACTGGCACGGGCGCACGCCGCCTTGGGCGAGATCGGCGGCAAGCTCGACGCGGATGGTCTACTCGGTCACATTTTCGGGACCTTCTGCATCGGCAAGTAGGGTTTTTCGAGCTCCCCCGCCTTGACAAACGTGCCGGACTGACGCGTCCTATCGGCAGGTGCGTCTTGCATCACAGGGGAGTTCCACGATGTCTGCCAACAATTCTTTGCGCCGCCTTGGCCCGGTGGCGTTGACGCTCGCCATTGCGTGCGCGCTCGGCGCCTGCAAGAAGGACGAACCCGCGGCGGATGCCGCAGCGGCGGGCGCCGCCCAGCAACAGGCGCCTGCACCGACCCCGGAATCGGTGGTGTCGGCGACGGTCGCGGCGATGAGCCCGGACCAGCTGCGCGATGCCGCCTCGAAGGCCTATGGCGAGAATCGCCTGTATGCCCCGGCCGGCAACAACGCGATGGAGTACTACCTCGCGTTGCGCGACAAGCAACCGGCCGACGCTGGCGCGTCGAGCGCGTTGACCGACCTGATGCCGATGACGGTGATCGCCAGCGAGCAGGCCATCGCGCGCGAGGACTTCGCGGAAGCCAAGCGGCTGGTCGCCTTGATCGAGAAGGCCGACGGCCAGCATCCGGCGCTGGGCCGCCTGAAGTCCAGCATCGCCGGCAGCGAGACCGCCGCGGCCTCGCGCATCGCCCAGCAGCAGCTGACCGCCGAGCAGGAAGCCAAGCGCCAGGCCGACCTGCTCAAGCAGCGCGAGGAAGACCAGCGCCGCCAGCAGGAACAGGCGCGCCAACAGGCCGCGCAGCCGGCGACGCCGCCGGCACCGACCGCCGCTCAGCAACAGGCCGCGGCCGAGCAGGAACGCGCGGCCGAGGCCGAGCGCCAGCGCCAGGCCGCCGCGGAAGCGGAGCGCCAGCGCCAGCAACAGGCCGCCGCCCAGCAACAGGCCGCGCAGCCCGCCGCGCGCCCGGCCGCAGCGTCGAACGAGCTGCGTGCGGTCAGCACGCCCAGCCCGCGCTATCCGCAGGCCGCGCAACGCGCCGGCGCGACCGGTTCGGTGGTGGTCGAGTTCACCGTGAACCCGGACGGCAGCGTGGGCGCCGTGCGCGCGGTCAGCTCGGATGGCCCGCGCCAGTACACCCGCGAGTTCGAACGCGAGGCGGTGGCGGCGGCGAAGCGCTGGCGCTTCCAGCCGATGTCGCAGTCCACCACCACCCGCCGCACGATCGCGTTCCAGCAGTAAGCGCGACGCATCCGCGGCAACGAAAAAGCCCGGCTCGCGCCGGGCTTTTTCTTGCCTGTTGGATCCCGCCGTCAGGCCGGATCCGATCAGGCACTGATCGCCAGCTTCTCCTGGCGGTAGCGCCACACCGCCAGCAGCCACAGCACCGCACCCAGCGCCAGCGAGGTGGCGAAGTACACCCCCCACTGCTCCGCGCTGGCGGACTCGCCGCGGGTGATCTTCATGATCAGCTGGTTCTGCGACAGGAACGGCACCGCGTACTGCCACAGCTCGGTGTCCTTGATCGGATAGGCCATCAGGCCGTACGCCGGCAGCATCGGCAGCATCATCAGCCACATGATGTGGCTCTGCGCCTCCTTCATGCTCT
>JAFLEB010000073.1:0-8125 GCA_017302075.1 Lysobacterales bacterium
AGGCCGCGCGCCAGCAGGCGGAGGCCGCGCGCCAGCAGATCGATGCGCTGGGCAATGCGCTCGCCGCGCTCGCCGGCGCCGGCCCGGATCGCGCCCGTGCGCTCGTGCCGCCACGCCTGGCCACGCCGGACCTCGCGATCCCGTCGACGCTGCCCAGCGACCTGCTCGCACGCCGAGCCGACATCGTCGCCGCGCGCTGGCGGGTGGAGGCCGCGCGCCACGGCATCGACGCCAGCAAGGCCGCGTTCTACCCGACCATCAACCTGGCCGCGATGGCGGGACTGGCCGCCGGCAACCTCGGCGACCTGTTCTCCAGCCAGTCGCTGCTGCTGAACGGCGGGCCGGCCCTGAGCCTGCCGATCTTCGAGGGCGGTCGCCTGCAGGCGCAGCTGCGCGCCAGCGACGCCGACTACGACCTCGCGGTGGCCAGTTACGACCAGGCCCTGCTGGACGCCATCCACCAGGTCGCCGATGCGGTGCAGGCCGGGCGCGCGCTGGACGCGCAGATCGCCAGCACGCAGGCGGCACGCACCAGTGCCGCGCAAGCGCATGCGCTGGTGATGCAGCGGCAGCGCGCCGGCCTGGCCACCCAGCTCGAGGTGCTTGCCGCGCAGAAGCCGCTGCTGCAACTCGACCAGCAACTGGCCGCCCTCGTGGCGCAGCGGCGGATCGCGGCCGTCGACCTTGAACAAGCCCTGGGCGGGGGCATCGACCTCGCCCCCGGCACTCCCCTCGCCTCCCGGTAATCGCCCCCATGACGTCCGAAACCACGCCCCAGGCCTCGTCCGGAACCGCCGCGCCGCTGCCCCCCGCGCCCGCGGCCAAGCCCGCCAACGGCAAGCGCAAGCGCGCCTTGCTGGTGGTCGCCGCGCTCGTCGTGCTCGCCGGCATCGGCTGGCTCGCCTATTACCTGCTGGTCGCGCGCTGGCATGAGCAGACCGACGATGCCTACGCGCAGGGCAACATCGTCAACATCACGCCGCAGACCGCCGGCACGGTGGTCGCCATCAGCGTCGAGGACGGCATGCGCGTGCAGGCCGGCCAGGTGCTGGTGCAGCTCGACCCCAACGACGCCGAAGTCGCCTACCAGCAGGCGGTCGCCACCCTCGCCAACACCGTGCGCCAGGTGCGCGGCCTGTACAGCAGCGTGGAGGCCGCGCAGGCCGACATCGCCGCCCGCCAGGTCGCGGTGGCGCAGGCCCGCGCCGACGTCGCCCGCCGCAGCGGCCTGGTCGGGACCGGCGCGGTCTCGGCGGAAGAGCTGGCCCACGCGCGCACCCAGTTGCAGGCCGCGGAAGCCGCGTTGTCCGCCTCGCGCGGGCAACTGTCACGCAACCGTGCGCTGGTCGATGCCACCACGGTCGCCAACCAGCCGCAGGTGCAGGCGGCCGCCGCGCAGCTGCGCCAGGCCTACCTGGCCGTGCAGCGGTCCGCGATCGTTTCGCCGATCGACGGCTACGTCGGCGAGCGCAGCGTGCAGCTCGGCCAGCGCGTGCAACCCGGCGCCGCGCTGATGACGGTCATCCCGCTGCAAGAGGTGTGGGTCGAGGCGAACTTCAAGGAAACCCAGCTGCACGACATGCGGCTTGGCCAGCCGGTCACGCTCACCGCCGACGTCTACGGCGACGACGTGGTCTACGACGGCAAGCTGGTCAGCCTGGGCCTGGGCACCGGCAGCGCGTTCTCTCTGCTGCCGGCGCAGAATGCCAGCGGCAACTGGATCAAGATCGTGCAGCGCATCCCCACCCGGATCGCGCTGGACCCGAAGCAGCTCGCCGCGCACCCGCTGCGCCTGGGCATGAGCATGTCGGTGGACGTGGACGTGCACGACCAGTCCGGCGCGGTGCTGCCCGCGGCGGTCGCCGGCAAGCCGGTGCTGTCCACCAGCGCCTACGACCGCCAGTTGCACGATGCCGATGCCCTGATCGAGAAGACGATCCGGGACAACCTCGCGCGCGCCGCCGGCGCGTAACCCCTCGCAGGAGTCGCGCGGGCGAGAGCGGTCCCTGGATCCCCTCCCCTCGTTCGCGGGCCGTCCCCGCCTCGCGCTGGCAGTGCCCCACTGCCCCTGCCCCTCTCCCCACCGCCGAGCCGCATGACCACCACCGCCCGACAGGAAGACGCACCCGGCGCGACGCCGCGCAGCGGCGCCAGCGCGGCGCCCGGCGAATTCCGCCCGCCGAACGTCGCCCTGACCACGCTCGGGCTGGCGCTCGCCAGCTTCATGCAGGTGCTCGACACCACGATCGCCAACGTCTCGCTGCCGACCATTTCCGGCAACCTCGGCGGCAGCGCCAACCAGGCCACCTGGGTCATCACCTCGTTCGCGGTCAGCACCGCGATCGCGCTGCCGCTGACCGGCTGGCTGGCGCGCCGCTTCGGCGAGCGCAAGTTGTTCGTGTGGTCGACGATGGCCTTCGTGGTCGCCTCGTTCCTGTGCGGCATCGCCAACAGCATGGGCTTGCTGGTCCTCGCCCGCGCGCTGCAGGGCTTCGTCGCCGGGCCGATGTACCCGATCACCCAGGCCCTGCTGCTGTCGATCTATCCGCCGGCGCGGCGCGGTCAGGCGATCGCCCTGCTGGCGATGGTCACCGTGGTCGCGCCGATCGCCGGCCCGATCCTCGGCGGCTGGATCACCGACAACTACAGCTGGGAGTGGATCTTCTTCGTCAACGTGCCGATCGGCATCTTCGCCAGCCTGGTGGTGGGTCGCCAGCTCAAGGGCCGCCCGGAGCGCCTGGAGAAGCCGAAGATGGACTACATCGGCCTGGCCACGCTGGTGCTCGGCGTGGGCGCGCTGCAGATCCTGCTGGACCTGGGCAACGACGAGGACTGGTTCCACTCCACCACCATCGTGGTGCTGGCGATCGTGGCGGCGATCTCGTTGCTGGTGTTCGTGATCTGGGAACTCACCGACAAGGACCCGATCGTCAACCTGCGCCTGTTCCGCCACCGCAACTTCGCCGCGGGCACGCTGGCGATGGTGGTGGCCTACTCGGCGTTCTTCAGCGTCGGCATCCTGGTGCCGCTGTGGCTGCAACGGAACCTCGGCTACACCGCGATCTGGGCCGGCTTCGCGACCGCGCCGATCGGCATCCTGCCGGTCCTGCTCACGCCGTTCGTCGGCAAGTACGCCAACCGCTTCGACCTGCGCATGCTGGCCAGCGTGGCCTTCGTGGCGATGTCGCTGACCAGCTTCGCGCGCTCTCACTTCAACCTCGACGTGGACTTCCAGCACGTCGCACTGGTGCAGCTGTTCCAGGGCATCGGCGTCGCGCTGTTCTTCATGCCGGTGCTGCAGATCCTGCTATCCGACCTCGAGCCGCACGAGATCGCCGCGGGGTCGGGCCTGGCCACCTTCGTGCGCACCCTGGGCGGCAGCTTCGCGGCCTCGCTGACCACCTACGCCTGGACCGAGCGCGGCGCGGTCCACCACGCCCACCTCGCGGAGAAGATCTCCGCGCACGATGCGGCCACCCTGCAGACCGTAACCCAGCTCGGCGCCGGCGACCTGCAGCGCGGCGCATTCGTGCTCGACCGGATGATCGCCAACCAGGCCGCGCAGATCGGCTTCAACGAAATCTTCCACCTGCTCGGGATCATCTTCCTGGCGGTGATCCTGTTCGTCTGGCTCGCCAAGCCGCCGTTCGCCGCCAAGATGGGCGGCTCCGCGGCCGGCGGCCACTGACTGCACCCAATGGAGACCAAGCCCATGCGCAGCGCCATCCACCATGAATTCGGCGATCCCACCCAGGTCCTCGCGCTCGACGAGGCGCCCATGCCGGAACCGAAGACGGGCGAGGTCCGCATCCGCACCCTGCTCGCGCCGATCCACAACCACGACCTGCTCACCGTGCGCGGGCAATACGGCTACAAGCCGACGTTGCCGGCGATCGGCGGCAGCGAAGCGGTGGGCATCGTCGACGCGCTGGGCGAAGGCGTCGAGGGCGTGTCCATCGGCGCGCGCGTGGCCTCGTCGTCGGGCCGCGGCACCTGGGCCGAATACTTCACCACCCCGGCGAAGATGATCGTGCCGATGCCGGACGGCATCCCCGACGAAACCGCCGCGCAGCTGATGGCGATGCCGCTCAGCGCGCTGATGCTGCTGGACTCGCTCGCGCTGCCGCCCGGTGCATGGATCGTGCAGAACGCGGCCAATGGCGCGGTCGGCAAGGCGCTGGCCATGCTCGGCGAGGCGCGCGGCCTGCACGTGGTGAACGTGGTCCGCCGCGACGACGGCATCGCCGAGCTCGCCGCGCTCGGGATTCCCCACGTGGTGTCCAGCGCGCAGCCCGACTGGATGCAGCAGGTGCGCGACCTCACCGGCCCGGGCCTGGCGCAGGCGGCGATCGACTCGGTCGGCGGCAAGGCCAGCGGCGCGATGCTGTCGCTGGTCGGCAACGGCGGCACCTTGGTGTCGTTCGGCGCACTGACCGGCGAGGCGATGCAGCTCTCGCCGGCCGACCTGATCTTCAAGCAGGCGATCGTGAAGGGCTTCTGGGGCAGCAAGGCCAGCCAGGCGATGTCCACCGAGGACAAGCGACGCCTCGTCGGCGAGCTGCTGCAACGCACGCTGGCCGGCGCGCTGCGCCTGCCGGTGGACGCGATCCACGACCTCGCCGACATCGGACAGGCAGCGGCCGCGAGCCTACGACCCGCGCGTGCCGGCAAGGTCCTGTTGCGCCCCTGAGGCGACCGCTCAGGCGTGCTCGAGCGCGTCGGCGAGGCGCTCGACCGCGATCACCTCGAGGCCCTTGTAGCTCCCGGACTTCGGCGCGTTGGCCTTGGGCACGATGGCGCGCGTGAAGCCGTGGGTGGCGGCCTCGTTCAGGCGTTCCTCGCCGTTCGGCACCGGGCGGATCTCGCCGCTCAGCCCGACTTCGCCGAACGCGATGGTCTTCTCCGCCAGCGGGACGTCGCGCAGCGACGACAGCACCGCCAGCAGCACCGGCAGGTCGGCCGCGGTTTCCTGCACGCGGATGCCGCCGACCACGTTCACGAACACGTCCTGGTCGCCGACCATCACCCCGCCGTGGCGATGCAGCACCGCCAGCAGCATCGCCAGCCGGTTGCCTTCCAGCCCCACCACCACCCGGCGCGGGTTGGACAGCGGCGACGCATCGACCAGCGCCTGCACCTCGACCAAGAGCGGACGGGTGCCCTCGCGGGTCACCATCACGCAACTGCCGGGCTGCGGCCCGCCGCTGCCGGACAGGAAGATCGCCGAGGGATTCGACACCTCGCGCAGGCCGCCATCCGACATGGCGAACACGCCGAGCTCGTTGACCGCACCGAAACGGTTCTTGAAGGCGCGTAGCACGCGGAAGCGGCTGCCGGCATCGCCCTCGAAATACAGCACCGCATCGACCATGTGCTCGAGCACGCGCGGCCCGGCGATGCCGCCCTCCTTCGTCACATGCCCGACCAGGAACACCGCGGTGCCGGTCTCCTTGGCGTAGCGCACCAGCCGCGCCGCTGCCTCGCGCACCTGCGACACCGAGCCCGGGGCCGCGGTCAGCGATTCGGTCCACAGGGTCTGGATCGAGTCGGCGACGATCAGTTTCGGGCGCGCCGCAACAGCGTGCTCCAGGATCCGCTCCACGCAGGTCTCGGCCAGCGCGAGCAGCCCCTCCAGCGGCAGCCCGAGGCGTTGCGCCCGGCCGGCCACCTGCGCCAGCGACTCCTCGCCGGTGACGTACAGCCCTGGCAGCGCCGGCGCCATCCGGGCCAGCGCCTGCAGCAGCAGGGTCGACTTGCCGATCCCGGGATCGCCGCCGACCAGCACCACCGCGCCTTCGGCCAGGCCACCGCCGAGCACGCGGTCGAACTCGCCGATCCCGGTCGACGCGCGCGCCTGCGCATCCACCCGGACTTCGGCCAACGGGGTGATCCGCGGCGCATCAACCTTGCCCGCCCAACCGGCCCGGCGCGACGCCGGGGACTTCGCCTGCGACGCGGCCTCCAGCGCGATCTCGGCCAGCGTGTTCCAGGCCCCGCAGGCCTCGCACTGGCCCTGCCACTTGGCGTGCTCGGCCCCGCACTCGGTGCAGACATGCGCGGTGCGCGGCTTGGCGGAGAGCTTGCTCATCGGGGTCCGGGATGCGGGGCGGGGATGCCGCATCCTAGCCGGGCGCGGTCGCAACGGCGGAGACGCAAAAGCAGAAGCCCGCCGAAGCGGGCTTCACTTGAACGCTGGTGCCGGAAACAGGAGTCGAACCTGCGACCTACGCATTACGAATGCGCCGCTCTACCAACTGAGCTATTCCGGCGAGGGACGCGATTCTAGCGGCTGCGCGGCCCGGGCACCAGTTGGCCGGGATATCCGGGTCAGGCGCGCGGGCTCCGGCGCCGCGGCCCCAGTAGCGCATTCGCGAGTTCCAGCACGAGTTGCTGCGAGCGCCGCGGCAGGCCGCGCCAGGCCGCGAGCAGCGCGCGTTCGTCGTCGGCATCCACCAGTTCGGCATCGGCGGCCGGGATGTCGGCCAGCGCCTCGGGGTCGTCCGCCATGCCGCCACGACCGGTGCCCAGCCATTCAAGCGACACCTTGCAGGCGCGCGCGATGGCGATGAGGTTGGTCATCGAGGGCTGCACCTCGCTGGCGGATTCCCAGTTCGAGACCGCGCTGCGTCGTACCTTGATCCGCTCCGCCAGCGTGGCCTGCGAGTACCCCGCCTTGCGACGCGCGCGACGAATCCGTTCCTGCATCTTCAGCACGATGCCACCATGACAGTGAATCTGTCAGACATTCAAACTGTCATCATTATGTACAGGATTGCTGTCATACAGCAATCATTGCTTTGCACCGCATCATTCATGAACTCGAATGACAGCGATCATGGCGTTTTTGGCGAGTGCAATCCTGCGCCTGTTGGCGCAGGATGAATTGCACGGGCGACACGGATGTTGCCCGCTTCTCCCCCCGGGGCGCCGGCACGGGGCGCATGCCGCCCAGGCAAGACCAGGCCGCCCCGCTTTCTTCCCAGCGACCAGCGACGCCGACGGCGTCGACTGGCCGTGTCAGTCGACCAGCCTGACGCGCAGTTCCTTCGGCAGGGCGAACACCATGTCTTCCGGCTCCCCGTGCAACTCGCGCACGGCTACGGCGCCCAGCGCGCGCAGGCGCGCCAGCACGCCCTCCACCAGCACATCTGGCGCCGAAGCGCCCGCTGTGACGCCGACCCGCGTGCGGCCGACCAGCCAGTCCGGGTCGATCTCGTCGGCGCCGTCGATCAACCATGCCGGCACGCCCTCGCGCTCGGCCAGCTCGCGCAGGCGGTTCGAGTTGGAGCTGTTGGGCGACCCGACCACCAGCACCGCGTCGCAGCCTTCGGCCACGAGGTCGCGCACTGCGTCCTGGCGATTCTGGGTGGCATAGCAGATGTCGTCGTTCTTCGGCCCCTCGATCGCCGGGAAGCGCGCGCGCAGCGCGGCGATGATGTCGCGGGTGTCGTCGACGCTGAGCGTGGTCTGGGTGGTGTAGGAACAGTTGGCCGGCTGCGCGAGCGCGAGGGTGGCGACATCGTCGATGTCCTCCACCAAGTGGATCGCGCCACTGCCGCCTTCGCGGTTCCACTGCCCCATCGTGCCTTCCACCTCGGGGTGCCCGGCATGCCCGATCAACACCATGTCGCGGCCGCTGCGGCATTGCCGCGCCACCTCCAGGTGCACCTTGGTCACCAGCGGGCAGGTGGCGTCGAAGACCTTGAGCCCGCGCCGCGCGGCTTCGTGCCGCACCGCCTGCGAGACGCCGTGCGCGCTGAAGATCACCGTCGCGCCATCCGGCACCTCGTCGAGTTCCTCCACGAACACCGCGCCGCGAGCCCTGAGGTCGCCGACCACGAACTTGTTGTGGACGACTTCGTGGCGCACGTAGATCGGGGCGCCCAGCGTCTCGATCGCGCGCTTGACGATCTCGATGGCGCGGTCGACGCCGGCGCAGAAGCCGCGCGGGTTGGCGAGCAGGATGTCCATGCCGCGATTATCCCGCCGCCGGCCTTGGCTTGCCGCTGAACAACCCGAACAGGCCGATGCCGATGGCGCCGCCGACCACCGCCGCGTCGGCGATGTTGAACGCCGGCCAGTAATGGTCCTTCACGTACCACTGGATGAAATCCACCACGTGGCC
>JAFLEB010000073.1:8225-11863 GCA_017302075.1 Lysobacterales bacterium
CCTGCACCACCCGCACGTCGCCGCTGATGAACAGGAAGCGCAACTCGTCGGCCAGCGGCTCCAGCCGGTTCAGGTCGGCGACGCCGCAGCGCAACTCGATCTCGGCCTCCAGCGCCGCGCCGATCTCGCCGGCCGCGCGCATCGGCTCCAGCACCTTCGCCACCTGCTCACGCAGGGCGAGCAGGCCGTCGATGTCGCCGGCCGACAGCGCGGCATCCTCGGGCAACGGCGCAAGGCCGTCGTGCCAGGTCGCGAACAGCACGTTGCCGGCGCGCTCGCCCGGCAGGTGGCCCCACATCTCGTCCGCTGTGAAGCTGAGGATCGGCGCGATCCAGCGCGCGAAGGCATCGGCGATCCGGAACATCGCCGACTGCGCGCTGCGCCGGCCGCGCGAATCCTCGCGCATCGTGTACAGCCGGTCCTTGGTGACGTCGAGGTAGAGCGAACCGAGGTCGACGCTGCAGAAGTTCATCAGCGCCTGCACCACGGCGGCGAAGTCGTAGCGCGCGTAGGCGTCGGCGATCTCCTGCTGCACCTGCCAGGCGCGATGCACCGCCCAGCGATCCAGCGCCACCATCTCCGCCGGTGCGCACAGGTCGCGGGCCGGGTCGAAGCCATGCAGGTTGCCCAGCAGGAAGCGCGCGGTGTTGCGGATGCGGCGATAGGCGTCGGCGTTGCGCTTGAGGATCTCCTGGGACAGCGACATCTCGTTGCTGTAGTCGGCGGAGGCGATCCACAGGCGCAGGATGTCGGCGCCCAGCGTCTTCATGATGTCCTGCGGCTCGATGCCGTTGCCCAGCGACTTCGACATCTTGCGGCCATGCTCGTCCACGGTGAATCCGTGGGTCAGGCATTGCCGGTACGGCGCCGCCTTGTCGATGGCGACGCCGGTCAGCAACGAGGACTGGAACCAGCCGCGATGCTGGTCCGAGCCCTCCAGGTACAGGTCCGCCGGCTTGCCCAGCCCGCGCGCCAGCAGCACCGCCTCGTGGGTGACGCCGGAATCGAACCAGACGTCGAGGATGTCGGTGATGCGGTCGTACTGCGCGGCCTCGTCGCCGAGCAGTTCGGCGGGATCCAGCGCGTACCAAGCATCCACGCCGGCGCGCTCCACGCGGTCGGCCACCTGGTGCATCAGCGCCACGCTGCGCGGATGCGGCTCGCCGGTCTCGCGGTGCACGAACAGCGCGATCGGCACGCCCCAGGTGCGCTGCCGCGAGATGGTCCAGTCCGGGCGGCCTTCGACCATGCCGGCGATGCGGGCTTCGCCCCACTCCGGATACCACGTCACGCCCTTGATCGCGGCCAGCGCATCGCGGCGCAGGTGCGCCTGGTCCATCGAGATGAACCACTGCGGGGTGGCGCGGAACGCGACCGGGGTCTTGTGCCGCCAGCAGTGCGGGTAGCTGTGGGTGAGCTTCGAGAACGCGAGCAGGCGACCGCTGGCGCGCAGCACGTCGACCAGCACGTCGTTGGCCTTCCACACGTGCAGGCCGGCCAGCTCGACGCCCCCTGCCGCCGGTGTCGTCGGCAGGTAGACGCCGCGTCCGTCGACCGGGTTCAGTTGCGCGGCGGAATAGCGGCCGACCAAGCCGTACTTCTGCGATACCGCGAAGTCTTCCTGGCCGTGGCCGGGCGCGGTATGCACGGCGCCGGTGCCGTCCTCGGCCGACACGTGGTCGCCGAGCAGGATCGGGATGTCGCGCTCGTCGTAGAACGGATGCGCGAACAGCATGCCCTCCAGCGCGTCGCCGGTGGCGCGGCCGAGCACGACCACCGCGTCCACGCCGTAGCGCTTCAGCGCCTTCTCCGCCAACGCCTCGGCCAGCACCAGCCAACGGCGCGAACCATCGCCCTTGGCCGGACCCTCCACCAGCACGTAGTCCAGCGCCGGGCCCATCGAGATCGCCAGCGACGCTGGCAGGGTCCACGGCGTGGTGGTCCAGATCGGCACCGCGACCTCGACGCCTTCCGGCAGCTCGCTGCCGAACGCGCGGCTGACCTGCTGCGGGTTGCGCGCGGCATAGGCCACGTCGACCGCGGGCGACACCTTGTCCTGGTACTCGATCTCCGCCTCGGCCAGCGCGCTGCCGCAGTCGAAGCACCAGTACACCGGCTTCACCCCGCGCAGCAGGTGGCCGTTCTCGACCACCTTCGCCAGCGCGCGGATCTCGTCGGCCTCGAACTTGAAGTCCAGCGTGCGGTACGGATTGTCCCAGTCGCCGAGCACGCCCAGCCGCTTGAAGTCGCGGCGCTGCACGTCGATCTGCTCGGTCGCGTATTCGCGGCACTTCTGCCGGAACGCGGCGGCATCCAGCTTGGTCCCGACCTTGCCCCACTTCTTCTCGACCGCGATCTCGATCGGCAGGCCGTGGCAGTCCCAGCCCGGGACGTAGGGCGCATCGAAGCCGGCCATCGTCTTCGACTTGACGATGATGTCCTTGAGGATCTTGTTGACCGCATGGCCAAGGTGGATCGCGCCGTTGGCGTACGGCGGACCGTCGTGCAGCACGAAGCGCGGGCGCCCGGCGCCGTTGGCGCGCAGCTGCGCGTAGAGGCCTTCCGCCTCCCAGCGCGCCAGCGTCTCGGGCTCGCGCTTGGGCAGGTCGCCGCGCATCGGGAACGCGGTCTCCGGCAGCAGGATGGTGGCCTTGTACGGATTCTCTTGCTTGTCGCTCACGCGGAGGCTCGCTGTGGGGCTTGGTCCATGAGGATGGCCCGGGCACGTTCGTCGTCGCGCCGGATCTGCGCGACCATCGTGGCCAGGTCGGGGAATTTCTCTTCGTCGCGCAGGTGGGCGACGAATTCGACCTCGATGCGGCGGCCGTAGAGGTCGCCATCGAAGTCGAACAGGTGGGCTTCCAGCAGCGGCTCCACGCCGTCCACGGTGGGGCGCGTGCCGAAGCTGGACACCGAAGGCCATGGATGCGCGGCCACGCCATGCACCCAAGTGGCGTAGATCCCGCGCAGCGCGGGCGTCTTGCCGCCGTAGCGCAGGTTGGCGGTGGGATAGCCGAGCGTGCGCCCGAGCTGCTGCCCACGCACGACGTGCCCGCCGATCGCGTACGACCGGCCCAGCAGGCGCGCAGCAAGCGCGAAATCGCCGGCCACCAGCGCGGCGCGGATGCGGGTGCTGGACACCCGTTCGCCCTCCAGCAACACCGGCGCGATCTCGTCGGCGGTGAAGCCATGCGCGGCGCCCGCGGCCTGCAGCATGGCGAGGTCGCCCTCGCGGCCCCTGCCGAACCGGAACCCCGGGCCGACCCAGACCTCGCGCACGCCAAGGCGCCCGACCAGCACGCGCTCGATGAACTGCGCGGCCGGCATCGCCGCCAGTGCGGCGTCGAAGCGCAGCAGGCCCACGCGGTCGCAGCCCAAGCCCAGCAGGCCCGCGAGACGCGCGCGCGGCAGCATCAGGCGCGGCGGCTTGGCCTCCCTGGCGAAGAACTCGCGGGGCAAGGGCTCGAAGCTCAGCGCGACCGCCGGCACGCCCAGCGCGCGGGCACGCGCGACCGCGCGGCCGACCAGCGCCCGGTGGCCCAGGTGCAGGCCGTCGAAGGCACCGATGCAGGCCACGCTGCCTTGCGGGCACAGGGGCCCGCCGATGGCGTCGCGGAACAGGCGGTTCATGGTGACCC
>JAFLEB010000073.1:11963-13251 GCA_017302075.1 Lysobacterales bacterium
GCCGTGAACTTGCCGTACTGGAAGATCGTGCTCACCAGCGGCAGCGCCAGCAGCATCAGGCCCAGCATCGCCGGCAGGATGATGATCAGGGTCGCGCGCAGGCCCCAGTCCAGCGACTTCGAGAACCCCACGCGGTCGGTGTTGACGTGGTGGCGGGCCAGGGTCGGCAGGATCACCGTGCCCAGCGCGATGCCGAACACCCCGAGCGGGAACTCGAGGAAGCGGTCGGCGGTGGACAGCCAGCTCTGCGAGCCGTGCACCAGCATCGCGGCGATGAAGGTGTCGAACAGCAGGTTGACCTGCGCCACCGACGACCCAAGCAGGGTCGGCACCATCAACCGCATCACCTTGCGCACGTCCGGATGCCGCCAGCCCCAGCGCGGCAGCGCCAGCAGGTCCAGCTTGGCCAGCGCCGGCATCAGGAACAGCAGTTGGAGGACGCCGGCGGCGAGGATCGCCCAGCCCATCGCGAGGATTGGCGGGTCGGTGAATTTCGACCCCCACAACGTGCCGGCGATCATGCACAGGTTCAGGATGATCGGGGCGAACGCGGGCAGCCCGAATCGGTGGTAGCTGTTGAGCGCGCCGGCGGCCAGCGCGGTCAGCGAGACGCACAGCAGGAAGGGGAAGGTCAGGCGCAGCAGGTCGGTGATCAGCGCGGCCTGGCCGGGGGCCGGCGCGGCCTGGGTGAACCCGGTGGCCAACTGCGGGGCGAACAGCATGCCCAGCGCGGTGACCACCAGCAGGACGCCGCCGAGGGTGCCGGCCGCGCGCGCCATCAGCGCCTTCAGGTCGGCGTGGGTGCGGGTTTCCTTGATTTCGGTGAAGACCGGCACGAAGGCGGTGGAAAACGAGCCCTCCGCGAACAGCCGGCGCATGAAGTTCGGGATGCGGAACGCGACCCAGAACGCATCGGTCATCCAGTTCGCGCCGAAAGTGGTGTTGAACACCTGGTCGCGGACCAGCCCGAAGACCCGGCTCAACAGCGTCATCCCACCGAACGACAGCACCCCCCGGGTCATGCTGCGCGGCTTGCCCGCGCCCGCCGGCCCCTGCCCCGCGCTCACGCCGGCACCGCCTGCCGGAGGTCGTGGCAGTTGACCCAAGCCATTGAATCGCCCATAATTTCCAGTCTTCCCGAATCCCTCGTCCGTCGGCAAGCCTGCCGGCGCACGATCTCCACCGCCCAAACAGACTCCCCAGGATTTCCCACGTGGCCAACATCAAGTCCGCCAAGAAGCGCGCCAAGCAGACCGTCGTGCGCAATGCCCGCAACGTCGCCCAGCGC
>JAFLEB010000074.1 GCA_017302075.1 Lysobacterales bacterium
CGGAACCCGTCGTGGTAGCGCGCGACCGCGGTGGTGATGTCCGGGATCGCGCCGGGGCGCGACAGCAGCCAGCGGGTGAAGCCGCGCTGCAGTTCCCAGATCACCTGCAGGGCGTCGATCTGCGCGGCCTCGGCGACCTTGCCGTCGAGCGCGTCGATCTGCGCCCACAGCTCGCGGGCATCCAGCGTCTCGCGGGTGATGGTGAACGCCTTGGCCACCTCGCCCGGGCTGCGGCCGCTGTCTTCCTGCATGCGCAGCAGGAAGGTGGCGCCCATCCGGTTGATGGTGGAATTGGTCACCGCGGTGGCGATGATCTCGCGCTTCAGGCGGTGCTGCTGCATGCCCTTGGCGTACTTGGCCTGCAGCGGCGCCGGGAAGTAGCGCTCGAGTTCCTTCGAGAGGTACGCATCCTCGGGCACGTCGGAGTCCAGCAGTTGCTGGAACGCCACCAGCTTCGAGTACGAGAGGAGCACGGACAGCTCCGGCCGGGTCAGGCCCTGGCCGCGCGCCTTGCGTTCCGCGATCTCGGCGTCGGACGGCAGGAATTCGATCTGGCGATCGAGCAGGCCCTGCGCCTCCAGCGTGCGGATGAAGTGCTGCTTGGAACCCAGCCGGGACAGGCTCATCCGCTCCATCAGGCTCAGCGCCTGGTTCTGCCGGTAGTTGTCGTTGAGCACCAGCTGCGCGACCTCGTCGGTCATCGAGGCCAGCAGCGCATTGCGCTCGCCGAGCTTGAGCTTCTTCCGGCGCACCTCCGCGTTGAGCAGGATCTTGATGTTCACCTCGTGGTCGGAGGTGTCCACGCCGGCGGAGTTGTCGATGAAGTCGGTGTTGAGCAGCACGCCGTGCAGCGCCGCCTCGATGCGCCCGAGCTGGGTCAGGCCGAGGTTGCCGCCCTCGCCCACCACCTTGCAGCGCAACTGGTTGCCGTCCACGCGCAGCGCGTTGTTGGCGCGATCGCCGACGTCGGCGTTGTTCTCGCGGCTCGACTTCACGTAGGTGCCGATGCCGCCGTTCCACAGCAGGTCGACCGGCGCGCGCAGGATCGCGTTCATCAGCTCGTTCGGGCTCATCGCGGTGGCGTCGGACTCGATGCCCAGCGCCGCCTTCGCCTCCGCCGACAGCGGGATGGACTTGGCGCTGCGCGGCCACACGCCGCCGCCCTTGCTGATCAGCGCCTTGTCGTAGTCCTCCCAGCTCGAACGCGGCAGCTTGAACATGCGCGCGCGTTCCTTGAACGTCGCCGCCGCGTCCGGGGTCGGGTCGAGGAAGATGTGGCGGTGGTCGAAGGCGGCCACCAGGCGGATGTGCTTGCTCAGCAGCATGCCGTTGCCGAACACGTCGCCGGACATGTCGCCGATGCCCACGCAGGTGAAGTCCTGCTTCTGGCTGTCGCGGCCGAGCGCGCGGAAGTGGCGCTTCACCGACTCCCACGCGCCGCGCGCGGTGATGCCCATGCCCTTGTGGTCGTAGCCCACCGAACCGCCGGATGCGAAGGCGTCGTCGAGCCAGAAGCCGTGCGCCTGGGCGATGCCGTTGGCGATGTCGGAGAAGGTCGCGGTCCCCTTGTCGGCGGCGACCACCAGGTACGGGTCGTCGCCATCGTGGCGGACCACGCCGGACGGCGGCAGCACCTTGCCCTCCGCCGACAGGTTGTCGGTGAGGTCGAGCAGGCCGTTGATGAAGCGCTTGTAGCAGGCCACGCCCTCGTTGAACCAGGCGTCGCGGTCCTGCGCCGGGTCCGGCGACTGCTTGCAGAAGAAGCCGCCCTTGCTGCCCACCGGCACGATCACGGTGTTCTTCACCATCTGCGCCTTGACCAGGCCGAGCACCTCGGTGCGGAAGTCCTCGCGGCGGTCCGACCAGCGCAGGCCGCCGCGCGCGACCGGCCCGAAGCGCAGGTGGATGCCTTCCACGCGCGGGCCGCAGACCCAGATCTCGCGGTACGGCCGCGGCTTCGGCAGGTCCGGCACCTTCGACGAATCGAGCTTGTAGCTGACGTAGTCCGCCGGCCCACCGTCCTTGCGCACGCCACCGGCGTAGTCGATGTAGTAGCTGGTGCGCAGGGTGGCGTCGATCACCCCGATGAAGCTGCGCAGGATGCGATCCTCGTCGAGGCTGGCGACGCGGTCGAGCAGGCCGAGCAGCGCCGAACGCGCCGCTTCCGTCTGTTCGGCGCGGCCCTTGGCGCGCGCGGCGACCAGCGACTTCAAGGCGGACATCGCGGCCTCGTCGCCGGCGGCGAGCGCCTTCAGCTGCGCGCCGAAGCGGCTCATGCCCTGCTTGATCTCGGCATCGCTCTCGTGGCCGGTGCGCGGGTCGAAGCGGGCCTCGAACAGCTCCACCAGCAAGCGCGCCAGCAGCGGGTAGCGCGCCAGCGTGGCCTCCATGT
The DNA here is from genome assembly GCA_017302075.1 of Lysobacterales bacterium. Lineage (GTDB taxonomy): Bacteria > Pseudomonadota > Gammaproteobacteria > Xanthomonadales > Xanthomonadaceae > Thermomonas > Thermomonas mangrovi. The sequence continues at coordinate 2,393 of JAFLEB010000074.1, forward strand.
AGCTCTGCGAGAACGGCACCCCCACCTGCAGCAGGTACTTGCAGTAGGCGCGCAGCATCGCGACCTGCCGCCACGACAGGCCGGCGGCCAGCACCAGGCGGTTGAAGCCGTCGTTCTCGGCGTCGCCGCGCCAGATCCGCGCGAACGCGTCCTCGAAATTCTGGTCGATCGCGTCGATGTCGAAGCCGCCGGCCAGCAGCGGTTCGACCTCGAAGTCCTGGATGAAGCTGACGTCGCCGTCGGCGTCGACCCGGTACGGATGCTCGGAAATCACCCGCAGGCCCATGTTCTCCATCATCGGCAGCGCGTCCGACAGCGGGATGTCGTCGAGCTGGCGGTACAGCTTGAAGCGCAGGCCGGCGTCCTTGCGGCGGTACAGCGACAGCCGCAGGTCGTCCGGGCCGGCGAGCGCGGCAAGGCAGTCGACGTCGGTCGCCGCGACCTCGGGGCTCACTTCCTCGATGTAGCCCGCCGGCAGGGCGCGGCCGTAGCGCTCCAGCAGCTTCAGCCCGGCTTCCTCGCCGTGGCGGGCCACCAGCTGCTCGCGCAGGCCGTCGCGCCAGTCGCGCACGATCTCGGCCAGGCCGGCTTCCAGCGCCGGCAGGTCGACCTCGGCGGCGCTACCCTCGACCGGACGCACGATCATGTGCAACTGCGCCAGCGGCGACTGCCCGATCTGCACGGTGGTGTCGACCTGCTCGCCGCCCAGCGCGTCCTTCAGCATCGCCTCGATGCGGTGCCGGACCTGGGTGCTCATGCGGTCGCGCGGGATGTAGGCCAGCGCGGAAAAGTAGCGGCCGTAGCGGTCGCGGCGCACGAACAGCTTGCTGCGCACGCGTTCCTGCAGGCCGAGGATGCCCATCGCGGTCTGCGCGAGTTCCTCCTCGCCGGACTGGAACAGCTCGTCGCGCGGCAGGGTCTCGAGGATGTGGCGCAGCGCCTTGCCGCTGTGGCTGGCCGGATCCAGGCCCGACGCGCGCATCACGTGGTCGTGGCGCTGGCGCACCAGCGGGATGTCCCAGGGGCGGCGGTTGTAGGCGCCCGAGGTGTACAGGCCCAGGAAGCGCTGCTCGGTGACCGGCTTGCCCTTGGCGTCGAAGCCCAGGACGCCGATGTAGTCCATGTAGCCGCGGCGGTGCACGGTGGCGCGGGCATTGGTCTTGGTGAGGATCAGCGCCTCCACCGAGCCCGACTGCGGCATGTAGTGCGCGGCCAGCGACTTCAGCGCGCGCGGCGCGCTCGCGTCCTTGCCGCGCAGCAGGCCCAGCCCGCTGCCGTCGACCGCGGCCAGGACCTCGTCCTTGCCCTGCTTCTCCACCCGGTACTCGCGGTAGCCGAGGAAGGTGAAGTGCTCGTCGGCGGCCCAGCGCAGGAATTCCTGCGCCTCGCGGCGGCCCTCGTCGGACACCGGCAGGCGCCGGCTGGCAAGTTCGTCGGCCACCGCCAGCATGCGGTCGCGCATCGGCTCCCAGTCGGCCACGATCGCGCGCACGTCCGCCAGCACCTGCTCGAGCGCAGCCTTCACCGCGGCCATCGAGGCCTGCGGCATGCGGTCGACCTCGAGGTGCATCAGCGATTCGGCCTCGCCCTCGCCCACCGCCTTCAGCTTGCCGGCCTTGTCGCGCAGCAGGCGCAGCACCGGGTGGCCCAGCACGTGCACGCCGATGCCGCGCTCGGCCAGCGCGATGGTCACCGAGTCCACCAGGAACGGCATGTCGTCGTTGGCCAGCTGGACCACCGTGTGCGGCGACTCCCAGCCATGGGTGGCGAGGGTCGGGTTGAACAGCCGCACGCGCGCGGTGCCGCGCTTGCGGGTGCGCACGAAGTCCAGCATGTCGGCGGCCAGCGCCGCCCAGCCCTCGGCGCCGTGCTGGCCGAACTCGTCGCCGTCCATGCGGCGATAGAAGCCGCGGGCGAAGGCCTGGGCCTCGGCGAGGCCGGACTTCGGGACGCGCTTGGCGAGGGCGGCGAGGATCGCCTGGGTCGGGGCGGAGTCGCCCTGGTCGTTCTGTCGGGTCATCGCGGGGTGTGCCTTGGATGGACGAACGCCGCGCAAGCGCGGCAACGGGGTCTGTCCGGCGAGGGCCGCGCGGAAGCGGCCTTGCGGGGTCGGGAGGCGCGGCTCAGCGCAGGCCGGTCTCGTGGCGGGCGATCACCAGCCGCTGGATCTCGCTGGTGCCTTCGTAGATCTCGGTGATCTTGGCGTCGCGGAAGTAGCGCTCGATCGGCATCTCCTTCGAGTAGCCCATGCCGCCATGGATCTGCAGCGCCTGGTGGGTGATCCACATTGCCGCCTCGGACGCGGTCAGCTTGGCCACCGACGCCTCGGTGGTGAAGCGCTGGCCCTGCCCCTTCAGCCACGCCGCGCGCAGCGTCAGCAGCAGCGCCGCGTCGAGCTTGCACTTCATGTCGGCGATCTTGGCCTGGGTCATCTGGAACGCGCCGATCGGCTGGCCGAAGGCCTTGCGCTCGCGCACGTAGGCCAGGGTCGCCTCGTAGGCGGCGCGGGCGAGGCCGATGGCCTGGCTGGCGATGCCGATGCGGCCGGCGTCCAGCACGCCCATCGCGATCTTGAAGCCGTGGCCCTCGTCGCCCAGCACCTCGTCGGCCTGGACCACGTAGTCGGTGAACTCGATCTCGCAGGTGGCGGACGCGCGGATGCCCAGCTTCGGCTCGGTCTTGCCGCGATGGAAGCCGGCGCGGTCGGTGTCGATCATGAACGCGGTGATCCCGCGCGCGCCCTTGTCGGGGTCGGTCATCGCGAACAGCACGATGTACTTGGCCACCGGACCGGAGGTGATCCAGCTCTTCTTGCCGTTGACCACGTAGCTGCCGTCGGCCTGCTTCACGGCCTTGCAGCGCATCGCGGTGGCATCGGAACCCGATTGCGGCTCGGTCAGCGCGAACGCGCCGATCTCGCGGCCTTCCGCGATCGCGCGCACGTACAACTGCTTCTGCGCCTCGGTGCCGAAGGTCAGGATGCCGTTGCAGAACAGCGAGTTGTTCACCGAGACGATGGTGCTGTGGGCGGCGTCTGCCGCGGCGATCTCGACCATCGCCAGCACGTAGCTGACCGGGTCCATCCCGGCGCCGCCGTACTCGGCCGGCACCTCGATGCCCATCAGGCCGTTCTCGCCCAGGGTGCGGATGTTCTCCAGCGGGAATTCGCCCGTCCGGTCGTGGTGTTCCGCGCTGGGCGCGATCTTCTCCTGCGCGATGCGCCGGGCCACGTCCTGCAGCATCAACTGTTCTTCGGTGAAGCCAAAATCCACGGCACGCTCCGCGTTCGTTGCAAACGAAATCATTGTACCGCCGGCCCCTGCCAAACCCCACCCCGTCGCTCGCCTTTGCTTGACCCCGGGCGCCCGGCGGACGACACTTATCTTTGGATCGCGATGGAAAGATGAAGATGGATCTCGAAGGCTGGTCGAGCCGGCTCAAGGTCTTCGCCGACGCCACCCGCGTGCGGCTGCTGGCCCTGCTGGCGCGCGAGGAGCTGACCGTGGCCGAACTCTCCGCGATCACCCAGCTCGCGCAACCGCGGGTCTCCACCCACCTCGCCAAGCTCAAGGAAGCCGGCCTGGTTCGCGACCGTCGCGCCGGGGTGTCGGCCTACTACCGCTACGAGGAAGACGCCCTCGATCCCGCGCAGCGTGCGTTGTGGGCCTCGATCAGCGCCGGCAGCGACGATCCCCTGCTGCGCCAGGACGCCGAGCGCGTCCCGGGCGTGCTGGCGATGCGCGCCGCCGACCAGAACTGGGCGGACAGCGTCGCCGGCGACATGGAACGGCATTACTCGCCCGGCCGTACCTGGGAGGCGCTGGCGCGCAGCGCGCTGCCGCTGCTGGAGCCCGGCGACGTGCTCGACATCGCCTCCGGCGACGGCGTGCTGGCGGAACTGCTGGCGCCGCACGCGGGCCGCTACGTCTGCGTCGATGCCAGCCAGCGCGTGGTCGCCGCGGCCAGCGAACGCCTGCGCCGCTACCCCAACGTGGAGGTGCGCGAGGGCGACATGCACGCCCTGCCGTTCGCCGCCGCCAGCTTCGACCTGGTGGTGCTGATGCACGCGCTGACCTATGCCGACAAGCCGGCGCAGGCGGTGGCGGAAGCCGCGCGCGTGCTGCGCCCGGGCGGCCGCCTGTTGCTGTCCAGCCTCGCCCGCCACGAACACCGCAGCGCGGTGCAGGCCTTCGGGCACGTCAACCTCGGCTTCAGCGCGCGCGAGCTGCGCAAGTTCGCCGAGAAGGCCGGCCTTGCGGTGGGCAACGTGGAGTCGGTCACCCGCGAGCGGCGCCCGCCGCACTTCGAAGTGATCTCGCTGATCGCGACCCGGCCCTGATGGACGCCCGCATGGACACCCTGCCCTGGCGCGACCCGGCGCGCGTGGCCCGCCTCGAGGCCGCCCTGCGCGAACGCATCCTGGTCATCGACGGTGCCATGGGCACCATGATCCAGCGCCATGGCCTGCAGGAAGCCGACTACCGCGGCGCACGCTTCGCCGAAGGTTTCGACGCGCTGTGGTCGGCGGACGGCCATGCCCACGACGGTGGTTGCGCCTGCGCCAGCCACGACCAGCGCGGCAACAACGACCTGCTCAGCCTGACCCGGCCCGACCTGATCCTCGGCATCCACCGCGATTACCTCGCGGCCGGCGCCGACCTGGTCGAGACCAATACCTTCAACTCGACGTCGATCTCGCTCGCCGATTACGGCCTGCAGCACCTGGCGCGCGAGCTGAACCGCGAGGGCGCCCGCCTCGCGCGTGCCGCCTGCGACGAGGCCGAGGCCCGCGATCCGTCGCAGCCGCGCTTCGCGATCGGCGTGCTCGGGCCGACCAGCCGCACCGCCTCGCTGTCGCCCGACGTCAACCGCCCGGGCTTCCGCGCGATCGATTTCGACACCCTGGCCGAGGCCTACCGCGAGGCCGCGCGCGGCCTGGTCGAGGGCGGAGCCGACGTGCTGATGGTCGAAACCGTGTTCGACACCCTCAACGCCAAGGCGGCGCTGTTCGCGATCGACGATGTCTTCGCGGAACTCGGCGCGCGCCTGCCGGTACTGGTCTCAGGCACCATCACCGACGCCTCCGGACGCACGCTGTCCGGGCAGACCGCGGAGGCCTTCTGGTATTCGCTGCGGCATGCGCGGCCGCTGGCGATCGGGCTCAACTGCGCGCTGGGCGCGAAGGACCTGCGCCAGCACGTGGACGTGCTCGCCCAGGTCGCCGATACCCATGTGAGCGCGCATCCGAACGCCGGCCTGCCCAACGCCTTCGGCGGCTACGACGAAACCCCCGAGGACATGGCCGCGGTGCTGCGCGAATTCGCCGACAGCGGCCTGTTGAACCTGGTCGGCGGTTGCTGCGGGACCACCCCGGCGCACATCGCGGCGATCGCGGCGGCGGTGCGCGGCCTGCCGCCGCGGCAGGTGCCGGCGCTGGCGGACGCGGCATGAGCGCGCTACCCCGCCATACCCGCCTGGCCGGGCTGGAACCGCTGCTGATCACCCCGCAGACCAACTTCGTCAACGTCGGCGAGCGCACCAACGTCACAGGTAGCGCGCAGTTCAAGAAACTGATCCTGGAAGGCCGCTACGACGAAGCCGTCGCGGTGGCCCGCCAGCAGGTCGAGAATGGCGCGCAGGTGATCGACGTCAACATGGACGAGGGCCTGCTCGACAGCGAGCAGGCGATGGTCGCCTTCCTCAACCTGATCGCCGCCGAGCCCGACATCGCCCGCGTGCCGGTGATGGTCGACAGCTCGAAGTGGTCGGTGATCGAGGCCGGGCTGAAATGCCTGCAGGGCAAGGGCATCGTCAATTCGATCTCGCTGAAGGAAGGCGAAGCCGAATTCCTGCGCCAGGCGCGGCTGGTGCGCCGCTACGGCGCCGCGGTGGTGGTGATGGCCTTCGACGAGCAAGGCCAGGCCGACACCGTCGCACGCAAGGTCGAGATCTGCTCGCGCGCCTTCCGGCTGCTGACCGAGGAAGTCGGCTTCCCGCCGGAGGACATCGTCTTCGATCCCAACGTGTTCGCGATCGCCACCGGCATCGAGGAGCACGATGGCTACGCGGTGGCCTTCATCGAGGCCACCCGCGAGCTGAAGCGCCGCTTCCCGGCCTGCCATGTCTCCGGCGGCGTGTCGAACGTGAGCTTCAGCTTCCGCGGCAACGAGGCGGTGCGGCAGGCGATCCACGTGGTGTTCCTGTACCACGCGATCCGCGCCGGCATGGACATGGGCATCGTCAACGCCGGCGCGCTGCCGCTGTACGACGACCTCGACCCCGACCTGCGCGAGCGCGTCGAGGACGTGGTGCTCAACCGCCGCAGCGACGGCACCGAGCGCCTGCTGGAGATCGCCGACCGCTTCAAGGGCAGGAAGGGCGAGAAGAAGGCCGAGGACCTCCGCTGGCGGGGACTGCCAGTGCGCGAACGCCTGGGCCACGCGCTGGTGCACGGCCTGGATGCGTGGATCGAGCACGACACCGAGGAAGCGCGGGTGCTGGCCGCGCGTCCGCTGGACGTGATCGAAGGCCCGCTGATGGACGGCATGAACGTGGTCGGCGACCTGTTCGGGGCCGGCAAGATGTTCCTGCCGCAGGTGGTGAAGTCGGCGCGGGTGATGAAGAAGGCGGTCGCCCACCTGCTGCCCTACATCGAGGAGGAAAAGCGCCGGACCGGCGACGTCGGCAAGTCGAATGGCCGGATCGTGATGGCCACGGTCAAGGGCGACGTCCACGACATCGGCAAGAACATCGTTGGCGTGGTCCTGGCCTGCAACAACTTCGAGGTCGTCGACCTTGGCGTGATGGTGCCGGCGCAGAAGATCCTGGACACCGCGCGCGAAGTCGGGGCCGACCTTATCGGCCTGTCCGGGCTGATCACGCCGTCGCTGGAGGAGATGAGCCACGTCGCCCGCGAGATGCAGCGCCAGGGTTTCACCCTGCCCTTGATGATCGGCGGGGCGACGACCTCGCGCGCGCACACCGCGCTCAAGATCGACCCGCATTACCAGGCGCCCACGGTGTGGGTGAAGGACGCCTCGCGCGCGGTCGGCGTGGCCCAGTCGCTGGTGTCGGCCGACCTGCGCGCGCCCTTCATCGCCGCCAACGACGCCGACTTCGCCGAGATCCGCCAGCGCCACCGCGACCGCGGCGATGCGCGGCGCCTGGTGTCGTTGGAGAAGGCGCGCGCGCAGGCCTTCGCTGGCGGCTGGGACACCTACGTCCCGCCCGCACCGCGGCAGCCGGGCCTGCACGTGTTCGACGACTATCCGCTGGCCGAACTGGTCGCCTGCATCGACTGGACGCCGTTCTTCCAGGCCTGGGAACTCGCCGGCAAGTACCCGGCGATCCTCGCCGACCCGGTGGTGGGCGCGCAGGCCAGCGCCCTGCATCGCGACGCGCTGGCGATGCTCGATCGCATCGTGGCGGAACGGTGGCTGACCGCGAAGGCGGTGTTCGGCCTGTGGCCGGCGCAGCGCATCGGCGACGACGTGCGCGTCGATGCCGGCGGTGAGCCCGCCCTCCTGCATTTCCTGCGCCAGCAGGTGGACAAGCCGGTGGAACGCCCGGACGTCTGCCTCGCCGACTTCATCGCCCCCGAGGGCCGCGGCATCCAGGACTGGATCGGCGCGTTCGCGGTGACCGCGGGCATCGGCATCGAGCCGCACGTGGCCCGCTTCGAGGCCGACCACGACGACTACAATGCCATCCTGCTGAAGGCGCTGGCCGACCGCCTGGCCGAAGCCCTGGCCGAGCGGCTGCACCAGCGCGTGCGCACCGAGTTCTGGGGCTATGCCGCCGACGAAGCGCTGGACAACGAGGCGCTGATCGCCGAGGCCTACCGTGGCATCCGCCCCGCGCCAGGCTATCCGGCCTGCCCCGACCACAGCGAGAAGGCTACCCTGTTCCGCCTGCTGGATGCGCCGGGCAACGCGGGCATGCAGCTCACCGAAAGCTTCGCGATGCTGCCCACCGCGGCGGTGTCCGGCTATTACTTCAGCCATCCGCAAAGCCGCTACTTCGTGGTCGGGCGGGTGTCGAAGGAGCAGGTCGAGGACTATGCGCGGCGCAAGGGCGTGTCGCTGCGGCAGGCCGAGCGCTGGCTCGCCGCGAACCTAGACTACGACCCCGAATGAACGCCCTGCCCGGCCCGGACGGCAAGCCGCCGCTGGTCGGCATCGTCGGCCACGCCGGTGCCTACGGACGCTGGCTGGCGCGCTTCCTCGAACGGCGGATGGGACTGCAGGTGCGCGGCAGCGACATCGCCGATCCCGGTTCGCCGACGCCGGCGGAGCTGGCCCGCCAGGTCGACGTGCTGGTCTTCAGCGTGCCGATCCGGCGCACGGTAGCGGTGATCGAGTCCTGCATCGCGCATGCCGACGGCGGCGAGGCCGGCGCGCTGTGGCTCGACCTCACCTCGATCAAGCAGGCGCCGGTCGCGGCCATGCTCGGCTCGCGCGCCGACGTCGCCGGCCTGCACCCGATGGCCGCGCCGCCGAAGATCGACACCCTGGAGGGCCGCACGCTCGCGGTCTGCCGGGCCCGCGTGGCGCGCTGGGGACCGTGGCTGGATGCGCTGCTGGCCGCGATGCGCGCCGACTGCGTGGAGATCGCGCCGGCCGCGCACGACCGCGCGATGGCGCTGGTGCAGGGCCTGGTCCACGCCAGCCACCTCGCGCAAGCCGACGTGCTACGCCGCTGCGCCGCCGAGGCCGGCGGCATGCCCGCGCTGCATGCCTTGCGCACGGTCGGCCACGAACTCGACCTCACCGTGACCGGCCGCATCCTCGCCGGCAACCCGGCGATCTACGAGGACATCCAGTTCGGCAACCCGGACGTCCTGCCCGTGCTGGAGCGGCTGGCGGACGCGACGACGGCGCTGCACGATGCGGTCGCCCGCGGCGACGAAGCGGCGCGCGCCATGCTGCGCCAGCGCTTCCTGGCGGAACCGGCGGCCTGGTTCGGCGCGGAGGCGCTGGCCGCGCGCAGCCATGGCTTCGAACGCATGGGCTACCTGCAGGCCGACCTCGATGCCGCCCGCTTCCTCAGCGTCTACCTGCCGGAGGACCGCCCGGGCTCGCTGCGCGCCTTGCTCGCCGTGTTCGAGCGGCTGGGGGTGAACCTGGCGTCGATCCATTCCTCGCGCACGCCCGAGGGCGAGCTGCATTTCCGGATCGGGCTGGACCGGTTGCCGGTCTCGCTGGCGCTGCTGCGCGCCGAAGTCGAGGATGCCGGCATCGGCCGCGTGCTGGAGGCGCGCGACGACGCCTGAGCTTCACCAGACCAGGTCGTCGGGCACCTGGTAGCGCGGATCGGCATACGGATCCTGCTCGGCGGGCGCATCCGGATCGACCTTGAGCGCGACCGCGGGGGCGAAGATCGCCTCGGCCTGCGCGAGCGTGCCGGCATCGACCAGCACGTAGCGGCCATCCAGCTGCACCACGCCCAATTCGCCGGCATTCAAGGCCTTCAGCTGGTCGGCGGTGACGTGGATGCGCTTGATCTTGCCGCCGTATTCGAAATGGCGGACATGCTCCGCATCGGCGGCGTTGAGGCCCTTGCCGGCGACGAACGCGGCCAGCGCGGCCTTGGCCTCGCGGCGCTTGCGCGCCTCTTCCTGCTTCAGCCGCTCGGCCTCGATGCGCTCGTCCTTCTCGCGTTGCGCGCGGATGGCGTAGGCCTTGGCGAGGTCGATGTCCTCTCGCGTGCGCGGCGGCTTGCGCGCGTGGTCCTTGCGCGGCGCGTCCTTGCGGGCGTGGTGCGGCGGCGCCTGCCGTGGCGGCGCGGGGCGCCCCGCGGCATTCGGCTTCGGCTTCTGCGGGCGCGGCTCCGGCTTCGGGGCGCTGAAACCCAGGCCGAGCAGCTGGTCCTTAAGGGATTTGCTCATGGCGGATCAGTAATGCGGGGGCGGGGGTTCGCTGGCGGCATCGCCGACCACCGGGCTGGCGGCCAGCATGCTGCGCAACTGCCGCAGTTCGTCGAGGGCGCGATGCAGGCGCAGCGCATTGCCGGCCTCCTCCGCGCGCGCGGCGGCGACGGCGTCGCTGAGTTCCTGCAGGGCGTGCTCCTGGAACGCAAGGCGCGTCTCCAGGTCGACCAGGCGTTGCTCGAGGCGGTCCATGGCGTCAGCGCACCACCAGCGAGCGGCCGCGGCCGATGCCGTAGTACGCCAGCCCCGCGGCTTCGACCTCGGCGGGCTCGTACAGGTTGCGGCCGTCGAACACCACCGCGTCCGCCAGCGCCGCATGCAGGCGCGCGAAATCCGGGCTGCGGAACTGCTTCCACTCGGTGATCACGACCAGCGCGTCGGCGCCCTGCAGCGCCTCGCCCGCCGAACCGCACAGGCACAGGTCGGCGCGCTCGCCGAAGATCCGCCGCGCCTCGTCCATCGCTTCGGGATCGTAGGCCTGCACGCGCGCGCCGGCGTTCCACAGCAGCTGCAGCAGGCGCCGGCTGGAGGCCTCGCGCATGTCGTCGGTATTCGGCTTGAACGCCAGGCCCCACAGCGCCACGGTCTTGCCGCGCAACCCGGCCTCGCCGCCGTAGTGGCGCATCATCAGCTCGAACAGGTGCGCCTTCTGCGCTTCGTTGACGCCCTCCACCGCCGCCAGCAGGCGCGGCTCGACGCCATGCTGCTGCGCGGTGCGCGCCAGGGCCTGCACGTCCTTGGGGAAGCAGGAACCGCCGT
>JAFLEB010000075.1 GCA_017302075.1 Lysobacterales bacterium
TCCGGCCTCGGCATCGTGCCTCCCGCGGCGCGCACCGCACCCGCTGCCCCACCGCCGCGCCCGGCACCGGCATCGGCACCAGCGCCGGCATCGATGGCCGCGGGGGTCCCCGACCTCGATGCCACCGGCCTCCCGCCGGTCAAGCTGACCATGCACATGTGGGATGAAACCCCGGCGCGACGCTTCGTCATCCTCGACGGGCAGCACATGGCCGAGGGCGACCGCAGCGGTGGGCTCAGCGTGGTCGAGATCCGGCGCGACGGGGTGGTGGTGGAACGCGACGGGCAGCGCGCACGCGTGCCGCTGCCCTGAGCCGCAAGCTCAATCGCCCATGTAGCAGCAGTTGAGCTTGTTGCCGTCGAGGTCGCGGAAGTACGCCGCGTAGAAGCCGGGATAGCGTTGCCCCGGCGCGCCCTCGTCGCTGCCGCCGAGTTCGAGCGCCTTGGCATGGACCGCATCCACCTGTTCGCGGCTGGCCGCGCCCAGCGCGACCATGCACCCGTTGCCCACCGTGGCCGGCTGCTTGTCGAAGGGATAGGTGATGCCGAGGCCGGCGCCGTGTTCGGAATTGCCCCAGGCGATGAAGTAGTCGGGCTCTTCCATGAAACGCCTGGCGCCCAGCGGGGCGAGCACGGCATCGTAGAAGGCGGCGGCACGCGCGAGGTCGCGGGTGCCGAGGGTGGCGTAGGCCAGCATGGGACGCTCCAACGGGAATGGGAGGCGCAGCCTACACCCGCGGCGCGGCGCCGGTATCCTGCGCGGATGGACAGCATCGACTTCGAGCTCGACCGCGATTTCGTGGAACTCAACCAGTTGCTGAAGCTGACGGGCCTGTGCGACTCCGGCGGCGCCGGCAAGCAGCTGGTGGCCAGCGGCGCGGTGCGCGTGGATGGCGTTGCGGAACTGCGCAAGACCGCGAAGATCCGCGCCGGCCAGGTGGTGCGGTTGGACGACGTCGAGATCCGGGTGCTCGCCGCCCACTGACGATGTGCGTCGCCACCGTGTGAGATTCCGCACGCTGGCGCGAATCATGGATTCGAGAGGCGCACGCAACGCGCCGGGGATTCCATGGATACGATGGCCGCCAGCATGTCCGCCACGACCGCGACCAACGGCCACGAGGCCTTCAGCGAGCGCCTGCAGCGGCATCGCGGGATCGTGTTCAAGGTCGCGAACAGCTACGCCCGCAGGCCCGAGGACCGCGACGACCTGGTGCAGGACATCTGCACGCAGCTCTGGCACGCGTGGCCGAAGTACGACCCGACGCGCAGCTTCAGCACTTGGATGTACCGCGTGGCGCTGAACGTGGCGATCAGCCACGTGCGCGAGCAAGTCATGCGGGCGCGCCATGATGCGGTGCCGCTGGACGAAGGGCTGCACGACGTCGCCGACGCCGGTGGCGCCGACCACGAACGCGACCAGCATGTGCGCGTGCTCCAGCGCTTCATCCAGCGGCAGCCGCCGCTCGACCGCGCCCTGCTGCTGCTCTACCTCGACGATCGCCCGCAACGCGAGATCGCCGAGATCCTCGGCATCACCGAAAGCAACGTCTCCACCAAGATCGGGCGCCTCAAGCAGCGCGTCCGCGACGAACTTTGACCGACCTGGACCGCATGGACACGACGATGGAACTCGACGACCTGAAATCCGCCTGGCAGGCGCTGGACGCCCGCCTGGCCCGCCAAGACGCGCTGCAACTGGAACTGCTGCGCGGGCAGAAGCAGGCGCAGGCGCGCCGCCACCTGCGCCCGCTGCTGTTCGGCATGGCGCTGCAGGCATTGCTCGGCATCGGCCTGGTGCTGCTCGGCGTTGGCTGCTGGCGCAACAACCTCGACGTCCCCGGCCTGCTCGCAGCCGGCATCGCGCTGCACGCGTTCGGCGTCCTGCACATCGCCTTCGCCGGCATCGTCGCCGGGCTGGCGTCGAGCCTCGACTATGCGGCACCGGTATTGTCGATCCAGAAGCGCTTGCGCCAGCTGCTGCGGCTCCAGGTGCTGAACTCCAACGTCTGCGGCGCGCCATGGTGGGTACTGTGGGTGCTGGTGGTGATCGGCTTCGCCGGCCTGTCGCCGGCGCGCCTGCCGGGGCCGACGCCGACCTGGATCTGGATCAGCCTGGCGATCGGCATCGCCGGGACCCTGGCCACCTGGTGGTGGTCGGCACGCCGCACGCGCGGGCCGCACGACCTGCTTGCGCGCATGGACGATGGCGCGGACGGGATCCGCCGCAACCTGCGCCTGTTCGAGGACCTGCAGGCATTCGAGCGCGACTGATCCCTGCCGAAGGTTGGCTGACTTCGCGCACGTCCCGTGCATCGAGGCCTGCGCTAGCGTGGATGCACATCCTCCCACTGCATTGGACGCGCAATGAAGAAGCTCCTGCTCGGCATGGCCCTCGTCGCGATCCTGTGCATGGTCGGCGCCGCCGGCTACCGCTTCGGCCAGCACCTGGCGCAACGCGAGGGCGCGCAGGCCACGGCGCAGGCCGACGCCTGACTCAGCGCGGCACCTGCGATGCGTCCATCGCCGGCACGGCGTCGGCCGCAGCGCCCGGGACCGCGTCCGCCGGCTCGACCGCGAGGTCGGGGATCTCCAGCACCACGCCATCGAGCTCGGCCATCGGGCTGGCCTCCGGGCAACGCGGGTCGGGGAAGCCGAAGCGTTCGCGCAGGCCCAGCCCGCAGGCATTGATCGCGTCGACATCGGGCTCGCTGCCGTCGACCGGCTGCAGGCACTGGACCTCGTAGGCGCGCCGGAACAGGTCGCGGCGGCGCAGGAAATCGGTGCCGCACTGGCGCGCCAGGCGGATGCGGTCGAGGTCGTCCTCCACCGCGTTCTCGCCGGACAACCCCAGCCGCGCGAGCTCGGCGTCGTCGAGCAGGTGCAGGGTGCGGTTCGGCACCGTGGTCATCAGGTCGTAGACCTCGACCGACGCGCCATTGCGCTCCAGGTAATTGCGCAGGTCCTCGCTCACCTGGCGCAACTCGGCGCCGAGTTCCTTGCGCGAGGTCGCGGCGGAGCGCACGCGGATCATGCGGTGGATGCCGACCGGCCCGGCGACCACGCGCATGTCGCCGGCGGCCAGCAGCAGCACGCATGCGCTGTAGCAATGCGAGTCGCCGCGCACCCAGATGGTCCAGTCGTTCTCGCCGATCGCGTCGCCGGCGCGGATCGCGGCTTCGACGTGCCCGCCGACCGAATCCAGGTCGAGGATGCGCTTGCCGATGCCGAGGTCGCCGGCGACGTCGCCGGTGCGCTCGGCCAGGGCCGCGAAGCTGGCGGTGACCTTGCCGACGTAGCGCACCCGCACCAGGCCGGTGGCGCGGCAGTCCTGCATCAGCTTGCGCAGGTCGGTGTAGGCCAGCGACAGCACCGGCCGGCCCTCGCCCGCGTGGTAGTCCGCGCTGCAGGCGATCCAGGCATCGCCCGCCTCCAGCCGCACCGGCGACCAGTCGATGACCGGCTGCGGGGCGCGCTGCACGTTGGGGGCCGCGGTCACCGGCTGTTCCGCGCCGGCATTGGTCTGCGTCGGCGCTTCGCGGGCGCAGGCCGCCAGCGACACGCAGAGCAAGGCGATCAAGGAACGAACGGGCATCGTGCGGCGCATGGCGGGAATGCCACGAGTCTAGGCCGCGGGCGCCGTGTTGCGTGCAATGGAGGATGAACCGCGCCCAGGCATCGCCTTAGGATGCGCCTGCGCCCGCCGCCCAGTGGGCCTGGACCCTGGCATGCACGACAGCACGTATCCGATCGCACCGCGCCGTTCCTGGCTGGCGCACCTGTCCGCCGGCCTCGGCCTGGCCGCCCTGCTCGGGGTGCTCTGCTTCCATTTCCCCGAGCAGCTCACCAGCCGCGATTTCCGCGCGGCGTACAGCGAGGCCTTCGCCCGCCACCTGCTGCTGTTCGGGCTGGTCGCCGCGTTCGCCACCGGCACCCTGGCGATCCTGCGCGGCCGCGACCGCCGGGTCGCGATGCTCGGGGTGGGCAGCGCCGCGATCGCGGTGCTGCTGGGCGGCGCGACGGTCCACTTCGATCCGATCGACGCCACTCCGTTCTCGCTGGGGCTGGACTGGTTCGTGATCTCGCTGTTCTTCTCGGCGCTGGTGTTCATCCCGATCGAACGGCTGGCGCCGGTGCGGCCGATGGCGCCGTTGCGCCCCGGCTGGCGCACCGACCTCGCCTACTTCTTCATGGGCCACGTGCTGGTCCAGTTCATCCTGATCGCGGTCACTGCCTCCACCACCACGGTCGCCGCGCTGGTCGCCTTCCCGGCGGTGCGCGCCTGGGTGCAGGCGATGCCGCCGTGGGTGCAGTTCCTGCTCGCGGTGTTCGTCGCCGACCTGGCCCAGGCCCTGCTGCACCGGGCCTACCACCGCGTACCCTGGCTGTGGCGCTTCCACGCCGTGCACCACTCCAGCCGGCGCATGGACTGGCTGGCGGGATCGCGCATGCACCTGCTGGAGATCCTGCTGACCCGCAGCGTGGTGCTGATGCCGCTGGTGGTGCTGGGCTTCAGCCCCTCGGCGATCAATGCCTACGTCGTCCTGGTCGGGCTGCAGGCGGTGCTCGCGCACGCCAACCTGCGGCTGGATTTCGGCCCGCTGGAACAGCTGCTGGTGACCCCGCGCTACCACCACTGGCACCACGCCCGCGATGGCGCCTACGTCGACGCCAACTACGCGATCCACCTGCCGCTGGTCGACCGCCTGCTGGGTACGCACCGGCTGCCGCCGCGCGGGCAATGGCCCGCCGAATACGGGGTGATGAAGCTGGAGACCGTGCCGCGCCGGTTCTGGGCGCAGGCGCGGATGCCGTTCCTGCGCCGCCGTCGCTGGGACGACTTCGTCGGCCGCGACGACACCGGGTGAGGGTGTCGAAACCGCCCACCCCCGTTCGTCGCGACAGGAGAGGCGCATCCCGCGCCGCGCACAGGAGCCCCGCATGGCCTACATCGATGGATTCGTGATCGCCGCCCCCGCCGCCCGCCGGCAGGAGGTGGTCGACTACGCCGCGCGCTTCGACCCGCTGTTCCTCGAAGTCGGCGCCACCCGCGTGGTGGAAGCCTGGGGCGACGACGTGCCGCACGGCAAGCTCACCGACTTCCATCGCGCGGTCGCCGCGACCGAAGACGAAGTGGTGATGTTTTCCTGGGTCGAGTGGCCGGACAAGGCCACCCGTGACGCCGGCATGGCGCGGCTGATGCAGGACCCGCGGATGGACCCGGCCAATCCGGACAACCCGCCAGTGCCGTTCGATGGCAAGCGCATGATCTTCGGCGGCTTCGAGATGGTGCTGGAGCTGCCGAAGGCCTGAGCGCAGCGGCGTATGCTGGCGGCCTCGACCGGAGACCGCCCATGCGCCGCGCCGCCCTGCCCTGCCTGATCGCGTCCCTCCTGCTCGCCGGCTGCCAGCCGACCCCGGCGCCGGCGCCTGCCGCTGCACCCACCACGACGCCGCCCGCCGCGACTGCCAGCGATGCGCCCGCCGCGACGCCCACGGCAGCTCCGCCGGGCGAGGGCCCGAGCTTCGATTGCAGCAAGGCCCGCGGCGCACAGGCGCAGCTGGTCTGCGGCGATCCCGAACTCGCAGCGCTCGACCGCCAGCTGGCCGCGACCTACCGCCAGGCGCAGGCCAAGGCCAGCGACCCGGCCCTGCTGCGCGCCACCCAGCGCGGCTGGGTCAAGGGCCGCGACGAGTGCTGGAAGGCCGCAGACATCCGCAGCTGCGTGTCCGAAGCGTACGTGCGCGGCATCGTGGACCTGCGCATCCAGCACGGGCTGGTGCAGGTCCCGGCCACGGTCGAGTACCGCTGCGACGACGCCACGGCGCGCGTCGCCGCGGTGTTCTACAACGACCCGCCGCAGGCGATGGTGCTCACCGTCGGCGACGACCAGGCAATCCTGCCGATCGCCCGCAGCGGCAGCGGTGCGCGCTATGCCGCGAGCGGCGTCGAATTCTGGGAACACCAGGGCGAAGCCAGCATCGACTTCTTCGGCAAGACGCTGCGCTGCACCCCGGCGCGCTAACGCGCCAGGCAGGCCTTCCAGCGCGCGTCGACCCGTCCGGCGAACCACGCGGTGGTCAGTGGCCGGGTGATCTTCGGGCTGGACAGGGCGATGTCGGGCACCCGCGCGCGCGGCACCGGCTTGCCGCTGCCGGCGGCATCGGCGATCGCGTACACGCTGCGGTACAGCGCGGTGCTGGCGAAGTCCGCGCCATGCCCCTTGGCGAGGTCGGCGCGGATCGCCGCGGCATCCATGGCCAGGCGCACGTCGATGCCGCGCAGCGCGGCCTCGGTCGCGCCCGGCCGGTCCATCGGCGCGCCCGGGGCGAGCAGGTCGCCGTCGCGGACCAGGCGGGTCCCGGTGGCGATCGCCACCGCCTGCTGGAACGCGGCATTGCGGCTGGCATAGCGGCCCGCGTTGAAGTCGGCGAAGCGGTACAGCGGGCGGTCGTAGTCCGCGGGATAGTCGAGCAGGTGCCGGATCCCGAAATACAGCCCGCCGCGGCGGGTGAACACCTCGTGCCGGATCGAGCCTTGCACGGGGTACGGATAGCCGCGCGCATGCCGCTCCGCGAAGGCCACCGACACCTGCATCGGCCCGCCGGTGCGCACCGGGTTCAGGCCGGCCAGCAGGCGCCCGCTGCCCAGCGGCAGCCGCGCGATCATCTCCTCGAACAATGCGCTCAGCTCGCGCTCGGTGCGCAAAGCCTCCAGCCGCTGCGCCCAGCTGCGGCCATCCGGCGCGCGCAGGGCCAGCGCGGCATCCACCGCGAATGCGGGCACGTGGCGCGCCGCCGCGCGGCGCTTGATCTCGGCCAGGGCGATGCGGCCGAGGCCGGGCACCGGCGGATCGGCGCGGTAGGTGGATTCCTGCTCGACCACCGCCAATGCCGCGCACAGGTTGGCATCGCTGGGCTCGATCTCGAGCGCGGCGAAGGCCGCCTGCACGTCGCGCGCCCAGCCTTCGCGGTCGTGCAGGGTCGCCGGCAACTTGCGCAGCAGCGCGGCGTGGACCTCGTCCGGGGTGCGCGGACGTGCGCCGTCGCAGGCCGCCAGCGCCACGACCATGCAGCCGAGTCCGAACAGGGTGGGCAGGCGTCGGCGGAAGCGTGTGGCGTGCGTCATGGGCGCGGCCTGCAGGGTGACGCGCAGGCTAGCAGGGCCGGCTGAACCGGCCTCGACCGCGCCGCGACCCCGCCCGGCCTGCGATCATGCACGCATGACCATGCCCACCATCTTCGCCGACCTCGCCCTCGCGCCCACCCTGCAGGCCGGCTTGGAGGCCCTCGGCTACGCCACGCTGACGCCGATCCAGGCGCAGGCCCTGCCGGCGATCCTGGCCGGCCGCGACGTCATCGCGCAGGCACCCACCGGCAGCGGCAAGACCGCGGCATTCGGGCTCGGGCTGCTGCAGGGGATCGACGCCGGTGCCACCCGGACCCAGGCGCTGGTGCTCTGCCCCACCCGCGAGCTCGCGGACCAGGTCGGCAAGCAGCTGCGCAAGCTCGCCACCGGGATCGCCAACCTCAAGTTGTCGGTGCTGTGCGGTGGCATCCCGCTGGCGCCGCAGCTGGCCTCGCTGGCGCATGCGCCGCACGTGGTGGTCGGCACGCCCGGCCGGGTGCTGGAACTGGTGCAGCTGGACGCCCTCGACCTGCGCGGCGTGCGCGTGCTGGTGCTGGACGAGGCCGACCGCATGCTGGACATGGGCTTCGACGAACCGATCCGCGCGCTGGTCAAGCGCACCCCGAAGGACCGCCAGGCGTTGCTGTTCTCGGCCACCTTCCCCGATGCGATCCGCCTGCTCGCCACCGCGATGCTGCGCGACCCGCTGGAGGCCAGTGTCGACGGCGACATGCACGCACCACGCATTGATGCGCATTTCTTCGAGGCCGACCCGGCGCGCCGCGCGCCACAACTCGCCGCGCTGCTGCTGCAGTTCCGCCCCGATTCCGCGGTGGTGTTCTGCAATACCCGCCGCGATGCCGACGACGTCGCCGGTTCGCTGGCGCACTACGGCTTCAGCGCGCTCGCCCTGCATGGCGACCTCGAGCAGCGCGACCGCGAGGAAGTGCTGGTGCGCTTCGCCAACCGCAGCTGCAACGTGCTGGTCGCCAGCGACGTCGCCGCGCGCGGGCTCGACATCGAGGACATCGGCGCGGTGGTGAACTTCGAACTGCCCACCGATGCCGACACCTACCTGCACCGCATCGGCCGCACCGGCCGCGCCGGCCGCGACGGCCTGGCCCTGAGCCTGGTCGCGCCCGGCGAGCGCAACCGCGCGGTGCTCATCGAGCAGCGCCAGGGCACGCCGATCCGCTATGCGCGCATCGACCCGTTGGACGGCAAGCCGCGCGGCGTGCCGCAGGCCGCGATGGCCACCCTGCGCATCGATGCCGGCCGCACCGACAAGCTGCGCCCGGGCGACATCGTCGGCGCGCTGACCGGCGACGCCGGCCTGGCGAAGGAGGCGATCGGCAAGATCGATGTGTTCGCCACCCGCAGCTACGTCGCCATCGCGCGCGCCGAGGCCGGGCATGCACTGGAGCGACTGCGCGCCGGCAAGATCAAGGGCCGGCGGTTCCGCATCCACGGGCTCTAGCGGGCTGCGCCAGGCGGCAGGGACACGCGCCGGACGACCCACGGCTCGCCCAAACGCACCAAGGCGCAGTCGCTCCCAATGGCGTCTATGGGCTTGTCGTCACCCCCACCTGTCATGTTCCCGGCACGCCGGGCCGGAACTGATCGCGATCACGATTCCTCCCAGTGCGGGATTCATTCCCTGTCAGCCGTGGCGAGCACGCCATCGAGGCTGCCGGTGACCCGCGAGGCCATCACCGCCGCCCGGCTGCGGAGCTCCTCCCGCAGGCGTTCGCCTGCTGCGAGTTGCGCGCCGGCACGGGCAAGCACCTGGTCCAGGCACGCGCCAAGCTGGCAGACGTCGAACACGGGCTCTTCCGGCTGCAATCGCCCCATCAGGGTACGCATCTTGTGGTTGTTCGACGAAAAGGCGACCAGCGGGGTGCCGCCGGTGGTCGCGAAGATTCCGGGATGCCAACGTCCACCTAGATGCAGGCGCGCGTGCCCAAGCACGTCGATCGCCTGCGTCACCGGCACGTTCAGGCCCAGCAGCGGCAATCCGGTACGTGCCGCGACCTTGCGCAGCAGGATCGCGTCCACTTCGCAGGAGGCCACCAGCAGCACCTGCGGGCCACTAGCGCGCAAGCGCCTCGCCAGCTCGACGAAGGCCGGCACGGCATCTCGCAAGCTGCCGGTATCGGACGCGAACGCGGAACTCGCGCCCAGCGTGACGTACGGCGCAAACGGATCGAAGCCCTCCACCACGTCCGGCCATGCCGAGAAATGACCGTCACGGCGGGCGAGCCCACCCCATTCAACGAGAGGACTCGGCCGCGCGGTCCAACCGGGATCCGCGAAGAGGCGGGCCGGCGGGCCGGCGACGTGAGCCGCGTAGGTGGCCTGCGATACCTCCTCGCGGACATGCACCTCCGCCAGCCCTGGCAACACCCGCTGGGCGATTCCGGAGAGATCCGGATCCGACAGGTCCAGGCTCAGGTTGGTCAGGATGCAGCGCTTGCCGAACACTTGGCTGGCCAGGTGGGCGAACAACAAGAGCATGCGTCCCTTGAGCGCGCGCGGGCGGATGAAATTCTCGCCGTTCATCACCACCAAGTCGCACGCAGCCAGCGCCTCGGTGATGGGACCCAGCCGCAGCGGACCGTGGCGTACGGCTTCACCGATGCGCTGCACGTCGCTCCAGGACTGCGGCTCCGGCATACCCTCCGGCAAGCGGAAGAACCAGCGGCTACCGAGTTTCCAGGTGGGCTTGGCACCGCGCCGACCGAGTTCCCGCCAATACCAGTCCCCCATGAACCGGCACCCCCAGTTCGGATGATCGGAGGTATCCGGTGCGTAGAAGACTTTCACATCACGCCCCGCTCACAGCATCGGCAGCTTGAGCCCCTGTTCCTTCGCGCAGGCTTGCGCGATCTCGTAGCCCGCATCCGCATGCCGCATGACGCCGGTACCGGGGTCGTTCCACAGCACGCGGGCGATGCGCTTGTCGGCGGCCTCGCTGCCGTCGCAGACGATGACCACGCCGCTGTGCTGCGAGTAGCCCATGCCGACGCCGCCGCCGTGGTGCAGCGACACCCAGGTGGCGCCGCCAGCGACGTTGAGCATGGCGTTGAGCAGCGGCCAGTCGCTGACCGCATCGCTGCCGTCGCGCATGGCTTCGGTTTCGCGGTTGGGCGAAGCGACGCTGCCGCTGTCGAGGTGGTCTCGACCGATCACCACGGGCGCCTTCAGCTCGCCGTTGCGGACCATCTCGTTGAAGGCCAGGCCGAGCTTGTGGCGCAGGCCCAGGCCGACCCAGCAGATGCGCGCAGGCAGGCCCTGGAAGCTGATGCGCCCGCGCGCCATGTCCAGCCAGCGATGCAGGTGCGCGTCGTCGGGGATCAGTGCCTTGACCTTGGCATCGGTCTTGTAGATGTCCTCCGGGTCGCCGCTGAGCGCGACCCAACGGAACGGGCCGATGCCGCGGCAGAACAGCGGCCGCACGTAGGCCGGCACGAAGCCCGGGAAGTCGAACGCGTTCTCGCAGCCTTCGTCCTTGGCCATCTGCCGGATGTTGTTGCCGTAGTCGACGGTGGGGATGCCGGCGGCGTGGAAGGCCAGCATCGCTTCGACATGCACGCGCATCGACCGCTTCGCCGCGTCGCGCACCGCCTGGGGATTCGCCTGCTGCTCTGCC
Organism: Lysobacterales bacterium; assembly: GCA_017302075.1. GTDB lineage: Bacteria > Pseudomonadota > Gammaproteobacteria > Xanthomonadales > Xanthomonadaceae > Thermomonas > Thermomonas mangrovi. The sequence goes on from JAFLEB010000075.1 coordinate 10,778, forward strand.
TCCCATTGCGCCACGCTCCAGCCGATCGGCAGGTAGCCGTGGACCGGGTCGTGGGCGCTGGTCTGGTCGGTCACGCAATCGGGCCGCACGCCGCGACGCACCAGCTCCGGCAGGATCTCGGCGGCATTGCCGAGCAACGCGATCGACTTCGCCTCGCCGGCGGCGGTGTACCTCGCGATGCGGGCCAGCGCATCGTCGATGCAGGTGGCCTGTTCGTCGACGTAGCGGGTGCGCAGGCGGAAGTCGATGCTGCTCTGGCGGCATTCGATGTTGAGGCTGCATGCGCCGGCCAGCGACGCCGCCAGCGGCTGCGCGCCGCCCATGCCGCCCAGGCCGGCGGTCAGGATCCACTTGCCCTTGAGCGAGCCACCGTAGTGCTGGCGGCCCATCTCCACGAAGGTCTCGTAGGTGCCCTGCACGATGCCCTGGCTGCCGATGTAGATCCACGAGCCGGCGGTCATCTGGCCGTACATCATCAGCCCCTTCCTATCGAGCTCGTTGAAGTGCTCCCAGGTCGCCCAGTGCGGCACCAGGTTGGAGTTGGCGATCAGCACCCGCGGCGCATCAGCATGGGTCGGGAACACGCCGACCGGCTTGCCCGACTGCACCAGCAGGGTTTCGTCGTCGCCGAGGGTCTTCAGGGTCTCGAGGATGCTGTCGTAGCACTCCCAGTCGCGCGCGGCACGGCCGATGCCGCCGTAGACCACCAGGTCTTCCGGGCGTTCCGCGACCTCGGCATCGAGGTTGTTCTGCAACATGCGGAACGGCGCCTCGGTCAGCCACGAGCGGCAGGTGAGCGTGTTGCCGCGCGGCGCGCGGATCTGGCGGGACGGATCGTGGCGGCTGGACATCGGGCGCGGCTCCTGGAACGAAGCGGCGATTATCGCATCGCGGCCCGGAGCGGCCGTGCGGGCCAAGCTCGCTTCCTGTTGCCCGAAATGGGCCAGTCCCTTCTGCGAATGTCCCCCGGCATCGGCCTTGGGCCGCTGTCTCCTCCTTGATTTCGCCGAAGGACCTGGCCCACTTCGGGCAGCCACGTCCGCGAACGCGTCAATCCGGCGATGGTCGAATGCGGCCGCCACCGGCCGGCCTCGGCGCGCCGGTATCATCGGCGCATGTCCCCCGCCTTCCGCATCGCGCTGCTGGCGCTGCTCGCGCTGTTCGCCGGTTGCGCCACCCCACCGCCCGCCGCGCCTGCCGCACCCACGGTCGTCCTGGTCTCGATCGACGGCCTGCCCGCCGCCGTGGTCGGCAGCGGCCGCATGCCGACGCTGGATGCGATCGCCGCCACGGGCACCCGCGCCGACTGGCTGGCGCCCAGCTATCCGACGCTGACCTTCCCCAACCACTACACCCTGGCCACCGGCCTGCGCCCGGACCGCCACGGCATCGTCCACAACAACATGCGCGACCCGGTGCTGGGCATGTTCGTCTCGAAGGAGGCCAGCGCACGCGATGGCCGCTGGTGGGGCGGCGAGCCGATCTGGAACACGCTGCAGCGGCAGGGCGGGATCGCCGCGACCATGTTCTGGCCCGGCTCCGAGGTCGAGATCGGCGGGCAACGCCCACGCTACTGGCTGCCGTTCGACGGCAAGAAGCCGGTGGAGGCACGCGTCGACCAGGTGCTCGCCTGGCTGGACCTGCCGCGCGAACGCAGGCCGCGGCTGCTGACCCTGTACCTGGAGCAATACGACGTGGCCTCGCACGCCGCGGGCATGCACTCCGCGGAGGCCATGCAGGCGCTCGCGACGATCGATGCCGGGCTGGCCCGCCTGCGTGCCGGCCTGCAGGCGCGCGGGCTGGACCGGACGACCGACCTCATCGTGCTGTCCGACCACGGCATGGCCGACGTGCGCGGCGAGGACATCCGCTACCTGGACGACCTGGTGCCGGACGCCGCACTCCAGGCCGAGTACGGCGGCCAGGTGATGGGCCTGCGCGCAGCCCCGGGCCGCGAAGCCGAGGTCGAAGCCGCGGTCCTCGGCCGGCACGACCACTACGCCTGCTGGCGCAAGGGCGAAACCCCGCCGGGCTGGCACTTCGGACGCAACCCGCGGATCCCGCCGATCGTCTGCCAGGCCGACGATGGCTGGCGGGTCTGGCTGCATCG
>JAFLEB010000076.1 GCA_017302075.1 Lysobacterales bacterium
AGTTCGCGCGCCAGCCGCAGCGCGATCCGCGCCTGCGCCGCCTGTCCCGCCGCCGCCTTCGCGCGTGCATCGGCCAGTGCCGCGCGGGCGACCCGGGCCAGGCCTTCGCGCGCCTCCACCTGGTCCGGCTGCAGCGCGAGCGCCGCCTCGTACAACTCGCGCGCGCCGCTGCCGTCGGCCATCGACAGGCGTCCGTCCTGCAAGGCCCGCTCGGCGCGGGCACGCAACGCCGCGGCATCGGACTCGGGCCACCACCAATCGGCGAGGCGCGGGCCGATGGCGAGCGCCGTCACCACCAGCACGCCCCCGGCAGCCACCGCCCAGCCCCACCCGCGTGGCGGACGCGACCAGGGACGCGGGCGTTCGCCGGGGATCATGCGCGGCGCGCGGACTGGATCCCGGGCAAGGCCTCGAGGCGCGAGAGCAACTGCCCGAGCTGCCCGAAATCGGCGATGCGCGCCTGCAACTGCACGCGCACGCGGCCATGGCCGCCGCGCACCGGCTCCGCATGCAGGCTGGCCACGTGCACCCCGACCTGCGCGACCAGGGTGGTGATGTCCTTCAGCAGCCACTTGCGGTCGACGCCTTCGATGCGGATGCCGACCTCCTGTTCGCGCCGGCGGCTGCCCCATTCGACCGGCAGCACCCGCGCCGGCTGGCGTGCGGCCAGGCGCAGGAAGGCCGCGCAGTCGGGACGATGCACGCTCACCCCGCGCGCACGCGTCAGGTAGCCGGTGATCGGCTCGCCCGGCAGCGGCTGGCAGCAGCGCGCGACCTGCACCAGCAGGTTGTCGACGCCCTCCACGGTCACCGCACCCGGGCCCGGCGCCGCAGCGCCGGCCGGCCGCGCCGGCAGCGCAGCCGGCGTCGATGGCGCCGGGTCCTGCGCGGCACGCTCGAGGTCGAGCAAGGCGCGCCCAACCTGATTCGGGCCGACGTCGCCCAGCGCCACCAGCACCAGCAGGTCGTCGACGCTGGCCGCGTTGAAGCGCGCCAGCACCGGCGCCAGGTCGGCGTTGAGCAGGCCCAGCCGGCGCAGGTCGCGGTCCAGCAACTCCCGGCCTGCCTGCAGGTTGCGCGCGCGGTCCAGCTTGTTGAACCAGGCGCGCACCTTGTCGCGCGAGCGACCGCTGGCGAGGAAGCCCGCGCCCGCCTGCAGCCAGTCGCGGCGCGGCTCGGCGGTCTTGCCGGTGAGGATCTCCACGCGCTCGCCGGTGCGCAGCTGGGTGTTGAGCGGCACGATGCGCCCGTCGACCTTCGCGCCCCGGCAGCGATGGCCGACCATCGTGTGCACCTGGTAGGCGAAGTCGAGCACGGTGCCGCCCTGCGGCAGGTCGACCACCTCGCCCTTCGGGGTGAGCGCATACACGCGGTCTTCGACCAGGTCCGCGTCCATGCCCTGCAGCGGGGTGGCCTCGCCCTCGCGGGCGGCGTCGGCGGCCTGCTCCAGCAGCTTGCGCATCCAGGCAATGCGCTTGTCCATCGCCGCCCCGCCGGCCGCGCTGCCTTCCTTGTAGCGCCAGTGCGCGGCCACGCCGAGTTCGGCCTGCGCGTGCATCTCGCGGGTGCGGATCTGCACCTCCAGGGTCTTGCCCTCCGGCCCGATCACCGCGGTGTGCAGCGAGCGATAGCCGTTCGGCTTGGGCCGGGCGATGTAGTCGTCGAACTCGCTCGGCACCGGCAGCCACAGCGCGTGCACCACGCCCAGCGTGGCGTAGCAGGCGGCGACATCGTCGACCAGCACGCGCAGCGCGCGCAGGTCGTAGAGCTCGCCGATCGGCGCATCCTTGCGGCGCATCTTCTTCCAGATGCTGAAGATGTGCTTGGGCCGGCCGGCCACGTCGCCGGCGATGCCCTGCGCCGCCAGCGCGTCGCGCAACTGGCGCATCGCGGCATCGATGTAGCGCTCGCGGCCGGCGCGGTTGTCGTCCAGCAGGCGCGCGATGGCGCCATAGGTGTCGGGTTCCAGCACGCGGAACGCGAGGTCCTCCAGCTCCCACTTGAGCTGCCAGATGCCGAGCCGGTTGGCCAGCGGCGCATGGATGTCGCGGGTCAGCTGGGCCAGCGCGCGCCGTTCGTCCCCGGGCAGGCGCTCGCAGGCGCGCATCCGCGAGAGCTGGCGCGCCAACACGATCGGCACCACCCGCAGGTCGCGCACCAGCGCCAGCAACAGGCGGCGCATGCCCTCCGGGTTGCGCCCGCCGCCGTGGTCGCGATGCAGGGCCCACACCCGGCTCGCCGCGCGCTGGCCTTCCAGCAGCGCGTGCAGGCGCTCGGGCACCGCTACCCCGGCGCCGGCGGCGATGGCCTGCACGTCGACCAGGGCATCCAGCAGGGTCGCGGCCATCACGTCCGCATCGGCGTTCAGCCCTGCGAGGATCGACAGGGTGTCGGCCAGCACGTCGGGGGGATCGCGCATGGGCGCGCCCGCCTGCGCACGCGCCCGCCACAACGCGACGAGCGGTTCGGGCAAGGCGCCCGCCGGCAACCGCGCGAGCGCGGCAGCCGGATCGATGGCGGCGACGTCGGGGGACATGGCCTTACAGTAGCGAGGCGGCGCCCGTGCAGCCAGCGATCACGCGCGGCGCAGGCGCTGCACCCGCGCCGCCACACGCTTGGGCGAGATGCCGCCCTTCGCCCCCAGTTCCTGCGCGAACACCTGCACCCGCAGTTCCTCCAGGTCCCAGCGCAGTGCCTGCGCCTCCAGGTCGTCCGGATCGGCCGCCGCCAGCGCGGCGACGAACGGCGCCAGCTCCAGCATCCGTGCCTGGTCGCGGACCGGGTCGCGCTGCGCACGTTCGCCGCGCAGCGCCAGCGCCTTCAGGTAGCGCGGGTATTCGGCGAGCGCCGTCGCCGGGACCTCGCGCAGGAAGCCGGGCGGCACCAGCGCCGCGAGTTGCGCACGCATGTCGTCGAGGTTGCCGCGCGCCCAGCCCATCAAGGTGGATTCGAGCTTGGCCCGCGCCTCCGCGACCAGACCCAGGATCGCCTCGGCCTGGCGCAGGCGCTGCATCGCCTCGCCGAACAGCGCCTTGCCGATGGCATCGCGGCATCGCGCGAAGGCCTCGGCATCGCGCACCGCAAGCAGGCCGTCGGCGGTGAGCGCCTCGAATGCACCGTCGACCAGGTCGGCGCGCAGGCGATCGGCATCCTTCAGGCCGTCGCGGCGCGGATCCGCCGACTCGATGGCCGCGTACAGCAGCGAGATCTTCGGCTGCACCGGCAACTGCTTGCGCGCCTGCTTCAGCTTGTCTGCCAGCGCGATCGCCAATAGCCGGCGCACGCCCCGCGGATGCAGGCGCTCGGCCACCTCGCGCTGCGCGTGCAGGGCCAGCGACACGGTCTCGCCATCGTCCTGCAGCGCTGGATACGCCGGCACGCCGCCCGCGCCCGGCACCGACACCGGGACCGGCGCGTCGGGGAAGGCGATCAGGCCCGACGTCGCCATGCCCTGCGCCGCGTGTCGCGCGAACGCCTGCGCCGCCCGTTCGCCGAAACGCGCGCGCAGGTCCTCGAGATCGCGCGATTCGGCCAGCACCGCCTTGCCGTCCAGCAGCCGCAGGTTGGCGCGCAGGTGCGGCTCGAGGCCGGCGGCATCGAAGTCGGTGGCCGACACCTCGACGCCCGACAATCGCTTCAGGAATTTCGCCAGCGCGCCTTCGATGCTGTCGGCGTCCGGCTGCGCGAAGGCTTCGGCGAACGCGCGGGCGAAGTCCGGCGCGGGCACGAAGTTGCGCCGCAGCGCCTTCGGCAAGGCACGGATCAAGGCGGTCGCCTTGTCCTCCACGAAGCCCGGCGCGAGCCACGAAAGCCGTGCGGCGTCCAGCGCGTTGAGCAGGTGCAGCGGCACCGCCACGGTCATGCCGTCGTCCACCGCGCCGGGCTCGAAGCGGTACTGCACCGCCAACCGCGCATCGCCCAGCGCGATGTAAGCCGGGAAGCGCGCGGCGTCGGTCTGGTCGGCCACCAGCAGGTCGTCGCGCGACCACTCCAGCGCGGCCTTTTCGTCCTTCGCCAGCTTCGCGTACCAGGCGTCCATCGCCTGCGCGTTGTGCACGTGCGCAGGCAGCCGGTCCAGGTACCAGCGCGCCTGCCAGTCCTCGTCGACGACCAGTCCCACCCGTCGCTGCTTGGCCTCTTCCTGCCGGGCCAGTTCCAGCGTGCGCAGGTTGCGGGCGAGGAAGGCGCCGCGCGTGTTGATCTCGCCGGTCAGCAGGGCCTCGCGCACGAAGATCGCACGGCTCTCCTCGGGGAACAGCGCGCCGTAATGGACCGGCCGCTTCGGCGCCAGTACCAGCCCGAACAGGCTGATCTGCTCGCTGCCGAGCACGCGACCCTGCGCGCGCGACCAGTGCGGGTCGTGGTGGCGGCGGGCCAGCAGGTGCGGCAGCTCGGCGATCGCCCAATCGGGTTCGATCCCGGCATTGGTGATCGCCCAGACCTTCTCGGTGTCCAGCAGCGTCGCCGACAGCACCCATGGCGGCGGCTTGCTGGCCAGCTTCGAGCCCGGGAACAACTGGAACTTGCGCCCGCGCGGGCCGTCGTACAGGCCCTTGTCGCCACGATGGCCGAGCTGGGTCGGCAGGCCGGCGATCAGCGCGCGGTGCAACGCCGCGAAGGAGGCGGGATCAGACACGGACGCAGGGTCACTGCCCGCCGAAAGTGAACCTGACTCCCTCCCCGCCCTTTCCGGCCACAGCGCCTCGCACTGCAGCTTCAGCTGCCGGTGCAGCTCCCACCACTCGCGCAGGCGCAGGAAGCCGAGGAACTGCTTGTCCGCCCACTTGCGCAACTGCGACTGGGTCAGGTCCTCGTGGGCGGTGCGGTAGGCCTGCCACAGCTTGAGGATGCCGACGAATTCGGACTTCGCGTCGGCGAACTGCGCATGCGCGGCATCGGCCGCGGCACGCGCGTCTGCCGGCCGTTCGCGTGGGTCCTGGATGCCGAGGAAGCTCGCGATCACCAGCATCTCGTGCAGCACCCCGTGCGCCTGCGCGGCCACCAGCATGCGCGCCAGCTTCACGTCCACCGGCAACTGCGCCATCGTCCTGCCGATCGTGGTGAGTTTGCGTTGGGCATCGACCGCCCCGAGTTCGTTCAACTGCTGCCAGCCGTCGGCGATCGCGCGCGGGTCCGGCGGCTCCAGGAACGGGAACTTGTCGATGTCGCCCAGGCCCAGCGCCAGCATGCGCAGGATCACGCCCGCCAGCGCGGCGCGACGGATCTCGGGATCGGTGAACGCCGGGCGCGCGGCGAAGTCGGCTTCCGAATACAGGCGGAAGCAGGTGCCCGGCGCGATGCGCCCGCATCGGCCGGCGCGCTGGTTGGCGCTGGCCTGCGACACCGCCTCGATGTGCAGCCGGTCCAGCTTCTGCCGCGGGCTGTAGCGCTTGACCCGGGCCACGCCGGGATCGACCACGTAGTGGATGCGCGGCACCGTCAGCGAAGTCTCAGCGACGTTGGTGGCCAGCACGATGCGCCGCTGCGGGCCCGGCTGGAACACGCGGTCCTGGTCCTTCGCCGATAGCCGCGCGTACAGCGGCAGCACCTCGGTATGCCGGTACTTGCGACGCTCCAGCGCCTGGTGCGCCTCGCGGATCTCGCGCTCGCCGGGCAGGAACACCAGGGTGTCGCCGATGCCCTTCTCCCTCATGATCTCGTCGCAGGCGGCGACGATGCCGTCGGCAATCGTGCGCTGCCCGCCGTCCTCTTCGCCCTCGCCCTCCAGCGGCCGATAGCGCACCTCGACCGGATACCCGCGGCCTTCCACGTCCACCACCGGCGCATCGCCGAAGTGCGCGGCGAACCGGGCGGTGTCGATGGTGGCCGAGGTCACCACCAGTTTCAGGTCGGGCCGCTTCGGCAGCAGCTGCTTGAGGTAGCCGAGCAGGAAATCGATGTTGAGGCTGCGCTCGTGCGCCTCGTCGATGATCAGGGTGTCGTACTTGGACAGCCAGCGATCGTGCTGGATTTCCGCCAGCAGGATGCCGTCGGTCATGAACTTGATCGCGGTGGCCTCGCCGACCGCGTCGTTGAACCGCACCTGGTAGCCGACCGCGCCGCCGATCGGCACCTGCAGTTCCTCGGCCACGCGACGCGCGACCGAGCGTGCGGCGATCCGCCGCGGCTGGGTGCAGCCGACCATGCCGGCGGCCCCGCGCCCGGCCAGTAGGCACAGCTTCGGCAGCTGGGTGGTCTTGCCGCTGCCGGTCTCGCCGGCGACCACCACCACCTGGTGCGTGCGGATCAGTCCGACCAGCTCATCCGCGTGCGCGGCGATCGGCAGCGACGCGTCGACGCGGGCGGCCGGCAACGCCGCGGCACGCGCGTCGCGCGCCGCCAGCGAGGCCTGCAGCGTGTTGGCGAAGGCATCGCGCAACGCCGTGTCGCCCGGCTTGGCGTTCCACTTCGCCCACAGCCCGAGCAGGCGCCCGCGGTCGCGGGTCGACGCGCCGTCGATGGCGCGCCGGGCCTGGCGCAAGGCCTTGCGGCCCTCTGCTTCGATAGGATCCATGGATCGGTGGGGTCCGGAATTTCATCGAACGGCAACGCCGCGGGGGCGTATTCTGGCCCAAGCCCCCACAGGACATCGTCATGGCCAAGAAGAAATCCGCCGCGAAACCCGCCAAGGCCGCCAGTGCGGCCCCGACCACCCACGCCGACGGCGTGCCCGGCATCGACATCGGCCTGTCGGCCGGCGAGCGCCGCAAGATCGCCGAGGGCCTCGGCCACATGCTGGCCGACGCCTTCACCCTGTACCTGAAGACCCACAACTTCCACTGGAACATCTCGGGCCCGATGTTCAACAGCCTGCACGTGATGTTCGAGGGCCAGTACACCGAGCAATGGACCGCGCTGGACGAGATCGCCGAGCGGATGCGCGCGCTGGGCTACAACGCCCCCGGCTCCTACCCGGAGTTCATCAAGCTGGGCTCGATCAAGGAAGAGCCCGGGCTGGCCGATGCCGCCGACTGGCGCGAGATGGTGCGCCAGCTGGTGGTCGGCAACGAGGCGGTCTGCCGCACCGCGCGCAAGGCGCTGAAGACCGCGGATGACGCCGGCGACGACCCGACCGTGGACCTGATGACCCAGCGCCTGCAGACCCACGAGAAGTACGCCTGGATGCTGCGCTCGCTGCTGCAGTAAGCACTCCCGCGCAGGACCCCGGACGGCCAGGCCCTGCCTGGCCGTTCGCATGCACGGGTCAGCGCACGGGTGCGTCCGGCGGATTGGAGTCGATGATGGTCTGCCGTCGCCCGGTGCTCTCCGGGAGGATGCGCGACTCGGTCGACACCAGCACGGCGCCGGGCACCAGCAGCGGCATCACCTTCTCCGCGAACTCGCGCGGGACGACCACGTTGTCGATGGCTTCGCGATCGAGCATCTGCCCGCTGCTGCCCTCGTGGCCGGGGACGCCAACGGCCATCCACTTCGGCGCCTTGCCCCCCGGGAACTGCGGGAAATGGCCCTCCATGAAGTCATCGCGCATCACATAGGCATGCGTGCCGCTGGCGAGTTGCGGATTGCGCAATTCGATGCGCACGCGGCCGATTTCGGTGCCGTTGCGCAGCACCACGAGGCGCTTGTCGCTGAGGCTGAGGATCATCGACACCGGACCGGCCGGCGCGGCTTCCGGGTTCCAGCGGAAGTGCTCGCCGGGCGCCAGCGGCGCGGTCTGGAACGCCGTGCCGCCCTTGGCATCGACCGGGGCGAGCATCGTCGGGTGGACCATCGAGGAATGCGATGCGCCCTCCCTGGCCACGACGACCGTCATGCCCATGTTGGTCGCGCCGAACAGCTTCTCAGCGAAGGTACTCGGCAAGTGGATGCAGCCGTGCGACTCGGGGTAGCCTGGCAAGCCGCCGGCATGCAGCGCGACGCCGTCCCAGGTCAGGCGCTGCTGGTACGGCATCGGCGCATTGTTGTATGTGCTCGAGCGGTGGTCCTTGTCCTTCTGCAGGATGGTGAACACCCCGACCGGCGTCTCGTGGCCGGGCTTGCCGGTGCTGACCGTCGTCAACGCGACCAGCACCCCGTTGCGGTACACGTACGCGCGTTGCTCGGTGAGGCTGACAACCACCACCATCGGGCCCATGCCCTTGTCGTCGCCACCCCAGATCCACTGCCCCGGCTTCAAGGCCGCTGACGGTGTCCCGGCGGGACTGGATTCCTTGGCCCCCCAGAACGGCACCGCGGCGCAGGCCGGCACTGCCGTGGCGATGGCGAGGCCAACCCCGATGGCCCAACGCATCCACGTCATTCGCATGGTTCGCCCTCCGGTCTTGAGACGGCGCACCAGCGGCACGGGCGGGTGCTCCGGCGGAGCATACGACCATGCGCCCGGGACGGATGCCGGAAAGGTGGTGAGGGATGGTGGGCCGTGATGGATTCGAACCATCGACCAGCGGATTAAAAGTCCGATGCTCTACCGACTGAGCTAACGGCCCACGGGGACACGCGACGCCCGGCGCTGGCCGGGGCGCGCATTCTAGCGCAGCGCGCTACGCGTACCGCGTCGGGTCGGCGACGCCGGCATCGGCGAAGCCCTGCGCACGCAGGCGGCAGGCATCGCAGTGGCCGCAGGCGCGGCCGTCGGCATCGGCCTGGTAGCAACTGACGGTCTGCGCGAAGTCGACGCCAAGGCGCAGGCCCTCGCGCACGATGTCGGCCTTCGACATCCGCATCAGCGGCGCATGCACGCGGAAGCGGCTGCCTTCGACGCCGGCCTTGGTGGCCAGGTTCGCCAGCGCCTCGAAGCCGGCGATGAACTCGGGGCGGCAGTCCGGGTAGCCCGAGTAGTCGACCGCATTGACGCCGCAGAACAGGTCGGTGCCGCCCAGCACCTCGGCCCAGCCCAGCGCCACCGAGAGCATGATCGTGTTGCGCGCGGGCACGTAGGTGGACGGGATGCCGACGCCGATCTCGTGGCCATCGGCATCGGTGGGGACGTCGATGTCGTCGGTGAGCGCGGAGCCGCCAATGCTGCGCAGGTCGACGTGCACGGTCTTGTGCGCGACCGCGCCCAGCGCCGACGCGACGCGCGCGGCGGCATCGAGTTCCGAGGTATGCCGCTGGCCGTAGCGCACGCTCAGCGCGTGCACGGCGAAGCCGGCTTCGCGGGCGATCGCCAGCACCACCGCCGAGTCCATGCCGCCGGACACCAGCACCACCGCAGGCCGGAGCGCGCTCACTTGCCCTGCTCCTCGCCCCACAGGGCCTTGTGCAACTGCATCTGGAACCGGACCGGCAGGCGCTCGGCGACGACCCAGTCGGCGAGCTGGCGCGGCGCCAGCTGCGCGTAACTGGGCGAGAACAGGACGTCGCAGGCATCGGCGAGGCGATGCTCGGCGACGACGTCGCGCGCCCATTCGAAATCGGCGCGCGAGCACAGCACGAACTTGACCTGGTCGCGCGCGGTCAGCAGCGGCAGGTTGGACCACAGGTTGCGATGGGACTCGCCGGAATCCGGGGTCTTCAGGTCGAGCACGCGCGAGACCCGCGGGTCCACCCCGGCGATGTCGAGCGCGCCCGAGGTCTCCAGCGACACCACGTGGCCGGCATCGCACAGGCGCGCCAGCAGGGCCAGGCAACGCTTCTGCGCCAGCGGTTCGCCACCGGTCACGCAGACGTGGCGGGCGCCGTGCGAGGCGACTTCGGCCAGGATCGCGTCGATGTCCCACCACTGCCCGCCATGGAAGGCGTAGGCGGTGTCGCAGTAGGTGCAGCGCAGCGGGCAACCGGTCAGGCGCACGAACACGGTCGGCCAGCCCGCATCGCGGGCCTCGCCCTGCAGGGACAGGAAGATTTCGGTGAGCTTCAGCCGGTCGGGCTGGAGGGCGGCCGCCGATGCGGCGGCCGCATCGGCGACTGCGTCCATGCGGCTAGTTTAACGGGCGCCCGCCAGTTGCATGGCGCGCAGCCGGTCGTCGGCGGTGCGCGCCACGTCCGAGCCCGGGTAGCGCTTCACCACCTGGCGCAGGGTCGCCTCGGCCTGTGCCGACTGCTTCAGCCCCAGCTGGGCCAGGCCCAGCTTGAGCAGCGCGCCCGGGGCCTTGTCGTGGGTCGGGTAGCGGTCCATCAGCAATTGGAACTGGTCGCCGGCGAGGGCGTAATTCTGGGTCACGTAATAGCTCTCGCCCAGCCAGTACAGCGCGTTCGGCGCGAGCTGGCCGGCCGGGAACGCGGCGAGGAAATCGCGGAAACGCCGCGAGGACTCCACGTAGTCGCCGCCCTTGAGCGCTTCGAAGGCATGGTCGTACGCGCCGCGCTCGCCCTTGCCGGCCACCGCCGCGGGGGCTGGTGCAGGAGATGCCGACGCAACCGGCGCTCCTGCCGCAGGCCCATCCATCGTCGCGGCCGGCGTGGCGGGCGTCGCCCCCTCGACCCGGTTCAGGCGACCATCGATGTCCAGGTACTGGGTGCGCTGGGCCTGCTTGGCCTGCTCGAGCTGCTGCTGGAGCACCTCGATCTGGCCGCGCAGCTCCTGGGTTTCCGCGCGCAGCTGGCCGATCTGGTTGACCAGCTCGGTGGCGCCCTGGTCCGCCGCGGCGCGCGCCTCGAGGGCGGCGACGCGGTCGGCCAGGCTGGCGCGCTGGGCGAAGGCCGCCGGCGACGCCGCGAGCGTCGCCAGGGCCAGCATGACGGCGGTGCGGGTGCGCATCACTTGGCGCTGTAGACCAGTTCGACGCGACGGTTCTGCGACCAGCAGGATTCGCCCGACTCGTTGCAGACCGGGCGCTCCTCGCCGTAACTGACCACGGTCAGCTGGCTGCCGCTGCCGCCGCTGGCCTGCAGCGCGGACGACACCGCGTTGGCGCGGCGCTCGCCGAGGCCAAGGTTGTATTCGCGGCTGCCGCGCTCGTCGGCATTGCCTTCCAGGCGCAGGCGCGCGGACGGGCGGTCGCGCAGGTACTTCGCATGGCAGGCCATGGCGGCCTGGAATTCCGGCTTCAGCGCGTCCTGGTCGAGGTCGAAGTACACCACGCGGTTGCGCAGGCAGGCGTCGGTGTCGAGGTCGGCCGGCGAATAGGCACCCGGGCGTGGGGTGTCGGCGATCGGGGTGGTGGTGGCGCCGCTGTCGACCGGCGCGGTGTCGGTCGGCGGGGTTTCCTTGACCTTCTTGCTGCAGCCGACGGCGACCGCGCTGGCCAGGACGGCCAGGACCAGGAAGCGGGCGATGCGGGGAGTCTGGGCGTTCATGCGGATGTCCTCGTCGTGGAAGTGATGGCGCGTGTCCGTTGGGGCTCAACGCTTGCGGTAGGGCGACCAGGCCGGCTCGCGGACGTCGCCCTCGGCCAGCACGAGGCGCTGGCGGACGCGACCGTCGGCGGAGACGGCATACAGCACGCCGCGCCGGCCTTCGCGCGCCGCGTACAGGACCATCGCGCCGTTTGGCGCGAAGCTCGGCGATTCGTCCAGCGACCCCGGCGACAGCATGCTCCAGCGCGGGCTGCCCAGGCTGTTGTCGAGCAGCGCGATGCGGTAGACGTTGCCCGCGCCCTGCGCGGTGGCGATCTTCTTGCCGTCGAAGGAGACGCTTGGGCTGGCGTTGTAGCTGCCCTCGAAGCTCACCCGGGTGGCGCTGCCGCCGCTGGCCGCGACCTGGTAGACCTGCGGCCGGCCGCCGCGGTCGGAGGTGAAGTACAGGCGGCTGCCGTCCGGGCTCCAGCTCGGCTCCGTGTCGATGCCGAAGTGGTTGGTGACCTGCGTCAGCTGCTTGCTGCCCAGGTCCATCACGTAGACGTCGGGGTTGCCGCCCTTGGACAGGGTCAGCGCCAGGCGCCCGCCGTCCGGCGAGAAGCTGGGCGCGCCGTTGATGCCGCGGAAGCTGGTGAGCTTCTCGCGCGAGCCGCTGGCGATGTCCTGGATCCACACCGCGGAATTGCCGCCTTCGAAGCTGACATAGGCCAGCCGGCGCCCGTCCGGGCTCCACGACGGCGACATCAGCGGCTCGGTGGAATTCACCACCGTGCGCGGGTTCCATCCGTCGGCGTCGGCCACCATCAGCGCGTAGCGCGCGCCGCGGCCGAGGCCGCTCGAGGTGACGTAGGCGATGCGGGTCCAGAACGCGCCGGGGACACCGAGGATCTTCTCGTACACCGCGTCGCTGATCTGGTGGGCAACGTCGCGCATCGACCCCGCCGGCGCGGTCAGCGCGAAACCGAGCAGGCGCTCCTGCTTGGCGACGTCGAACAATTCGTATTCGGTGCGGTAGCCACCGCCCTCCGCCACGCAGCGACCGACCAGCAGGAAGTCCTGCTTGAGCATGCGCCAGGCCGGGTACGCGACTTCGCTGCCGCGGGTCGGGCGTTCGACGATCTGCGACACGTCCAGCGCGCGGAACTGGCCGGAGCGACCGAGGTCGGCGCGCACCACGCCACCTACATCGGTTTCCCCGCAATCGCCGCCGAAAGGGACCACGGCAATCGGCAGCGCGGCCGCGCGCCCGCCGATCACGTCCAGCTCGAGCATGCCCTTCTGCTGCGCGCCGGCAAGCGGCGCGGCGGCCAGGAGGACGGTGGTGACCAGCGTGCGGATGTTCGGAGCCATGCATTCCCTCGCGTCAGGACCGCCGGCTACTGTGGCGCAAGCGGCGTACGTCCAGGTGAATCCTGCCACACCGGGACTACTCGGAGGGCTCGAACCACAACACCAGACGACGCTGGAACTCCTGTTCGAAGCCCGCGTAGGGCAGCGGCGAGGCCTTGCGCACCGCGGCTTCCAGCGAACGCCGGCCGAGTTCGTCGAACGGGCAGTTGGGCGAGACCTGCACTTCCACCACGTCGCCGCCGGGCACCTGCACGAT
>JAFLEB010000077.1 GCA_017302075.1 Lysobacterales bacterium
GCGACGCGTGCGAACTCGGCGGCGGCCTCGGCGGGCAGGCCCAAGGCCTGGCGAACGCGCGCCACCGACTCGCGGAGATCCGCGGCCAGCAGCGGTTGGCCCGCGAAATCGCGGTCGATCGCACGCCCCGCACCGGCCAGGATGTCGTGGTCGACCAACCCG
Organism: Lysobacterales bacterium; assembly: GCA_017302075.1. GTDB lineage: Bacteria > Pseudomonadota > Gammaproteobacteria > Xanthomonadales > Xanthomonadaceae > Thermomonas > Thermomonas mangrovi. The sequence continues at coordinate 163 of JAFLEB010000077.1, forward strand.
CGCGCGACGTCGGCCGGGCTGGCATGCGCCAGCCCCTTGTCGAACCCGGCCAGGTCGCCGGGGTCGGCCGCCGCCACCTGGCGGCGCAGCGCTTCCGCCATGCCGGCGCCCATCGATTCGATGTCGATGCCCTCGAGCATCGACTGCTGGAACGCCGCGACCTGCTCCAGTTGCGCGCTGCGCTGCTCGGCCACCGCACGCTGGGTACGCGCCTGCAACAGGCCGTAGAGGGACAAGCCGAGCCCGCCGAGCAGGGCCAGCAAGGCGACGATCGCGGCGAGCATGCCCGCGCGGTGGCGTTGCGCGAACTTGCGCAGCAGGTAACGGCGGGTGGCCGGCACGGCCTGCAACGGACGCGCATCCAGGAAACGCTGCAGGTCGTCCGCCAGCGCCGCCGCGGATGCGTAGCGCGCGTTGCGGTCGTGGCGCATGGCCTTGGCCACCACCCAGTCCAGTTCGCCGCGCAGGGTCCGGCGCATCCGCGCCAACGGCTGGCCCAGCGCGTGCTCCAGGCGACCGGCCTCGTCCGGCGGCAAGGTCGCCAGTTGCTCCGACGGCAGGCGCAGCGTGCGCGCCTGGTCGGTGACCGTCTCCCCGGCCGACAGCGGCCGATGTCCGGTCAGCAGTTCGCTGAGGACCACGCCGAGCGCGTACACGTCGCTGCGGGTATCGACCAGCGCTTGGTCGCCGGCGGCCTGCTCGGGGCTCATGTAGGCCGGCGTGCCGGCGACCTCGCGGCCCTCGGTCAGGCTGCTGGCGGTGGCGATGCCGAAGTCGATGATCCGCGGCAGCGCGCGCCCGTCGACGTCGTCGACCAGCAGGTTGGCCGGCTTGAGGTCGCGATGGATCACGCCCTTCTGGTGCGCGTGCTGCACACCTTCGCAGATCCGCACCAGCAACGCGAGGCGTTGCGGCAGCGGCACCGCGTGCACCTCGCAAAAGCGCGTGACGGGGCTGCCCTCGATGAACTCCATCGCGAAGAACGGATGGCCTTCGGCGGTGGTGCCGGCATCGTAGACCTGGGCGATCGCCGGATGCCGCATCTGCGCGAGCAACTGGCGTTCGACCTCGAAGTAGGCCAGGTGCCGCGCGTCGAGCGTCTGCGCGCGCAAGACCTTGAGCGCCACCGTCCTGCGCACGGGTTCGAGCTGCTCGGCGCGGTAGACCTCGCCCATCCCGCCCTGCCCGACCAGGGCATCGATGCGGTAACGACCGATGCGCATGCCCGGCGCCAGCAACGCGGCGGCGCCATCGCCATCCTGGCCTGCGGGACGCGTGCGCGTCTCGAGCAGTGCGGTCCGTTCCTGGTCGTCCTGCCGGTCCTGTCCCATGCGCCCCCCCTTGGCCGGATTCTACGTGCCCACCATCGCGCTACGCGCTATACACTGGCCCCGCCACCGCGCGAGCAGCCATGGATTCGCCGTACGACACCACCCAACGCACGTTGCACAGCCCCGGGCCGCTGCGACCGGCCCGGCGCTCGGCCTGCGTGGTCGTGATCCATGGCGAGGGCCTGGGGCGGCGCGCGGACATCGGCGACGCGCCGGTGCTGGTCGGCCGCTCGAGCGAAGCCGACCTGGTCATCGCCCACCAGAGCGTGTCGCGCGCCCATTGCCGCATCTGGCGGACCGATGACGCCTACCGCATCGCCGACCTCGGGGCGACCAACACCACCCGCCTGAACGACGCCAAGCTGCACGGCGAACGCGAGCTGGTCGACGGCGACCAGGTCACGGTCGGCGAGAGCATCCTCAAGTTCATCAGCCAGGACAGCGTGGAGGCGAGCTACCACGAAGAGATCTACCAGCTCGCCACCCACGACGCGCTCACCGAGTTGTGCAACCGCCGGCATTTCGCCGAACTGGCGGACAAGGAGATCGCGCGCGCGATGCGCCACGGGCGCCCGTTGTCGCTGTGCATCCTGGACGTCGACCTGTTCAAGCCGATCAACGACCGCCATGGCCACATCCGGGGCGACGAGGTCCTGCGCCAGGTCGCCGCGGTCCTGCGCCGGCATGCGCGCAACGACGACGTCGCCGCGCGGATCGGCGGCGAAGAGTTCGCGCTGTTGCTGCCCGAGTGCACGGCCGCCGATGCGGCCCTGCTTGCGGACCGCCTGCGCGAGGCGGTCGCAGGCACCCTGTTCGCGCCGGGCGGCGAGGCGCAACGGATCACCGTGAGCATCGGCGTGGCCGCGCTGGCGCCGCAGCGCGACACCCGCCCGGCCCTGATGGCCGCGGCGGATGCCGCCCTTTACCGCGCCAAGAGCGAAGGCCGTAACCGCGTGCGCGTCAGCGACTGACCGCCGTCTCCCGCCAGGGACGCAATCCGCGGAACACCAGCAGGTAGCAGGCGACCGCCCATGCGCTGGCGGCGCACCATCCCGCGAGGATGTCCGAGGGATAGTGCACGCCGAGGTAGATGCGCGACATGCCCACCAGCACCACGAACGCCACCGCGGCGACGCTGACCGGAAGCCGCCAGCGCGTGCGCCAGGCCAGCAGCACCGCCACCCAGGCCAGGGTCATCGACCCCATCGCGTGACCGCTCGGGAAGCTGTAGGTCGCCTCCGGCGCGATCGACGCCCACAGCGACGGACGCTCCCGCGCGAACCACTGCTTGGTCGCGAGGTTGAGCAGCGCCGAGCCCCCCAGCGCGAGGCCGGCGAACAACCCCTCCCGCTTCCAGCGCTTCAGCCCCAGCCAGGCGACCAGCGCCAGGTCGACGGGCACCACGCCCCATTCGTAGCCCAGGGCCGAGACCGCCACGAACAAGCGATCGAAGCCGTGCGTGGCCAGATCGCGCGCGAACAGCAGCAGCGGCGCATCGAATGCGAACGCTTCGCCTTCATGCAGCTCCGCGGCCAGTGCGCCGAAGCCCCAGAGCGGAAGCAGCAGGCCCGCGAACAGCAGCAGGAGCCGTCGCCAGCGTTCGCGCAGGAACCCCAGGCCGAAGCGCGCATCCTCGCGGAGCGCGGCGGCGGCCTCGGCAGGCTCATGCGGTAGGCGGTGCCCCGAATTTCCGTTCGACATAGGCGTCGATCAACCCGATGAATTCGCTGGCGATGTTCGCACCCCGCAGGGTGACGGACTTTTCACCATCGATGAACACCGGCGCGGCCGGCGCCTCGCCCGTCCCCGGCAGGCTGATCCCGATGTTGGCGTGGCGCGATTCGCCGGGCCCGTTCACCACGCAGCCCATCACCGCCAGGGTCAGGTTCTCGGCGCCCGGGCGGGTGATCTTCCACTCCGGCATCTTGGCGCGGACATGCTCCTGCACCACCTTCGCGAGTTCCTGGAAGAACTCCGAGGTGGTGCGGCCACAGCCCGGGCAAGCGGTGACCATCGGGGTGAAGGCGCGCAGGCCCATGGTCTGCAGCAGCTCCTGCGCCACCACCACTTCCTGCGTGCGCGGCGCGCCGGGCTCCGGCGTGAGCGAGACGCGGATGGTGTCGCCGATGCCTTCCTGCAGCAGCACGGCCAGCGCGGCGCTGGAGGCGACGATGCCCTTGCTGCCGATGCCGGCCTCGGTGAGGCCGAGGTGCAGCGCGAAATCGCTGCGCGCGGCGAGGTCGCGGTACACCGCCACCAGCTCCTGCACGCCGCTCACCTTGGCGCTCAGCACGATCCGCTCCCGCGGCAGGCCCAGCTCGACCGCGCGTTCGGCGGAATCCAGCGCGGAGCGGATCAGCGCCTCGCGCAGCACCCGGCTGGCGTCCCACGGCACCGCGCGTTCGTGGTTCTCGTCCATGAGGCGCGCGGCCAGGGCCTGGTCCAGCGAGCCCCAGTTGGCCCCGATCCGCACCGGCTTGCCGTGGCGGATGGCGAACTCGATGAGTTGCGCGAACTGGGTGTCCTTCTTCTTGCCGAAGCCGACGTTGCCAGGGTTGATCCGGTACTTGGCCAGTGCCTCGGCGCAGGCCGGCTCGGCGGCCAGCAGCTGGTGCCCGTTGTAGTGGAAGTCGCCGATCAGCGGCACCGACACGCCCATCATCGCCAGCTTGTCGCGGATGCGCGGGATCGCCGCGGCCGATTCCGGGTTGTTGACGGTCAGGCGCACCAGCTCCGAGCCGGCGCGCCAGAGCTCGGCGACCTGCTTCACGCTGGCGGCGATGTCGGCGGTGTCGGTATTGGTCATCGACTGCACCACCACCGGCGCGGCGCCGCCGACCATGACCCCGCCGATGGCGACCTGGCGGGTGGCGCGGCGCGGCGCGGAGCCGAAGCGCCCCTGGTCGTCGGCGGGGGATGGATCGGCGGGAATGGACGCGTTGCTCATGGCGCGTAGTTTAGTCTGCGCACATGCCAGAGCCGTCATCCGCGCACGTCCTCAGCCCCAGCCAGCTGAACACGCTGGCGCGCGACCTGCTGGAGGGCAGCTTCCCGCTGGTGCTGGTGGAGGGCGAAATCGGCAACCTGTCGCGGCCGGCCTCCGAGCACCTCTACTTCACCCTCAAGGACGCCCGCGCGCAGGTGCGCTGCGCCCTGTTCCGGCCGAAGAGCCAGTGGCTCTCGTTCGTGCCGCGCGAAGGGCTGAAGGTGGTCGCTCGCGGCCGGCTGACCCTGTACGAGGCGCGCGGCGACTACCAGCTGGTCTGCGATGGCCTGGAGGACGCCGGCGAGGGCGCGCTGCGCCGAGCGTTCGAGCAACTCAAGGCCAGGCTGGAGGGCGAAGGCCTGTTCGATGCCGCGCGCAAGCGCCCCCTGCCCGCCCACGTGCGCCGCCTCGGCGTGCTGACCTCGCCCTCCGGCGCGGTGGTCCGCGACATCCTCAGCGTGCTCCGGCGCCGTTTCCCGCTGGTCGAGGTGGATGTGCTGCCGGTCCCGGTGCAGGGCGACGGCGCGGCGGCCCAGCTCCGCGCGATGCTGCAACGGGCCGCCGACAGCGGCCGCCATGACGTGCTCTTGCTCGCCCGTGGCGGCGGATCGCTGGAAGACCTGTGGGCATTCAACGACGAGGCGCTGGCGCGCGCGATCGCGGCCTCGCCGGTGCCGGTGGTGTCCGCAGTCGGCCACGAGACCGATTTCACCCTCGCCGACTTCGCCGCCGACCTGCGCGCACCCACGCCCTCCGCCGCCGCCGAGTTGCTGGTCCCCGACCGCGCCCACCTGGCCGCGCGGCTGCAGGCGCTGCACCGGCAACTCGACGGCATCGTCGCGCAGGCCGCGCGCCAGCGCGCGCAGCGCGTCGACCACGCCTTCCTGCGGCTGCAGGCCTTGCGGCCGCAAGCGCGGCTGGCCGCACTGCGGCAACGCGCGATGCAGGCCCGCCTGCGCCTCGACAATGCGCTGCGGCATCGCCTGCAGGGCGAACGCGCGCGCCTGGGCCATGCCGAGGCCGTGCTGCGCGCCACCCACCCGCGGCGGCGCATCGAGCGACTGCGCGAACGCCTGCTCGACTTGCGCGGGCGGCCGCAGACCCTGCTCGCCCACCAGCTGCGCCACCACGCGTTGCAGTTGCGCGGGCTGGCCAGGTCGCTGCACGCGATCAGCCCGCTGGCGACGGTGGCGCGCGGCTACGCGATCCTGCAGGACGCGCAAGGCCGCGTGGTCCGTGGCATCGACGCGGTCGCCGCCGGCGATCGCCTGCAGGCGCGCCTGCATGACGGCCGCCTCGACCTGCGCGTGGAAGGCAAGGAGCCCGAGGCATGACATCGACCCTGAAGCGCAAGCGCTGGCCCTACTACCTCGCCAACCGCCCGGTGCAGGCGAACACCGCGCTGGAGGTCGTCGACAAGTTCAGCGGCGAGCGCGTCGCGCGTTGCGCATTCGCGGACGCAGGGGCGATCGACGCCGCCATCGCCGCCGCCCACGGTGCGCGGGCCGCGATGGCCGCCTTCCCGCCGGATGCGCGCCGCGCCGTGCTGGAACACTGCGTCGCCCGTTTCCGGGCCCGCAGCGAGGAACTCGCGCTGGCGCTGTGCATCGAGGCCGGCAAACCGATCCGCGACGCCCGCGGCGAAGTGACCAGGCTGATCGACACCTTCCGCATCGCTGCCGACGAGTCGGTGCGGATCGGCGGCGAAGTGCTGGAGCTCGCGATCTCGCCGCGCACCCGCGGCTACCGCGGCATGACCCGGCGCGTGCCGATCGGCGCCTGCAGCTTCATCACCCCGTTCAACTTCCCGCTCAACCTGGTCGCGCACAAGGTCGCCCCGGCGATCGCCGCGGGCTGCCCGTTCGTGCTCAAGCCCGCCGCGAAGACCCCGCTGGGCGCGCTGATCATCGGCGAAGTGCTGGCCGAGACCGACCTGCCGGCCGGCGCGTTCTCGATCCTGCCCTGCAGCAACGAGGACGCCGCGGCGCTCGCCGAGGACGACCGCATCGCGCTGCTGAGCTTCACCGGCGGGCTGGTGGGCTGGGACCTCAAGGCGCGTGCCGGGCGCAAGAAGGTGACCCTGGAACTGGGCGGCAACGCGGCCTGCATCGTCGATGCCGACCCGGGCCGACCGCTGGCCGAAGTGGTCGAGCGCCTGGTGTTCGGCGCCTACTACCAGAGCGGGCAGAGCTGCATCAGCGTGCAGCGCATCCTGGTCCACCGCGACCGCCACGACGCGCTGGCGAAGCAGCTCGCGGCCGCGGTGAGGAAGCTCAAGGCCGGCGATCCGCGCGACGAAGCCACCTTCATCGGCCCGGTGATCGACGAGGATGCGGCAAGGCGCATCGATGGCTGGATCGATGCCGCCATCGCCGGTGGCGCGACCGCGCTGGTGCGCGGCAAGCGTCGCGGCAACATGCTCCCCGCCGCCCTCCTGCGCGACGTGCCGCGCAACGCCGACCTGCAGCGCAAGGAAGCGTTCGGGCCGGTTGCATGCCTGGAGGCCTTCGACGATTTCGAGGACGCGCTGGCGCGGGTCAACGACAGCGACTTCGGCCTGCAGGCCGGCGTGTTCACAGGCAGCATCGCCCATGCCATGCGCGCCTGGGACCGGCTCGAGGTCGGCGGCGTGGTGGTCGGCGACGTGCCGAGCTTCCGCGTCGACAACATGCCCTACGGCGGGGTCAAGCACTCCGGCCTGGGCCGGGAAGGCGTGCGCTGGGCGATCCACGACATGACCGAGGAGCGCCTGATGGTCCTGCGCGGCTGAAGCGCAACCCCATTCGCCGGGCTGGTGCGTTCACCGAGGCGTCCACGCCACGGGAGACACCCATGCAACGCCAGTTCCTCGCCGCCGCCATCCTCGTCGCGCTCGCCGCCTGCAGCACCACCGCGCCACCCGAGGCGGCGGTTGCCGACACGTCCGAGTCCATCGCCGTCGGCGCCTCGCCCACGCCCCCGCCTCCCCCGGTTGCCGCCGCGGAAGCCGCCACGCTGGACACGGTGTCCGTCGCCGCGCCACGGATGGCCGCGCGCATGGTCGCGCCGATGTCGCCCGCGCCAACCGGCTTCGCACCGATCGAGAACACCGAACGCTACGAACATCGCGACGACAACCCGGTGCACCGGACCCGCGACCAGCCGGTCTCCACGTTCTCCATCGACGTCGACACCGGCAGCTACGCCAACGTGCGGCGGATGCTGCGGCAGGGCGTGCGCCCGCCGGCGGACGCGGTGCGCGCCGAGGAGTTCCTGAACTACTTCGACTACGCGCATCCGGCGCCGACCACCCGCGGGCAGCCGTTCCGGGTGACCACCGAACTCGCGCCCGCCCCGTGGAACCCCGCGCGCCAGCTGCTGATGATCGGCATCAAGGGCTACGGCGTGCCCAAGGCGACCCTGCCGCCCGCCAACCTGGTGCTGCTGATCGACACCTCGGGTTCGATGGATGCTCCCGACAAACTGCCGCTGCTCAAGCAGGCCTTCGCCCAGTTGATCCCGCAACTGCGCGCGCAGGACCGGGTGTCGATCGTGGTGTATGCGGGATCGGCCGGACTGGTCCTGCCGCCGACCCCCGGCGACCGCCATGGCGAGATCCTGGCCGCGCTCGACCGCCTGCAGGCCGGCGGCAGCACCAACGGCGGCGCCGGCATCCAGCTGGCCTACGCGATGGCGCGGCAATCGTTCGTCAAGGGTGGCGTGAACCGGGTGATGCTGGCCACGGACGGCGATTTCAACGTCGGCATCAGCAACCAGGAGGCGTTGGAAACCCTGGTCGGCGACCAGCGCGCGTCCGGGGTGGCGCTGAGCACGCTCGGCTTCGGCGACGGCAACTACAACGATGCGATGGCCGAGCGCCTGGCCGACGTCGGCGACGGCAACCATGCCTACATCGACAGCCTGCAGGAAGCGCGCAAGGTGCTGGTCGAGGAAATGCAGTCGACCCTGCTGACCATCGCCCGCGACGTGAAGATCCAGGTGGAGTTCAACCCGGCGCAGGTCGCCGAGTACCGCCTGATCGGCTACGAGAACCGCGCGCTCAGGAACGAGGATTTCGCCAACGACAAGGTCGATGCGGGCGACATCGGCGCCGGCCACCAGGTGACCGCGCTGTACGAGCTCACCCCGGTCGGCAGCGGCGTCGACCGGCTGCCGCCGCTGCGCTATGCCGGCACGCCCGCTTCGCCCACGCAAGTGCGACGCGACGCGCGCGGCGAGGAGATCGCGCACCTGCGGCTGCGCTACAAGTTGCCGCAGGCCAGCGCCAGCCGGCTGGTCGAGGCACCCATCCGCCGCGACCAGTTGCAGGCCGCGCCGGGCGAATCGCTGCGCTTCGCGGCCGCGGTCGCCGGCTTCGCCGATGCGCTGCGCGGCGGCATGCGGATGGACGGCTGGTCGCTGGACGCGATTGCGGCGCTGGCGCGCGGGGCGCGCGGCGAAGACCGCGGGGGCCAGCGCGCCGAGTTCGTGCAACTGGTGGACGCGGTGCGCGGGATGCAGGCCACGCCGACCACCGCGGTGGCGGACTAGCGCGCCAGGGGCTCCGGGCGCCCGTACAGGAAGCCTTGCGCATACGTGCATTGCAGGTCCAGCAGGTGCGCCCGCTGGGCCTCGCTTTCCACGCCTTCGGCGATGATCTCGATGCCGAGGCTGTCTGCCAGCGCGATGATCGCGCGCACCACCGCAAGGCTTTCGCTACGGGCTTGGCCGCCCAGGTCGGACACGAAGCTGCGGTCGATCTTGAGCGCGGCGATCGGGAACCGGTGGAGGTAGGACAGGGCGGAGAAGCCGGTGCCGAAATCGTCGAGCTGGGCGAGCACGCCGCGCTCGCGCAGCAGGCCCAGCGTGCGGCTCACCCGCGGGGCGTCCTCGAGCAAGGCGACTTCGGTGATCTCGATGCGCAGGCGGGATGGCGCGACCCCGGCCTCGTCGAGCAAGGACAGCAACCGCTGCCCGAACCCCGGCGCGCGGAAGTGCCGCGGCGAGACGTTGATCGCGACGTAACCGTCCTCGAGTCCATGCGCCATGCAGGCGATCACCCGCGCGTAGACCAGCCAGTCGACCTGCTCGATCAACCCGCTGTCCTCGCCGACGTCGAGGAATTCGTCCGGCGCCAGCAAGCCGCGGGTCTCGTGGCGCCAACGCAGCAGGGCCTCATGGCCGACCACCGCGCCGTCGCGCATCCGCACGATCGGCTGGAAGTGCGGCTCGAACGCATCCGCGTTGATCGCGCGCCGCAGGTCCGCCTCCAGGTCCAGTGCCCGCACCACCTGCGCGCGCATCTGTTCGTCGAACAGCATGCAGCGGTCGCGACCCTCGCCCTTCGCCCGGTACATCGCGGCATCGGCGTCGCGCAGCATGTCCTCGCCGCTGCCGTAACGCGGGTGCCACATCGCGATGCCGATGCTGGCGGTGGGGAACAGTTCGCGGCCGGCGATCCAGACCGGCGCGCCAAGCGCGGCCAGCACCCGCCGCCCGAGGTCCTCCGCCATCGACGGACCATCGAGGCGCTCGGCGAGGATGGCGAACTCGTCGCCACCGAGGCGGGCCACCATGTCGCTCGCCCGCACCGTGCCCACGATCCTGCGCGCCGCCTCGACCAGCAACTCGTCGCCGACCACATGGCCCACGCTGTCGTTGATCAGCTTGAAGCGGTCGAGGTCCAGGAACAGCACGGCGAAGCAGGCTTCGCCGTCACCGCGCGCGGCCGCCACCGCATGCCCCAGGCGTTCCAGCAAGCGGGCGCGGTTGGGCAAGCCGGTCAATGCATCGTGGCTTGCCTGGTACGTCAGCTTGCGCTCGGCGCGCATGCGCTCGCCGATCTGCTCCATGAGCTCGGCATTGGCCTCGGCCAGTTCGCGGGTGCGTTCGCTGACGCGCTGCTCCAGCCCGGCATGCGCCTGCACCAGGCGATCCTGGGCCTGCTTGCGCGCCAGTCCGTTGGCGATGTGGAAGGCGACGAAGGTCAACAACTCCTGGTCGCGCCCGCTGAAGCTGATCTCGGCGGCGTAGCTCTGCACGGCCAGCACGCCGACGACCCGGTCGCCGCGGTGCAGCGGCACCCCCAACCAGCAATGCGCCAGCGCGCCCCGGCTCTGCACGCGGCCCGATGCCTCAAGCGCGCGGATCCGCGCGCGGTCGGCGAGCAGAGGCTTGCCGCTGCGCAGGACGTACTCGGTGAGCCCCTTGCCGACCTCGCGCGCCTCGCGCAGGGTGTCCCGCTCGTCGACCGAATACGGGAACTCCAGCATCGTGCCGTCGTCGCTCAGCATCGCGATGTAGAAGTTGCGCGCGTAGAGCAGCCCGCCGACGACCTTGTGGATCTCGGCGTAGAACTGCTCCAGCGTGGCGCTCGCGATCGAGAGTTCGGCGATCCGGAACAGCGCGCGCTGCACCTCCTGCGCCCGCTGCCGCTCGAGCACTTCCGCCTGCAGGTCCAGGTTGGCCTGCTTGAGTTCGCGCGTTCGCGCCTCGACCCGCTGTTCCAGCCGCTCGCGCGCGGTGTGACGGTCGAGTGCGGCCAGGATGTGCTGCGCCACGTAGGCCAGCAGCGCCCGGTCGTCGTCGGAATACACCGACGGGCGTTCATAGCTTTGGACCACGATGCCGCCGACCACGCGCCCCTCGCGCAGCATCGGCACGCCCAGCCAATCGGCGCTGTCGGGCCCGTTTTCGCGGTCCCAGGGGATGCCGCTTTGCTCGCGCAGCAGGGTCGAGGGCCCCATCATCGGCTCGCCCCGGCGCAGCAGCGTGAGGGTCAGGCTGTTCTCGCCCTCCGCCACCGGGATGTCGGCATCGGGGTCGTTGACATAGGGATCGTGCTGGTCGACGAAGTACAGGAACCGGACCGCCTCGTGTTCGCCTTCGTAGAGCGCGATGTAGCAGTTCTCCGCGTACATCAGTTCGCCGATGATGGCGTGGATCCGCCGCAACATGTCCTGGGTGTCCAGGTCGCCGGCCGAGACGTCCGCGATTTCGTAGAGCGCCTGTTGCAGGCGTTCCGACCGCTGCAGGGCCTGGATGCGCCGTTCCGCTGCCTCCAGTTGCGCCCGCAGCTGCGCACGCTCGACCGCGTCGCGATCTTCGGACGTCCCAGGGGTGTTGCTCGGCGCTGGCACGGCTTCCACCCCGTTCATGCACGTGAGCATACTGCGGACCACGCGGTCCGGCGCAGGAACCGGCAACCCCGCCGCAGTCGTTCGCGCGTTGGCCTTGGGCATGGCCGTTCGATCCGCAGCCCAGCGCATGTCGCCCTTCCCCGCCCCGCCCCGCGGCCTTAGGCTGGCGGGCGTGGACACGGCGGATGCCAGCGACGAAGACCTGATGCGCGCCTACGCGGCGGGCGATGCCGTCGCCTTCGAGGCCCTCTACGCCCGCCACCGCCTCAAGCTGTACCGCTACCTGCTGCGCCGCCTGCGCGACAACGCCCTCGCCGACGAACTGTTCCAGGACGTCTGGCAACGGGTGATCGCCGCGCGCGCCGGCTGGACCCCGGAAGCCGGCTTCGCCACCTGGCTGTACACCATCGCCCACCACCGGCTGGGCGATCACTGGCGCGCGCTCAAGCATCGCCCGCCGCCGCCCGAGGACGCCGACCTGCGCACCGCCCGCCTTGTCGATCCCGACACGCCGGAGCGCGTATTGTCCGAGTTCGAGCGCCGGCGCGAGCTGCAGCTGGCGCTGGACGACCTGCCCGTGGAACAACGCGAGGTCCTGCTGTTGCGGCTGGAACAGGAACTGACGCTGGAGGAGATCGGCGACGTGACCGGGGTCGGGCGCGAGACGGTGAAGTCGCGCCTGCGCTACGCGATGGACAAGCTCCGCGCGAGGCTGCCGGCATGACCCGCCAGCCGCGCCCGCCGCTGGATGCCGAGGAACAGGCCGTGGCGGCCGGCCTGCCACGCCTGCATGGCCGCACCGAACCTGGCCCGGTGCTGGATGCGCGCATCCTCGGCGCGGCCCGGGCCGCCATCGCGACTCCGGCCCCAGCCCCGAAACGCCCCCC